>DDSG01000020.1:34939-35141 GCA_002343325.1 Phycisphaerales bacterium UBA2396 | reverse complement strand
GGGGGCCCGTCGCGGTCGTGCGGCGGCACACAGACGCGGAGACGGCATGGCGGAAGTGACTCTCAAGCAGGTGCGGAAGGTGTACCCCAACGGGTTCGAGGCGGTGAAGGGGTTCGACCTTTCGATCGCGGACGGGGAGTTCATCGTGCTGGTGGGCCCGTCTGGGTGCGGGAAGAGCACGACGCTGCGGATGGTGGCGGGG
>DDSG01000020.1:0-34647 GCA_002343325.1 Phycisphaerales bacterium UBA2396 | reverse complement strand
GCGATGGTGTTCCAGAACTATGCGTTGTACCCGCACATGACGGTGTACAACAACATGGCGTTCGCGCTCAAGTTGCGCGGGATGGCGAAGTCCGAGATCGACGCGCGGGTTCGTGCGGCGGCGGCGACGCTGGGGATCGAGGGGTTGCTCGATCGCAAGCCCAAGGCGTTGTCGGGCGGGCAGCGGCAGCGCGTGGCGGTGGGGCGAGCGATCGTGCGGGAGCCCAAGTGCTTTCTGTTCGACGAGCCTTTGTCCAACCTGGACGCGAAGCTGCGCGTGACGACGCGGGCGGAGCTCAAGGCGCTGCACCTTCGGCTGCGGACGACGACGATTTATGTGACGCACGATCAGGAAGAGGCGATGACGCTGGGGGATCGGATCGTGGTGATGAGCAATGGGCTGATCCAGCAGGCCGGGCCGCCGCTGGAGGTGTATCACAAGCCGGCGAACCGGTTCGTGGCGGCGTTCGTGGGGATGCCGCCGATGAACTTCTTTGACGGGACGATCGAACGGCGCGGGGAGCAGTTCGCGTTCGTTCCGGCGGCGGCGGACGCGACGGGACGTCCGGCGGCGTTGGCGTTTCCGGCGTTCCGCTCGGGGAAGGTATCGGGGCTGGTGGGGCGGCCCGTGGTGCTTGGGGTTCGGCCCCAGATGTTCCGCGAGGTTGGCGGGGCGGAGGGCGAAGGTTCGGGCGCGGTGATAACGATGCCGGTGCGTGTGACGGAGCCACTGGGGGACACGGTGGACGTGTTCTGCGGGACGGCGGCGCAGGGGCATGTGGTGGCGCGGGTGGGTGCGAAGACGAAGGCCAAGGCCGGCGAGACGATCGTGCTGTCGGTGGACATGGGCGAGGCGCACGTGTTCGAGCCCGGGGAGTTCGGGAGGAATTTGACGGCGTAGGAGCTGTCGGGAGGGTGCCGTGGTCAAGATTGCTGCGGCGGTGATGGGTGTGCTGGCGGTGTGGGCGGGACAGGCGATGGGTCAGGGGTCGGGCGGGGGGCCGCCGCGCGAGGCGTATGTGGTGCGCGTCCGGGGCGGGCTGGACTGCGCGGAGGTGGCGCGGGGTGTTGGTGCGGCGGTGGACGAGGCGGAGAAGCAGCGATCGCCGGCGTTTGTGGTGCTGATGGACAACGCGGGGCCGACGCGGTGGGACATCGTGCGCGACGTGATCGGGCACATGGGGCGGTTTGGCGGGCCGACGGTGGTGGCGCACGTGGGCGAGGTGAAGCAGGGGGTGATGGAGTTGTCGACGGGCGAGGTGGCGGTGTCGATGGCGGCGGGGCGGCGGATCGCGGAGCGTGTGGTGATTCGAGTGAAGGCCATGGAAACGCGCGAGGGGGCGGCGAGCAAAGCGGATTGGGCGTCGGTGGAGGACGAGCTGCGCGGGGTGCTGCGGCCGAGGTTGGCGGCGTGGTCGCTCGGCGAGGTGTCGCTCGAGGCGTTGCTTGGGATGCGCGAGCAGGTGTGGGCGGTGGTTGAGGGGGATCAGGTGCGGGCGATGTCGAAGGGGTCGCGGCCGACGGTCTCCGCCTCGCAGCGGGTGGTGCCGTTGGGCCGGTCGGTGGCGGGAGAGCCCGAGCGGGCGTTCGTGCTGGATGAGGCCGAGGGCGCGGTGGCATCGGCGTTGTTCGGCGAGCCCGAGCGAGGGGCATGGGTGGAGGTGCTGTCGAAGTCGGGGGTCGTGACGCGGTCGCGGGCGGATGCGGAGGTGGTGGGGGGTGTCGCGGTGCTGCGCGAGCGGGCGGGAGCGCTGGTGGAGACGGCGGAGTCGGCGTGGCGGGAGATTGGGCCTGACCTGCGGTCGCTGCCGACGAGCGCGTCGACCAGGCCTGCGACGGCGGCGCAGAAATCGGCGGCGCGGCGGGTGAAGGACGCGGCGGATCGGGTGGGTGCGGGGTTGGATGAGGTTGAGCGGGTGCTGATGAAGTACCCGGAGGTGGCGGCGGTGCCCCCGCCCGGTGCGACGAAGGTGGGCAGCCGGCCATCCACGAGTCTGACGGCGTGGAGGAACCGGGTGAAGGACCTTCGTGAGAAGGCGGCGTCGGGCGTGGAGCGGGCGGAGCGGGCGCTGCGGTAGGTTCAGGCTTCGCGGACGCGGCCTTTGCCCTTGACGACTTCGCCGATGAGGAAGGCGCGTTCGCCGGAGCGTTCGAGGCGTTCCTTGACGGCGTCGGCGAAGGCGGGCTTGACGATGACGCAGAACCCGATGCCGAGGTTGAAGACCTGCTTCATCTCGGCGTCGTCGATCTTGCCGTGCTTCTGGAGGAAGGTGAAGACGGGTGGGACGGGCCAGGCGGCGCGGTCGATGATGGCGTCGCAGTTGGGCGGGATGGAACGGACGAGGTTGTCGGCGAGCCCGGAGCCGGTGATGTGGGCCATGCCGGTGACGACGTTCTTGACGGTGTAGGCGCGCAGGAGTTTGGTGATGGAGTCGGCGTAGATTCGGGTGGGGGTGAGAAGAACTTCGCCGAGGGTCTTGTGTGCGGGGTGGTGGGGTTGGTGGCGGATGGGTGCGGGCTTCTTGGCGGATTTGGTGGCGTGGGCGTCGGACTTGGTGCGGTTGCCCTTGCCGCGTGAGGTGGCCTGTGGGAGGGCTTCTTCGTAGACGCGGGAGAGGTCGAGGGAGGCGGAGGCGACGACCTTGCGGACGAGGGAGTAGCCGTTGGAGTGGATGCCGGAGGAGGCGAGCCCGATGATGAGGTCTCCGGGGGAGACTCTGGCGGGCTTCATTCGGCGTTTGAGTTCGACGACGCCGACGCAGAAGCCGGCGAGGTCGAAGTCGTCTTTGGCGTAGACGTCGGGCATGTTGGCGGTTTCGCCGCCGAGGAGTGCGCAGGAGGACTGTCTGCATCCTTCGGCGATGCCTTCGACGATGGCGGAGAGCATGGGCTTGTTGACGGTTGGGACGGCGATGTAGTCGAGGAAGAAGAGTGGTTCGGCGCCTTCGACGATGAGGTCGTTGACGTTCATGGCGACGAGGTCGATGCCGACGGTGTTGTAGATGCCGAGCTGGGAGGCGAGCTTGACCTTGGTTCCGACGCCGTCGGCGCAGGCGACGAGGACCGGGTCTTTGTAGTTTCGTTTGAAGAGTCGTTCGTTGAAGTCGAGTCGGAAGAGGCCGGCGAAGCCGCCGGGGTTCTCGATAACTCGTGGGCCGAAGGTTCGGCGCATGACAGCGGCGAGGGAGTCGGTGAAGGAGTCCTTTTCGTGGATGTCTACGCCGGAGGAGGCATAGGTGAGGCCCGTGGACTTGCTCATGGGCATAGGGTAGCGGGCCGATAAGGAGGTGGTCGGGCGGGTGGGGAGAAGGACGAGGATCCGGATGAGCTTGCGCGAGCTGTACGACAACTATTACACGACGGACCGCGAGAAGCTGTGGTACGAGATCAACGCCGAGGACAAGGCGGCGAACATCGTGCGGATGTGCGGGGACCTTGGGGCGAAGAAGGTGGTGGATATCGGGGCGGGGAGCGGGGCGGTGCTGAGGCGATTGGCGGAGGCAGGTCTGGGCGAGGAGCTTCACGCGGCGGAGATTTCGGACTCTGGGTTGGCGGAGCTGGGGAAGCTGGTGGGCGGGAAGATCGCCGAGCCGAGAAAGCTCGACGGGCTGAAGCTGCCTTATGAGGACGATCAGTTTGATCTGGCGATTCTGAGCCACGTGGTGGAGCACGTGGAGCATCCGCGGATTCTGCTGCATGAGACGAGGCGGATCGCGAAGAAGGTGTATGTGGAGGTTCCGCTGGAGGTTGTGCCGATGAAGCGGAATCTGAGGGGTGACTGGAAGATGGATACGACGGGGCACATCAACTACTACAGCCAGGACATGATCCGGCGGTTGATGCAGACGTCGGGGTGGCGAGTGCTGAAGGAGCGGGTGACGATCACGTCGCCGGCGACGTACGAGTTCATGAAGGGCAAGCGTGGGCTGGTGGAGTATCGGCTGAAGAAAGTGCTGCTGGGATTGGCGCCGGGGCTGGCGCAGTCGCTGTTTACGTACCACGGCGCGGTGCTGTGCGAGCGGGGCGAGGTGCTGTCGTTGGGGTTGGAAGGGTGAGTAGCGGGGCGGCCCGTGGAGTCCTAAAGTCGGTCCCTCGCTGAACCTCAGCGAGCCGAGGAGACCCGACCATGCCCCGCACGCAGTTGTTTACGTCCGAATCGGTGTCGATGGGACACCCTGATAAGGTGTCCGATCAGATCAGTGATGCGGTGCTGGACGCGATGCTGGCGGACGACCCGTTCAGCCGTGTGGCGTGCGAGACGCTGTGCTGCACGGGTCTGGTGGTGGTGGCGGGTGAGATCACGACGAACACGTACGTGAGCATCCCGGACCTGGTGCGCGAGACGATCCGCGAGATCGGGTACACGTCGGGGGATATGCGCTTCGACGCGGACAGCGCGGGCGTGATGGTGGCGATCAACAAGCAGAGCAACGACATCGCGATGGGCGTGAACCGCGAGGGCGCGGGCGACCAGGGGATGATGTTCGGGTACGCGACCAACGAGACGCCGGAGTTCATGCCGCTGCCGATCATGCTGTCGCACCAGTTGGTGGAGCGTCAGGCGGAGGTTCGCCGCAGCGGGAAGATCCCGGGGCTTCGGCCGGACGCCAAGAGCCAGGTGACGGTGGAGTACGACGGCGGGTCGGCGGGGACGGGCAAGCCCGTCCGCGTGGACACGGTGGTGCTCTCGACGCAGCACGACGCGACGTGGAATGAGCGTCAGGACGAGCTGAAGAAGCAGGTGATCGAGCACATCATCAAGCCGGTGCTGGGCTCGTGGTGGAACCCCGGGATCACGGTGCACGTGAACCCGACGGGGCGGTTTGAGATCGGCGGGCCGCACGGCGACACGGGGCTGACGGGGCGCAAGATCATCGTCGACACCTACGGCGGGATGGGTCGGCACGGCGGCGGGGCGTTCTCCGGGAAGGACCCGACCAAGGTCGATCGCTCGGCGGCGTACATGGCGCGGTACATCGCGAAGAACGTGGTCGCGGCCGGCCTCGCGGACCGCTGCGAGATTCAGCTTTCGTACGCGATCGGCGTGGCCGAGCCGACCAGCGTGTACGTCGACTGCTTCGGGACGGCGAAGGTCGACGAGGAGAAGATCTCGAAGGCGGTTCGAGAGACCTTCGGCCTCACGCCGCGGAAGATCATTGAGAGCCTGAACCTCCGCACGCCGATCTACGGGCCGACGGCCAAGCACGGGCACTTCGGGCGTCCGCCCGCGTCGATCTCGTACAAGGGCAAGAAGTACGACACGTTCACGTGGGAGCGGACGGACAAGGCTGAGACGCTCAAGAAGCTCTGCAAGTAAGCCTCTTCCCCGGTCGCCCGCACGCGATCAGGAGGATGACTTTCGACGCCCCCGGGCCTTGGCTCGGGGGTGTTTCTTTCGGGGCTTTGTCTTTGGTGGCTTGGAAGCGGCAGCGTCGGAGAGCATCTTCTGCCCGACCTGGATGAGCGTGAGCCCCGCGGCGAGTTCGAGCTTCTTCATCGCGTCGGGCTGATCACCGCTGGGGCGATCAACCGGCGTGGCGGCTTTGACGTGTCCCGCGCGGAAGCCGTAGAGGTTGTGCTCGATGATGTAGCGGGCGACGGGTGTGACGATTTCGTTGAGCGGGGGGCGGTCTTCCCAGCGGTCCGGGTCTTTGGGGGCCTTGGGGATCGCGTCGCGGACGCTGGTGGACGAGGGGTCCATCGGGAAGTTTGGCGCGAGGCGCGTGCACCAGGCCCGCAGTTCGTCGCGGGACCAGAAGTCCTTGTCGAGCGCGGAGTAAACGGAGCATGCGCTGACGACCGGCTCGCGGACCATGACGATCGGTTCGGCGAGGCGGATGATCTCCCGCGGGTCTTTCCAGCGGTGGAACGCGCCAACCTGATCGGACCCGATGAGCAACCGGAGCGAGACGCGGCTCGGGATGATGCGGCGCAAGCGGCGGAGGGTGTCGATGGTGTAGCTCGGGGTTCCCAGGCCCCGTTCGCGCCGCCAGCGGGCGCGATCGAGCTCGTCGGTCCAGATCGATCGTGGACCGGGGACGTCGAGGGCGAGGCGGAGCATGGCGAGGCGATGCTCGTCGCCGGCGTGCGGGCCGTCGGGCTTGTGGGGGCTTCGGGCGGCCGGCACGTAGAGCACCCAGCCCTGCGGGCCGAAGAGGCGCCCGACGATGCTCAGGGGTCCGATGGTGTGGTAGAAATGGGGCGGA
The DNA here is from genome assembly GCA_002343325.1 of Phycisphaerales bacterium UBA2396. Lineage (GTDB taxonomy): Bacteria > Planctomycetota > Phycisphaerae > Phycisphaerales > UBA1924 > UBA2396. The sequence goes on along the minus strand of DDSG01000020.1, from coordinate 28,442 downwards.
TCGAAGCTGCCGCCGTACACGATCAGCGTGCGAACCTTCGCGGGAATCGAGAGCGGCGTAATGGGGGCGTCGCCGGGCACGCGGGGAGTCTACGCGTCAGCGCGAGTCGTCGGGCTCGGCCAGCATGAGCGGGGCGGCGGTGGCGCCGCTGGTGCTCAGGTGCGGGAACTGGGCGGCGAGCTCGGACGAGGTGAGCCGATCGGCGAGAAGTTCTCCGTTCGCCGAGCGGACGCGGTAGCGGATCTCGCCTTCGAGCGCGAGGAACTCAACGGTTTCGCGACGCGATTCGAGCACGCCGAGGGAGGTTGGGAGGCTCGGCGAAGTCGGGGCCGTGATGGCGGGGATCGGGGCGAGCGGGGGCGATTCTGGGGCGGCGTTGGACGACTCGGGGGTGATGACGCGCCCCACGACCACGAGGAGGACGAAGGCACCGGCCATGGCCCAGGTGTCCCGTCGGCCGATGGTCCGTCCGGTCGGATTGACGCCGTGTCGCATCGTCATGCTCAGAGGATCGGATTGATGGGCGGGATGCTCCAGTTTCGGGCTCGGGTGGGCGTGGGCGGGGTGCGGATGGTGCGGCCCGGGAGGAGTGCGAAGGTCCGAGATTGGGTGCGGGGAGTTGGCGGGCGGCCGGGTGGTGAGTGCAACGGGACGCGGGGCGAGAACGAACCTACAGTGTGAGGTCCACGGCGGCCCCGTCGTCTAGCCTGGTTCAGGACACTACCCTTTCACGGTAGGTACATGGGTTCGAATCCCATCGGGGTCATTGACGCCGCCCGGCAGGTGAAGCCGGGCGGTTGTGTTTTTGGGGGTCGGCGTGAGGGCGCCCCAAAGGAAACAGGGGCGCCCGTGCGGACGCCCCTGCGAGCAGCGGTGTGGGAAACGAGGGATTAGGCGGCGGCGGGCTGGGACGCGAGGCCGCGAACACTGGCGGCCCGGCGGCGGAGCTGGGGGCCGGTGTCCTGCTCGGCCTGAACGAAGTTCTCACCGAAGCGGAAGAGGCGGAAGCTGTTGCCCAGGACGAAGACGTCGCCGACGAAGTGGTAGAAGGCGGCGAGGGTGACCGCGAGCCCGGTGCCCGCGAGCGTTCCGGAGGCGGCGAGGGCGAGCCCGACGAGGGCGATGACGATCGAGGCGGCGATGTTCTGGGCGATGATGACGCGTGTGCGCCGAGCGAGCTCGATGAGGAAGGGGACGCGGGTGAGGTCGTCGTTCATGAGGGCGACGCCGGCGGAGTTTGCGGCGATGTCGGACCCGGCCATACCCATGGCGACGCCGACCTCGGCCTCGGCGAGTGAGGGCCCGTCGTTGATGCCGTCGCCGACCATCATGGTGCGGTAGCCGGAGCGGACCATGCCCTTGATCTGTTCGTGCTTCTCTTCGGGGAGGCACTCGGCCTCGATCATGTCGACGCCGACCGCGACGCCGACACGCTTGGCGACGGAGAGGCGGTCGCCGGTGAAGATGGCGATCTGGCGGACGCCCAGGTCGCGGAGGCGCTGGATCACGGACCTGGTGTTGGTCTTGATGGTGTCTTCGAGCCCGACGGCGCCGAGGTAGCGGCCGCTGAGCATGACGTGGACGCCGGTCATGCCCTCGATCTTGGCTTCGACGGCTTCGAGTTCGGGCTTGATGTCGGGGTTGAGTTCGGCGAGCCAGGTGCCGCGACCGACGCAGATCTCGCCGATGGAGGTCCTTGCCTTGACGCCGCGGCCGTGAATCTCCTCGTAGTCGGAGGAGCCGCCGGTCTCGATGCGGGCCGCCTTGGCGGTCGAAAGGATGGACTGGGCGAGGGGGTGGTTGGAGTGCTGCTCGCCGAGGGCTGCGGCGCGGAGGAGGTCGGCGCCTTCGACGCCTGTCGCGGGCGCGAGGCGGGTGACCTGGAACTTGCCGGTGGTGATGGTGCCGGTCTTGTCGAAGACAACGGTGTTGATGGTTGCGGCGGCTTCGAGGTAGTTGGGCTGCTTGATGAGGATGCCCAGTCGAGCGGCGGCGGCGAAGGCGGCGAGCATCGCGGAGGGGGTCGCCAGGAGCAGCGCGGAGGGACAGGTGACGACGAGCACGGTGACCGCGGTCTCGGCGGCGTAGGGGCGAGTCTCGGGGTCCTGGGCCATGAGGAACCAGACAACCGCCGCGACGGACATCGCGACCGGGACGAAGAACTGGGCGACCTGCTCGATGAGGAGCTGTCGAGGTGTGCGGCTCTGCTCGGCCTGGCGGATGAGCTGGGTGACTTTGCCGATGGTGGTGTCGCCGCCGATGCGGGTGACTTCGATGTCGATGCCGCCGGTGAGGTTGGTGGTGCCGGCGTAGACCTCGTCGCCCTTGGCGACTTCGACGGGCGCGGATTCGCCGGTGAGGGAGGCCTGGTTGATGGTGGAGCGTCCGCCGCTCACTCGGCCGTCAACGGGGAGGTTCTCGCCGGGGCGAACACGGACGATCATGCCGAGCTTGATGTCGGCGAGGGGGACGTCTTCGCGTTCGGAGCCGTTTTCGATGACGCGGGCGACGTCCGGGGTGAGCTGCACGAGTTCGGCGATGGCGCGCTGGGCGCCGGAGGCGGAGCGGCGGACCATCTGCCCGAAGACGACGAGGATGAAGGCGAGCCAGCCGGCGACGACGTAATCGCCCACGGTGAGCGAGGCGAGGATGGCGACGGCGGCGAGGGTCGAGCTGGAGAGCTTCATCGTCCGCATCTCGGTGAGTGCGGCGGTGAAGAGGGGAATGCTCAGCACGATGGCGCCGATGGCGGCAGGGAGCATGGAGATGAGCGGGTCGTTGAGCCCGAAGAGCTTGGAGATGGTGCTGACGAAGACGAGCACGCCGCCGATCAGGCAGTAGAAGATGTAGCGTTCGATCTCAACCTCGTGGTGCGAGCAGCAGACGGCGCCCTGGTGCTCATGGTGGGAGTGATCGTGATCGTGGTGGTGGTGCGAGCCGGCGTGGGCGGACATGTGTCGGCGTCTCCGTGGAGGCCGGCCCGATGGGGGCCGGGTGCAAGCAGGAATGGGGGGCTCTGTCGACCCCGCCCGAGTTCCGAGACGCGGCAGAACGCCCGTCGAACGGAACGGCCAACAGGATACGCCCGCTGGGAGGAGCCGGTTCGGGAGTTGGGGCCGGAGGGGGCCGGAGCGGGCGTGCCAGGGTTCAGGAAGAGGTAGACTCGGTGCCATGCGCACACGTGGCTTTGGCATGGGCATCGCATCGCTTGCAGTGGTGGTCGGTTGTGTGGTGGCGGCGACGCCGCCTGAAAGGGTGGGTTCCGTGGCGGTGCCGCCGGTGGCGCCCGCGAATGGGCCGCGATGGGCCGAGCCGACGTTGCATGCGCTGGTGGGTGGGACAGTGCACACCAGTCCTGGGGAGTCGATTCAGAACGGCGTTGTCCTGCTGGAGGGCGGCCGCGTGGTGGCGGTGGGCGAGGCGTCGCGGGTTCAGGTGCCTTCGGAGGCGAGGGTGTGGGAGGTTGGTGGGCACCACCTGTATGCGGGGTTCATCGATCCGTATGTCGAGGTGGAGGCGGCGCGGGGGAGCCCGACGGAGGCGGGGGCGCACTGGAGTCCCAACGTGACGCCGCTGCGTCGGGCGTCGGTGGATGGGGAGACGTCGCGGGCACTTCGAAGGCTCGGGTTTGCGGTGGCGGGGGTGGCGCCGATGGATGCGGGCTTGCGTCGTGGGGGAGTGTTTCGCGGGTGGGGGTCGGTCGTGTCGTTGGGCGAGGAGCCTTCGTCGGCATCGCGGCCGAGACCAGGGGTGTATCGGGCGGAGGCGTACCAGTCAGTGGCGTTCGAGATGTCCGGGGGAGACGCGGAGGATGTGGACCGGTGGGCGTCGTACCCGTCATCGAAGATGGGGGCGATCGCGCTCGTGAGGCAGACGCTGGCGGATACGGACGAGGCGAAGCGGCGGGGGAGGGTGCCGGCGGGCTTGGAGCCGCTGGTCGACGGGATGCTGATGTTCAAGGTGAGTTCGGAGTTGGACGTGTCTCGGGCGGCGGGGGTGGGTGGCGAGTTCGGTCGGGCGTTCGCGGTGGTGGGGACGGGGACGGAGTATCGGCGGGTGGGGTCGGTGGCGCGGGCGATGGCGTCGGAACATGCGCGGGGGTTGGTGGTGCCGGTGAACTTTCCGAAGGCGCCGGATGTGTCGACGGTTGGGCGGGCGGAGGACACGGATCTGAGGACGCTGATGTCGTGGGAGCAGGCGCCGACGAATCTTCGGCGGTTGGAAGAGTCGGGCGTGCGGGCGTCGCTCACCACGTCGCGGCTTCGCGATCGGGCGGATTTCTGGGGGAACGTGCGCAAGGCGATCCGCCATGGGCTCAGCAGGGAGGCGGCGCTGGCGATGGTGACGGTGAGGCCGGCAGCGTTGCTGGGCGTGTCGGGGGAGGTTGGCGAGATCGCGCCGGGTCGCGTGGCGAACGTGGTGGTGGCGGATGGGGACCTGTTTGATCCGGAAGGGTCGGCGAAGGTGATGACGGTGTTCGTCGAGGGGCATCGCTACGAGGTGCGCGAGTCGGCGGTGGACCTGACGGGCGTGTGGGAGATCACGATTCCCGGGGCGAAGCCCGCGGACCGGGTGCTGGTGGTGGAGGGGAGTGAGAAGAGGACGCGGGCGTATGTGAGGCGTGACGGGAAGGAAGCGGCGGCGGAGCTGAGGGTTTCGGGTCGGCAGGTGAGTTGGACGTTCGATCACGAGCCGCTGGACGGCACCAAGGGCGTGTTCACGATGAGCGGGTCGGTGCTGTCGGGCGAGACCTCGATGAGCGGGACGGGCCTGAGGGCGGACGGTGGGAGTTTCGGCTTTACCGCGGTGAAGCGAGAGCCGAGCAAGGCGCTGGGTGAATGGCGGGTGGTGAAGGTGGACGGGATAGCGAAGGCCGATGATGGCGAGGGCGTGACGCTTGAGATCAAGCCTCGGCAGGTACGGGTGGAGTTTGCCAAGCGGGGTGCGGCTGCGGTGGTGATCGAGTCGGGCGATGTGGTGTTCACGCCGACGGGGCTGAAGTTCTCTCATTCGATGGAGAAACTCGGGGGCGAAGGGCGTTCGCGGGACGAGTGCGTGGTGGAGGGTGACGTGCTGCGCGGGAAGGGTGTGCTGGAGGATGGGAGCGAGCACACGTACGAGGCGGTTCGAGTGGAGAAGCAGCGAAGGACGCCCAAGGTCGATCCCGCGTTGGTCGGGCGGTGGCTGGCGGAGCGGCCTGAGCGGGGCGCGGGCGAGGGGCATGGGGTGGTGGCGGTGTATGTCACGAAGGCGGGCAGCGTGGTGCTGCACGAGGCGGGGCGAGTGATCGAGCTTGAGAAGGTCACGTTCGAAGGAACAACGTTCCGGGGTGAGATGGGTGGTGGGGCGGAGGGTGGGGCGCGGGTGAACGGGTCGATTTTGGAGGGGAGTCTTCGCGTGGAGGTCGCGAGGGCGGGTGCTGATGTGGCGGTGTTGCGGGCGGTGCGGGTGGCGGGCGATCCGGAGGTGCTGGCGCGCGTGCCGGAGGTGCTGCCGATGCCGTTCAATGCCTACGGGCGGTTTGGGGAGGTGGCGTTGGAGTCGGTGGCGATCCGCAACGCGACGGTGTGGACGAGCGGGCCGCGAGGGATCATTGAAAACGGTGTGGTGGTGGTGCGTGAGGAGAACATCGCGTTTGTCGGGACGAGCGAGGAGTACGCGGCGTGGGGCGGGTCGAAGGCCGGGCTGGCGGAGATTGATGCGAGGGGCAAGCACCTGACGCCGGGGTTGATTGATTGTCACAGCCACACGTCGCTGGGGACGGCCAACGAGAGCGGGCAGGCGGTGACGGCGGAGGTACGGATCGCCGACGAGGTGAACCCGGACGACGTGAACTGGTATCGGCAGTTGGCGGGCGGGCTGACGATGGTGAATTCGCTGCACGGCTCGGCGAACTCGATCGGGGGTCAGAACGCGGTGCTGAAGCTCCGGTGGGGCACGGAAGATGCGTCGGGGATGCTTGTGACGGAGGCGGCGCCGGGGATCAAGTTTGCGCTGGGCGAGAACCCCAAGCGGGGCAACTCCGGGTCGCGGTCGACAGGCCGGTATCCGCAGACGCGGATGGGCGTGGAGGCGCAGATCCGAGAGCGATTGCAGGCGGCGCGCGAATACGCCGCCACGCCCGTCGGAGAGCGCGGGCGGGATCTTGAGCTTGAGATCCTCGCCGAGGTGCTGTCGGGTAAGCGGTTGGTGCACTGTCACGCGTATCGGCAGGACGAGATCGTGATGCTGTGCGAGGTGGCGAGGGACTTTGGGTTCAGGATCGGGACGTTCCAGCACGTGCTGGAGGGGTACAAGGTTGCGGAGTACGTGCGGGAGTACTCGGGGGGCGGGTCGGCGTTCTCTGACTGGTGGGCGTTCAAGGTGGAGGTGCAGGACGGGATCCCGCAGGGGCCGCCGCTGATGCACAAGGTTGGCGCGGTGGTGAGCTACAACTCCGACGACACGGAGCTGGCGCGGCGGATGCAGGGGGAGGCGGCCAAGGGCGTGAAGTACGGCGGGCTGGCGGCGGGAGAGGCGCTCACGTTCGTTACGATCAATCCGGCGAAACAGCTCAAGGTTGACACGCTCACCGGTTCGATCGAGGCGGGCAAGCGGGCGGATTTGGCGTTGTGGTCGGGCTCGCCGATCTCGACGGCTTCTCGCTGCGAGGCGACGTGGGTCGAAGGGCGCAGGTTGTTTGACATCGCGGAGGATCGGCTGCTCCGCCAGCGCGATGCGGGCGAGCGGAAGAGGCTTCTGCAGAAGGCGCTCGGGGCCTCGGGCGATCGATCAGAGGAGGGCGGCGGGGACGCGCAGGAGGAGGTTCGTCGGCCGCGTGGGATGTCGGTCGCGACGTACGTGCGGATGGTGCAGTTGGGGATCGACCCCTGGGCGTCGAGGGCGGGCGAGTGTGGCTGCGGGGAGGTGCACGAATGAACGTTCTTCAGAGAATGCTGGGCGCGGCGGTGGTGTGTTCGATGGTGATGGTCGGTGTGGCGGGCGACGCGCGGGCGCAGGACCTGACGCGGGTGATGCCGGCGCAGAGTCGGCCGATCGTGCTGACCAACGCGACAGTGCACACGATGGATGGGAAGACGATCGAGGGCGGGGTGGTGTGGTTCGACGAGGGCGTGATCCAGGGCGTGATGACGGGGGATGAATTCCGGGATCTGCAGACGCGGGTGAGGTGGCGCTCGCCCGGGCCGGAGTTGGTCGATCTCGGGGGGCTGCACGTGTACCCAGGGCTGATCGGGGCGTCGACGCGGCTTGGGCTGACGGAGATGGCGGCGATCCGCGCGTCGGAGGATTCGCGTGAGGTCGGGGAGATCACGCCCGAAGCGCGGGCGGCGACCGCCGTCAACCCGGACTCGACTCTGATCCCGGTGACGCGGCCGGGGGGCGTGCTGACGGTGGGCGTGGTGCCGGTCGGCGGGTTGATCGCCGGGCGAGCGTCGGTGATCCGCCTGCACGGGTGGACGATGCCGGACTTGATCGTCGAGCCCGTGGCGGGTGTGGTGGTGAACTGGCCATTCATGCGCGTGGTGAGGGGCACCGGGGATGATCGCGCGGAGGATGGGCAGGCTCGGCGGATCTCGGAGGACCTTGAAACGCTGACACGGTTCTTTGACGCGGCGGCGGCCTACCACCGCGAGCGGTCGAAGGACCCGGCAAGGGCGGTGGATCAGCGGATGGAGTCGGTGCGGTGTCTCTTTGCCACGGAGGACGAGAAGGACCCGCAGGGGAGGCGACTGCGCCGGCCTGTGCTGGTCGGGGCGCAGGATGTGGAGCAGATCACGTCGGCGGTGGCGTTCTTCGCGTCGCGGTCGATCGACTGTGTGATTCTTGGCGGACGCGACGCGGACTTGTGCGCCACGACGCTCAAGACGCACAACGTGCCGGTGATCCTGGAAGGCGTGCACCGCCTGCCCAAGCGAGCGGATAGCGCGTACGACTCGGCGTTTACGCTGCCGGCGCGGCTCAAGGAGGCCGGGGTGCGTTTCGCCATCGCCAGCGGCGAGCGGACGGCGCACGAGCGGAACCTGCCGCACCATGCCGGGACGGCGGCGGCGTTCGGCCTGGACGCGGAGGATGCGCTGGCGGCGATCACGCGTTGGCCGGCGGAGATCCTGGGGGTCGGCGATCGGCTTGGGTCGATCGGTGTGGGGAAGGCGGCGACGCTGATCGTGACCGATGGAAGCCCGCTGGAAATCACGACGCGCGTGCTGCGGGCGTACATCGACGGGCGGGCGGTGGACCTGTCGAACAAGCAGGATCGCCTGTACGAGAAGTACCGCGAGAAGTACATCCAGAGGGGTGATCTGCCGGCGGATGCTCGCTAGCGGCGGTCGATGACGTAATCGTCGGTGAGGGTCCGGCCAAGGGAGCTGAGCGAGGCCTGGAGAATGGCCCGGCGGACGTTGCCCGGCTGGGCGCCCGAGATGAACCCGGAGAGCCACGCCGGGCCGCCCGCGAGCTGGAGGCGGTAGGTGCGCGTAGCGGGGTCGAAGAGAGCGGCGTTATCGTCGAGATTGGTCAGATCAAGGTCCCAGCGGCTGACTTCGACATCGCCGGCGGATCCGGCCTTTGGGCCAAAGAGCCGGATGGTGAGGTCGCCAAGGGATTTGGTGCTGTCTCCCCAGCGGTCCAGGAGCTCGACGTGGCAGATGATCTCGGGGTTGCCGTCGTTGCCGGGAACGATCTGGGTGAGGGGGTGGACTCGGATGGCGGTCGCGCGGAAGGGGTTGTTGGGATCGATGGCGGCTTTGGGGGCGTCGGTGGCGCCGTCGGAGAGGCAACCGCCGAGGGCCGCCGGAATCAGGGCGGCAACGAGCAGCGTGAGGCCGGTTCGTGGGGTGCGGAGAGTCACGTTCGGAGTGTACGGCGAGGTGCTCGGCCTGGCGGGGTGGACCCGGGCGACGGCGTGCTATAATGAGAACGCCTTCTCAAATAGAGACGGAGGACTCCATGCGTCGTGCGGTGAAGCGTCGATCCGGGAATGTGGTGGTGCTGGCGTCGTTGGCGGCGGCCGTGGCGGCAGGGGTCATGGGGCTCGGCTTGGGTGCGTGCTCGCAGGATCCGGGCGGCTCAAAGGCGCAGGCCGCGGAGAAGCGGGTTTCGGCGGTCGTGACGATCGCGCCTTTGGCGGGGCTTGTGCGGGACCTGCTGCCGGCGGGGTCGGAGGTGACGATCCTGATGCCTCCCGGGCGGAGCGAGCATGGGTATGAGTTCACGCCGAAGGACTTGGCGACGATCGGGAAGGCCGATCTGGTGGTTCAGGTGGGGCTTGGGCTTGAGCCGAAGGTCGAGCAGTTTTTGACTGAGCATCCGTCGGAGGGTCGGGCGGAGGTGGTGCTGGGGAAGGTGCTGGGGATCTCGGAGGGGGAGAGCGACCACGAGCACCATGCGCACGACGAGCACGGGAACTGCCTGCACGATCATGGCGTGGACCCGCACGTGTGGCTGGACCCGGTGCTGGTCGCGGAAGCGGTGCCGGCGCTCACGGAGGCGGTGGTCAAGGCGGGCCGGCGGACGAGTCAGGATCTGTCGGGGTCGGCGAAGGCGGCACAGGAGGAATTGCTGCGTCGGCTGAAGGAACTGGACGCGGAGTACGCCGCGGCGCTCAAGCCCTTCGAGGGGAGGGCGATTGTGACGCACCACGCGGCGTGGGGGCGTTTGGCGTCGCGATACGGGCTTCGTGTGGCGGATGTGCTGAGGCCGGCGGAGTCATCGGAGCCAACTCCGGAGCAGATGGCGTCGGTGGTGGAGGCGCTGAAGCGGGAGAATGTGCCGGCCGTGTTTATCGAGCCGCAGTACGACGCGAAATCCGCGAAGCGGATCGCCGAGCAGGCGGGGCTGCCCGTGAAGACGCTGGACCCTCTGGGCGAGGGCGACTACTTCGCGATGATGCGGGCGAATCTGGGGGTGCTGGTGTCGGCGCTGAACGGGAAGTAGCATTGCGGGATGGGGATTGACCCACAGCACGAGATCGGCCCGTCGGGCTTTGCCGCCGCTTTGGAGTACCGCGGGGTGAGCTTTGCCTATCCGGCGAGGGCGGCGGACGGGCCTTCGGTGCCCGTGCTGTCGGACGTGACCCTGAGTGTTTCACATCGGGAGCGGCTTGGAGTCCTCGGGCCCAACGGGGGTGGCAAGTCGACGCTGCTGAAGTTGACGCTTGGGCTGATCAAGCCGACGCGGGGGACGATCCGCGTGCTGGGTCGCGAGCCGGGGGCGGCGCGTGCGGAGGGTCTGGTCGCGTACGTCCCGCAGAAGTCGGGGGCGGAACTGGCCTTTCCGATCTCGGCGCGGCAGGTGGTGCTGCAGGCGGCGACGCTGCACCTGCCCGCATGGAAGCGAACGGACGCGGAGTCGATCCGTCGGGCGGAGTGGGCGTTGTCGCTCGTGGGGGCGACGGAGTACGCCGATCGGCACGCCGGAGCGCTGTCGGGGGGGCAGTTGCAGCGGGTCTGGATCGCGAGGGCTCTGGCGAATCGTCCGAGACTTCTGCTGCTGGATGAGCCGACGGTCGGGATTGACCCGGCGGGTCAGCAGCAGTTCAGCGATCTGCTGACCCGGCTGCGCAACGAGATGGATCTGACGATCGTGGTGGTGAGCCACGACCTGCGAACGGTGGCGGCGGGGTGCGATCGGGTGGCGTGCCTGGCGCGGACGCTGCACTTCCACGACGCTCCGGGCGGCCTGACGCCCGCGGTGCTGGCGGAAGTCTTCCGGCACGACGTATCGGCGATTTTCGGGGATGTCCACATCGATGCGCACAGGGCGGCCGAGTGCGCGCACCATCATCCGACGCAGGGGGCCGGCGCGGGCGGGGCGTCGCGTCCGATCGTCGACGGGGGGCGGAGCTCGTGAAGACGCTCGAGTACCTGCGCGACTACCCCGACCTGTTCTGGCCCGCGTGCCTGGCGGCTCTTGCGCTCGCGCTGCTCTGTTCGATGCTGAGCGTGCTGGTGGTGCTCAAGCGGATGGCATTTATCGGGCAGGGGATCAGCCACGCCGGGTTCGGCGGGATCGGGCTGGCGGCGGTTTTCGGGCTCGCCTCGGCGAGTCTGTCGCCGGGCGCGACGATCGCGCAGTTTGTGGTGGTGCTGGGCTTCTGCATCGCGTCTGCGCTGGGTGTCGGAATTCTCAGTGCGCAGCACAAGCAGGGGCAGACGCACGAGGACACCGCGATCGGGATCGTGCTGGTGCTGTCGATGGCGATCGGGTCGGTGCTGGTGGGGATCTACAGCCCGCGCTTCCAGTGGGAGTCGTTCCTGTTCGGGTATCTGCTGAACACGGCGTGGCCTGACGCCTGGATGGCGGTGGGAGTTTCGGTCGGCGTGCTGGCGGCGTTGTTCTGGGCCCGTCGGCCCATGGCGTTCTGGGCCTTTGATCCGCGGGCGGCGGAGGCCTTCGGCGTGCGCACGGGCGCGGTGCGTGTGCTGCTGCTGGTGCTGCTGGCGGTGGCGACCGTGACGGCGATGAGGCTGGCGGGCGTGGTGCTGGCGTCGGCGCTGCTCATTCTGCCGGGTGCGGCGGCGCTCAGGCTTTCGTCGCGGTTTGGCGTGGTGATGGGGTTGTCCGTGGCGTGTGCGGTGGTGGGAGTGCTGGCGGGGTTGGTGCTGTCGTTCGAGACGAACTGGCCCCCCGGGCCGAGCATTGTGTTCACGCTCACGGCGGTGTATCTGGTGGCGTCTGTGGCGGGTCGGCGTGCGTTTGCGCCGAGCGTTCAAGCTGGATGATCGGAAGGGGTTTGACGATGAAGAAGATCAAGGCCGAGCTGCTTCTGGCGGAACTCAACCGCCTCCGCAAGGACGTGCCGGAAGATCCGAGCGATCTGGAGTGGGTCACGCTGCACCACGTGTTCTGCTTCGTGAGTTATCAGATGTCGGAGTTCCAGAAGTACGTGGAGAAGCAGAACGAGCAGGGTGCGTTCGAGGAGTTGGAGAGTTGAAGGCGTGGAAGACTTGCAACCGGCGAGGGAGTTTGGCAGAATAGAAGTGTGAGGCCTCCACGCCGCGTGCCGCGCCCCAAAAGGGAGGCGGCCCGACGCGTGCCTCAACGACCGGCCGAGCCCGGCTCGAATGCCGGGGCGGTGCGGGCGATGTGCCGGGAGCGACGGCTCCCGGGGGAAGAGCCCGGCGGGCGGAACGAACTTCCGTCGTCGGCCGGGGAGTCTCTTTCAGAAGGAGGTGATCCAGTGTTGCAATCAAGTTCGAAGGGGCTGTGCCTGTAGCGGCATGTCCGACGGGGCATGCCTGTGCAGCCCTCTCCGCAATCAACGGAGCGACCGGGGGTCTTTCGAGGCCCCCGGTTTGTTTTTTGGTGATCCGCCGGATTTTCGTTGCCGGTGGCGTGGCCGGGACGTAAGTTAATGAGAATGGATTATCGCTCCGCAACCCGGCGCAGATCTTCCACGCTCGTGCGTGCGTGGCTGGTCGTGGCGGCGTTGCTTGGGGTTCTGGTGTGCTCGGCGGGGGTTCGCGGGCTGCACGACCACCCCGACGGGTTGCATGGCGGAGCGGGAGCCGGGGTGTGCCAGCACAGCGGGTGCTCCCGCACGGATTCCTCTGCGACTGGCCTGAGCGTCGGCGTGGGCGATTCCGACGAGCATCGGGAGCATCCTCGTCGGGACGACCCTTGCGAGGTGTGTCTCAAGCTCGATCTGGCCGCGATGTCGGTCGCTGTCGGACTGCGGGTTGAACTGATTCCGCCGGTCAGGATGGGCGGGCTCGACGTGCGGACGGTGACTGAGAGCGTTGCTGTCGGCCGGAGGGTGAGCGAGGCGACGGCTCGGGGGCCGCCGAGGGCGTAAGCCCCTTTTGCTCGTCGTTTCCTCAAGCATGAATCTCGGGATTTCCATCGACGCGGTGCATATGCCCGCGAGGCGGTGGTGATGTCCCGGTCCTGATGATCCCAATCGGATCGTCTTCGGGCGGAGACTCCATGAAGCACAGGGCATTCACGCTCATTGAGCTGCTGGTGGTCATTGCGATCATCGCGCTGCTGGTAGGGCTCCTGCTGCCGGCCCTGGGCAAGGCCCGCCGAGCGGCGAACGTGGTGCGAGATCTGGCGAACCTGCACAACCTGCAGATGGCCCAGTTGCTGTACGCGCAGGACTACCGCGGTGCGCTCTGCGACGTCGGCCTGGCGCACGGCGGGATCGGCGACGAGGCATCCTCGTTCATCACCACGCTCAAGGACTTTCTGGGCCCAGAGGCTTCGCTCCGCAGCCCGCTGGACAAGAGCGTCTACTGGCCGACGGAGATGGGCGGCGGGGATCAGCGGATCGGCGGGCAATCTCGGCGGACGTCGTACGGGATGAACAACTACCTGTCGGCGATCTACAACCCGGGCTTTTCGCCGCGGGAGCCCTTCAACAAGATCGACAAGATCTACTCGCCCGACAAGGTGGTGCAGTTTCTGCTGATGACCGAGACGGGCGACTTTGCCGTTTCGGATCATGTGCACGTGGAGAACTGGGGTTCGGCGGCGAGGGCGCCCGCCTCGGCGTCGCAGCAGGTCCACACGGCGGCGGTGGGGGGGCAGCCCAGAACGTCGGGCGCCAAGTCCAACTACTCGTTCCTCGATGGGAGCTCCCGCACGCTGGACTTCGAGGCGGTGTACGCGGGGCCGACCAAGAACAAGTTCAACCCCGAAATCGCGCAGTAATCACGCGCGGAGGAGTGTCGATGAAAGCGATCGTGACCATTCTGGCCTTGTCGGCGACGCCGGCGGCGTTCGCGCAGCACGCCGGCGATATCTATCTCGCGCAGGAAGCCGGCCGCATCGCGACCGGCGCGACCACGGGCGGCGCGCCGGTGCTGGGCGAACGCGTGTTCGTGTCGGAGCTCGGGCTTGCGTTCTCCAACTTCACGGACTCTCCCGGGTTCGACACCCTGCCCGGCGCGTTCCCCGCGAACTCGAACATCGGATTTCGGATCCGGGCGGCGATGAGGGAATGGTCGGGGTCGGCGTTTGACGTGATCCCCGACGAACGGATGGAGTTGGCGTTCGGGCCTCTGGGCCCGGTGCTGACGCCGACGAGCGATCAGGTGGTCGAGGGGTTCACGATCCGCGTGGGCTCCAACGGGCAATGGCACCGGCACCTTGAGTACACGCTGGGCGAGCCGGCGGACTCGGGGATTTACCTGGTCGAGATGGAGTTGTTCTCTTCGGTGCCGGAGATCGGCGACAGCGAGCCCTTCTGGATCGTGTTCAACCAGGGGCGGCCCGAGGGCGAGGTAGCGGCGGCGGCGGCGTGGGTGCGCGATGGGCTGGCTTCTTGCCGGGCCGACTTTGACGGGGACGGGTTCGTGGACTTCTTCGACTTCGACGCCTTCGCCGGGTGCTTTGAAGGCGGAGCCTGCCCGGATGGGCGTTCGGCGGACTTTGACGGGGATGGGTTCGTGGATTTCTTCGACTTTGACGCGTTCGTGGCGGCGTTCGAGCAAGGCTGCTCCTAAGGCCGCTGCAGGGTCGGTGAAGGGGCGATACGCCGAAGGTCGGTGTGTTGTGTGTGTTGCGAGATTGGGAGAGTATCGATGAAGTACCGTGTGATGGCGTGTGTGGCGGCCGCGATGGCGGCAACAACGGTGATGGCGGACGAGGAGCACTATGACGTCTGGTTGGCGCACGCCGAGGGGCGTCTGACGATCGGTGCCGTCAACGAGGAAGGGACCGAGACGACGGCTGGTGTGCGCGTGTTCGGTGCGGAGCTCGGCGAGGCGGGAATTCCCAACTTCGCCGACGAGCCGGGGATGCAGTCGCCCGATGGGACGTTCCTGCCGGGGGCGCGGGTGCAGCTCAACATTCTGCGTGCGGTCAGGTCGTGGAACGGCGTGGACTTCTCGTCCGTTTCGGACTCGACGATCACGCTCGACTTCGGCCCGGCAACCATGGTCTCTCCGACCACGGACGTCTTTACCAGCGGATTCTCGCTGGTGGCGGACGAAGAGGGCGGGATCCATGACCATCCGAGCTTCACGCTCAACAACCCGGCTTCGTCGGGGATCTACCTGCTCGAGATGTCGATCTCCGCGCCGGATGGCGAGTACAGCGACTCGCTGCCGTTCTGGATCGTGTTCAACAACGGCCTGGCCGAGGAGGATCATGAGCTGGCGATCGAATGGGTCGAGCAGAACCTCGTGCCCGCGCCGGCGGTGCTCCCGCTGATGGCGGCAGGGCTCTTCGGCGTGCGCCGTCGCCGTCGCTGAGTCCTCGCCTGTGTGTCGATCGAGAAAGGGCCTCCGGACCGATCGTCCGGGGGCCCTTTGTTGTTGGCGGAGTCGCTGCGCGAGCGAGGCTACCAGACAACGGCGGCCTGATCGAGGCGCACGCCGAGCACCGTGCGGGCGATCCGGTCGAGGTGCTCTTTGGGGCCTTGAACGTGGATCGTCCGGTGCCAGTGTGTGAAGGACGTGCCCGGCGTGAGTCCAAGGGCGGGTGAGGAGGACTCGATCTCGAAGAAGGGACCGAAGGGGCTCGCGCCGGGCGAGCTGGGGCCGTCGTTGTAGCTGTTGAGGACATCGCCGCGGAAGGGCTCGCGTTGGCGGGTCTGCCACATGGAGTTGACGTAGTCGGTCGCGCCGGCGGGCACGGTGAACAGCACGAGGGTGAGCACGCCGCGGGTCTCGTCGTACGACCCGCAGACCGGGAGGGCAGCGTCTGGGGAGACGCCGATCTTGCTGCGGAACTGCCCGTCGGCCTTGAAGATGAGCGCGCGGGGCTCGCCCTTCCACGCCGGGCCGATCGAGGTGGGCTCGCGTTCAACGAGTCGCAGCCGCTCGGGGGGCACCTTGCCGAAATACTCGTCGTTGATGGCGGGCGCGATCGCCGAATCGCCGATGTCGCGCAACGGGACGATCACGGACGCGCGTGGCGAGTGCTTGAGCATCCCGAGAATCCAGATCGAGAGCATGCCCGAGTCGGCGGTCCACGCGTTGGAGCCGGTGTTGGTGATGGTGTTCTCGCTCTCGAAGGCGACCGCGTCGCACCCGGATGGATCCTCGACGCCCAGCGAAGCCAGAGCACCGTTCCCATCGAGCAGCCGCACGGTCCGGTCGATGCGCAGATCGAACCGGGCGCCCGAGGCGTTGACCAGCGACGCGGCGTGGTGGAACGACACGCTCGCGGCGTCACGCTCCACCACGGCGTATGGGTCGGTGTCGATCGCGGGCGGTGTTTGCCAGTACGCGAGGGTCTGCTCGGGTGCCTCTGGCGGAAAGAAGATTGAGAACTGTCCGCCCTCGGGCCCGAGCCAGAAGCGATCCTCGCCGCCGTAGGCGTTGATGCCCTTGCTGAGGGTCCGCGACTCGATCAGGCTGTCCTTGATGAAGCCGAAGGAGGTGCCGGCGTCGCCCCGCGCGGTCGAGGTCATGACGCGTCCCTGGAACTTCGGGGCGAGCACGACCTTGGCGCGGCCGTCGGGGGAGGAAAGGATGATGGTGTCGGTGTGCTGAGCGAGAAAGTCGACGTCCTGGCCGAAGTTTCGTTCCGTCGAGCATCCTCCGATCATGACAGCTCCCGACACCAGAAGAATGGACGCCCATCGCACGATTCGCCGCGTCATCGCGAGCCCTCCTCGGCGTGTGGTCGGAGCATACCGAGCCCGGACGGATCGCGCGTAAAGTCCACCGCATGCCCGAGGACTCGTCCATTCAGCTCACCACGCCCCTGGCGATGGTGCCCGGCATCCCGCCGGGCCTGGCGGAGGCGATGGCGCTCATGGGCCTGACCAACGTCGGGCGCTTGGTTGCCCATCTGCCGATGCGGCACGAGGTTCAAGAGCCCGAATCCACCATCGATCAGGCGGTTCCCGGGCGGATCATCGCGACCCGCGGCGAGGTGACGGCGGTCCGCACCTCCAGGGGACGAAGACCTCGCGTTGAGGCGGTGCTGACCGACGGCACCGGACGGCTCGAGGTCCTGTGGTTCAACATGCTCTTCATGCGCGAGAAGGTCCACCCCGGGGTTCGGCTATGGGTCCAAGGGAAGGCGGCTCGCAAGGGCAACGCCATTCAATTGGTCAACCCACGCAGCATGGTGCTCCGCCCCGAGTCGGAAGAGCCCGCCCTCCGAGAGGCGCAGGTTCGCCCGATCTACCCGGCCTCGGAGAACGCCAAGTCCTGGCAGATCGAGCGGGCGATCCGTCGCGTGCTGCCCGACGCGCTCACGCAGATCCACGATCACCTCCCGGCGGCATACCGGGAGCCCAGGGGCCTGCCCCCACTCGCGGACGCCTACCGCATGTACCACGACCCGCGCAGCACGGACGACGTGCTGTCGGCGCGGCGGCGTCTGGCGTACGACGAGCTGCTCCTCCTCCAGCTCGGAGTGCACATGAAGCGGCACCACCTTCGGCAGAGCCTGCGAGCCCCCGCTCTGCGCGCCGACGAGGAAGTGGTTCGTGCGATTCGAGCGAGATTTCCCTTTGCCCTCACGCCCGCGCAGGACGTCGTGGTTGGCGAGATCACGCGAGATCTGGCGTCTTCGACTCCCGCCAACAGGCTGATCCAGGGCGATGTGGGGTGCGGCAAGACCGCGGTGGCGGTGTACGCGATGCTGCTCGCCGTGGCGTCGGGCGCCCAGGCGGCGCTGATGGCCCCGACGGAGATCCTTGCCGAGCAGCACGCGGCGAACCTGGCCCGGCTGCTCAAGGGCTCGCAGGTTCGCTCCGCTGTGCTCACCGGGTCCGCCGCGCCCGCCGATCGTTCGGCGGTGCTCGCCGGGCTCGCTGACGGCTCGATCGATCTGGTGGTGGGAACCCACGCCCTGCTCACCGACGATGTTCGCTTCAACAATCTCGCGCTCGCGGTGATCGACGAGCAGCATCGATTCGGCGTGCATCAGCGGGCCAGGCTCCGGTCCAAGGCCTCCGAGCCGGGCGTGACGCCGCATGTGCTCGTGATGACGGCGACGCCGATTCCTCGAACACTGGCGATCACGCTGTTCGGGGATCTGGACATCTCGATCATCGACGCCCTGCCGCCGGGTCGGTCGGCGGTCCGGACGCGTGTGGTGAGCCGCGAACAGCGGGCCGAGGTGTACGCCGATGTTGCCTCGCGGATCGCGGCAGGGGAGCAGGCGTACATCGTCGTGCCGACCATCGGCGACGAGGACGCGGGCGAGCCTGATGACGGTGAACTCGCCAGTGTTCGCTGGGTGCATCGCGAGCTCGAAGCGGGCCCGCTCAAGGGCAAGCGGCTCGCGGTGCTGCACGGTCGGCTCCGTCCCGCAACCCGCGACGCGACGATGGAGCGATTCCGTGCCGGCGTGATCGACGCGCTCATCACCACCACGGTCATCGAGGTCGGGGTCGATGTTGCCAACGCCACCACGATCGTCATCGAGCACGCGGACCGTTTCGGCCTCGCCCAGCTTCATCAGTTGCGCGGGCGCGTGGGACGCGGCACGCGCCCCGGGCGCTGTGTCCTTGTCGCCGATCCAGAAGCTCCCGAGGCGATGCAGCGACTGGCGGTGATGGAGTCAACGCACGACGGGTTCGCCCTTGCGGAAGAGGACCTGGCGATCCGCGGGCCGGGCGAACTGTTCGGGACGCGCCAGTCCGGTCTGCCCCCCCTCAAGGTCGCCGATCTCATGAAGGACAGGGACCTGCTGGGCATGGCCCGTCGCGACGCGGCCGAATGGATCGCCGCCTCCCCGACGCTCGCCCGTCCCGGCGAGGAACTCATCCGGCGCAGGCTCCTCAAGGCGTACGGCGATTCGCTGGGGCTCGGGGACGTGGGCTGAGGTATACTGGCCTCGTGTACGCGTCGCCCCTCCATGAACGTCTCGCCGCGGTCGTCGGGCAGCGAAGCAGCCGATACGTCGGCGAGCTGACCAACACCAATCACGAGACGGTTCGCAGGTATCTCGCCGGGCAGGCGCCCAGCACCGAGTTTCTTCAGGCTGTCTGCCGAGCGTTCGGCCTCAGCGCCGATTGGCTTCTCCTGGGCAAAGGCCCGATGAAGGCCGCCGACGTGCGCGACCACGCGCTTCGGCAGGCCGACCCATCGGAACTGCTGACGGCATTGTCGGTTGCGGTTGAGCGCCTGATCGAACGTGTGGACCGTCTCGAACAGATGATGCAGATGATCGAAGTACGGGTTCGGGCTCTATCGGACGAGCCCCGGTCAGCGTCTCGGGTGCCCGCGCAGAACCTGAATCACGCCCGCCCGGGCGGCACTGCGAGGCAGGCGTCCGATTCGCTCGCCCAGGAGATACGCGATGGGCAAGCAAGCCCGCCGGTCGGTGCGCACGCCCCGACGCCCAACATCCCCCACACCCCCCTCGACACCCAACACCGAGACGGCCACGCCGCTTCGGGATCGCCCGGCACTGATCTCATCCCCGAGCGACTTCTCCGGCTCCGCGACGCTCTTGCCAAGCGACCACGTCCGAATGCTCGTTGAACTGCTCCAGCCGATGGGCCCCGAACTCGCCCGCCGATGGGTCGCCGCACTGCTCCTCGTCGATCGCGACGAACGCGACGAGTTTGTCCGCACCATCGAGCGTCACGTCGCCGATCTCTACACACAACGGGCCCACCCATGAGCTTCAATCATGAACTGGCAGCCCGGTTCACACGGGCCGCTCACCTGCTCGAACTGCTGGGCGAGGACGCCTTTCGCGTGAACGCGCTCGCGCGGGCCGCACGCACCTTCGAGGATCATCCGGCCGACCTTGCTCCCATCGCAGCCGACGCGGCAAAGCTCCGCGCGATCCCGGGCGTGGGCCCAAAAATCGCCGAGAAGGTCATCGAGTTCTCACGCACCGGCACGATCGCCGAGTTCGACGAGTTGCGCTCGCGCGTCCCGGCGGGGCTCCCGCCGCTGCTCGACCTGCCCGGGCTGGGCCCAAAGACCCTCGCCATGCTCTGGCGCCAGGGCGGGGTCACCGACGCGGCGTCGCTCCGACGGATCATCGAGGACGGCTCGATCCTCTCGCTGCCACGTATGGGCGCGAAGTCCGTCGAGAAACTCCGCCAGGCGCTCTCCTTCGGGCAGACGCTGGGCCAGCGGCAGAACATCGGCATCGTGCTGCCGTTCGCCGAACGGCTTGCGGATGAACTCCGTCGCGTCCCCGGGGTTCGCCGCGTGGAGATCGCGGGCTCCCTCCGCAGAGGTCGCGAGACGGTCGCCGATCTTGATCTGCTCGCCGAGGCGGATGATCCCGCCGCGGTCAACCAGGCGTTCCGCGCGATGCCGGGCGTGCGGGCCGTGCTCGCCGCGGGGGACCAGAAGTCCTCGGTGCGGATCGCGCTCGCCGGCGGCACAAGCCGATGGGGCGATTCGCCGGACATTCCCGATATCCAGGCGGATCTGCGCGTCGTCGTGCCGGGCCGCTTCGGGGCCGCCCTGATGTACTTCACGGGCAGCAAGGAGCACAACGTCCTTGTGCGGGAGCGTGCCCGGACCCTGGGCATGACGCTCAACGAGCACGGGCTCTTTCGCGAGCCGGCCGAGACGCCGAGCGACTGGTCGAAGGAGACTCCCGTCGCCGCCGCGACCGAGGAGGAGGTCTTTGCCGCGCTCGGGCTCTCGCTGCTTCCGCCGGAGCTGCGCGAGTCCTTCACATCGCTCGGGGCGTACGAGCGGCACACGCCGCCCCCGACCGAACCGATCAGCCGCCGCGACATCGTCTCGGAGCTGCACGCGCACACCACCGCGTCCGATGGCAGGCTCGCGATCGAGGAACTCGCCGCCCGCGCCAAAGAACGCGGCTTTCACACCATCGCCGTCACCGATCACTCACGCTCGAGCGTTCAGGCCAACGGCCTGACGATCGATCGACTGCTGCAGCACATCGAGCACGTGCGCCAAGCCGCCGAACGTGTCCCGGGGATCACGATCCTCGCCGGGTCCGAGGTGGACATTCTCGCCGACGGCACCCTGGATTACCCGGACGACGTGCTGCGCCAGCTCGACGTGGTGGTCGCCTCTCCGCACGCGTCGCTCTCGCAGGACGAAGAAACCTGCACCAAGAGGCTGATCGCCGCGGTCGAGCACCCCCTCGTCCACATTCTCGGACATCCCACCGGGCGGCTGATCAACCGGCGGCCGGGGCTCTCACCAAGGACCGCCGAGCTCTTCGCCGCTGCTGCTCGATGCAACACCGCGCTGGAAATCAATGCCCACTGGATGAGGCTCGACCTGCGTGACACCCACGCGAGAGAGGCCCTTTCCCTCGGATGCCTGATCACGATCGACTGCGACGTCCACGAGCCGGAGGACTTTGACAACCTGCGATACGGCGTGCTCACCGCTCGCCGGGCAGGCCTGACATGCGAACGATGCCCCAACGCATGGGACCGGCCTCGACTGCTGGCATGGCTGGGCTCCAAGCGATAGACACGGCACTCTCATCGAAGCAGTGGGGCCGGGGTATTCCCGGGCCTTGCACCAGCAAGGCCTTCTGGTATGCTCGGTGTCATCAATCGCTTCCCTCCGCGGCCGGCGCTGCTCGTGAGCGCCGGTCGCATTTTTACCCCGGCGTGGATGATGATCCCGGCCCGGCATCCCGCTTGGGAGCTTCCGGGTCAATCTCGCGCAGGTAGGCCCACGAGTAGATCCCAGTGTCGTGCCCATCCGTGAATCGAAGCCGGATCGCGTAGTTGCCCACCAGCTCCGCGTCCGCAACGGCAAGAGGGGTCGATCCTGCGTTCCCTCGGCTTGGAAGGACGGTCAGCGGATTGCGGCTCATCTCGTCGCGCAGTTGCCTCATGTCCGCCGAGGGCGACATCCGCCGCAGGTACGCGACCGAGTAGTACGACGTCGAGCCGTCGGCCCAGGCGACGGTGAGGCCGCGGTCTTTCTTGAGGTCCAGATGAACGGGCTGGTCGGGCACGGTCGCTTCCTTCTCGCGGGCTTTGTCCGCTCCGTATTGTTGTCCAGCCCGCCACGCTCGGGCGAACCGGAGACTCTCTGATGCGCACGACCCTGCTCCTCGCACTCTGCCTGACCACGTCACACACGATCGCCCAGCCGGGGTCTCCGGCCGCCCCCACTTCAACCTCCACTCCCGCTCCCGCCTCACCCGCCGGCACCGATGGCGCGGCTCATGCCGACGCCTTTACGCCCCTCGCTCACGTCGAATCTCGTGGCAGCGGCCCCGTGGCGATGGTCCTCATCCCGGGCCTCATGTCCGACTGGACCGTCTTCGAGTCGATGATGACCCGCAACACATCGAAGTACACGATGCACGCGATCACGCTCCCCGGCTTTGGCGCCAGCCAGCCCCCGCCTCTCCCGGAGGCGACGCCCCCCTCCAAGACGCTCTGGCTCGACAACGCCGAGCGAGCCATCCTCGACCTCATCGAGTCCAAGAAAATCTCCAAGCCCGTGCTGGTCGGGCACTCCATGGGGGCACACCTTGCGATGCGCCTGGCAGCAAGGCACCCGGACAAGTTCCGCGCCGCCGTCGCGATCGATGGGCTTCCCGCTTTCCCGCTCATGCCCGGCGTGGAACTGAGCAAGGAACAACGGGCCGCCCAGATCGATGGCGTCTTCGCCCAGCAAATGGGCACCCTTACCGATGAGCTCTGGTCCAATCAGGTTCGTCAGGGCACGCCCAACATGGTCAAGAGCGAGGATCGTGCCAAGCAGATCGCCGACATGTCCGTGCGCGTCCCCCGTGCGACCTCCGTCCGTTACATGCTCGAATTGCTCGCTTCCGACGTCACCGCCGAACTCAAGGCTTCATCGTGCAAGGTGCTAGGCATCGCGGCCCTCGGCGATGAGTCGACGCGCTTCGGCTCGGTCGATCTCACCAAAGCCGCCTGGAAGTCGCAGTTTGATGCCGTGCCCGCCGCCACCGTCGTGTACTTCGACGACACGCGGCACTTCGTGATGGACGACGCGCCGGCCGAGCTCGATCGCGCGATCGAACAGTTCCTCGCGGGCAAGGACGTCGAAGGCAAAGCAGCGCCCGCCCCCGCGAAGGCCGAGCCCACGCCAGAACCGGTCCGCGCGGTCCCCACCGCGCCAAAGCCCGACGCACCGGGCAAGACCGAGCCCGAATCACCCCGCTGACCCTTCAATCCGCCCCGGGTACTCCTCCATGAACACACACCCCGCCGACCTGCTCGACTTGGCGATTTCTCGCACGGGCTCGCCCATCTGCGTCGGGCTCGATCCCGTGCTCGACCAGCTTCCCGAGGCCTGCCGATCCGCCCGCGCGGACGTCGACGCGATCGAGTTCTTCTCCCGCGGGGTGCTCGATGCGGTCGCGCCCTTCGCCCCGGCCGTCAAGGTGCAGTCCGCGTGTTTCGAACGATTCGGCTCGCGTGGCTTTGCCTCGATGGAGCGCACCATCGCCCACGCCCGCTCGCTCGGCATGGTTGTCGTGCTCGACGCCAAGCGCGGCGATATCGGCATCTCCGCCTCTCACTACGCCGCTTCCGCCGCCGCCATGGGCGCTCACTTCGTCACCGTGAGCGGATATCTCGGGCCTTCCGGCGTGGCCCCGTTCCTCGACGCCGGCCTGGGCGCCTTCGTGCTCGTGCGCACCAGCAACCCCGATTCCGACCGTGTCCAGTCGCTCCGCCTCGCCGACGGCCGGTCGGTCGCCGAGATGATGGCCGACCTCGTTGCCGAACTTGGCGCTGCCCGCCCGGGCTCGTCCGGGCTCTCGGCCGTCGGCGCAGTCGTCGGCGCGACCAAAAGTACCGACGGGTTGGCACTCCGCGCCCGCATGCCCAACCAGATTTTCCTCATCCCCGGTTACGGCGCCCAGGGTGGAAAGGCCGAGGACATCGCCCGCCTGCGTCGGCCCGACGGCCGCGGCGTGCTCGTCACGGCGAGCCGCTCGGTGATCTACCCTCAACCCATTCAGGGTGAGTCATGGGGCGTGGCGGTCGCACAGGCCGCACGGAAGTTGGCGGCCGAGATCCAAACAATAGTCGAACAATAAGCGACTGTGGAATTCTCGGACACGCCCCGTTCGAGCAATTTTGGCCGTTTATTCCGTTCTTCCCTCACGGGGTGGCTTTTCCACATTCGCGTGGCATGTTGAAGGTGAGTTCCCGCAGGTCGGCTGCGCGGTGAGTCCTTTCTGCTCATCGCGTGCGTCCCGCCGTCTTTGCGGGGGAGAGATGGAGGATCGATATGAAGAACATGATGATCGCTGCGGTTTTGGCTGCGGCGGGCGCGGGAGCGGCCCAGGCCGGTTTCTACGTCGAGACTGAGCCGAACAACACGCTCGCCCAGGCGAACTTCGTCGGGAACTACACGTTCCCCGGCGACGCCTTCCTGGTGGACGGGAACATCACCCGCGCCGACGAGGATTGGTTCGTCTTCACCGTCACCGATGCCACGCAGATCCGCGCGTCCACCTTCGGCCGCCCGGACAGCAGCCTCGGCGATAGCCTGCTGTACCTCTTCGACAGCAACGGCAACCAGCTCGCCTTCGACGATGACTCGGGCGTGAACCTGTACTCGTCGCTCGAGTACAACACGACCGGCGGCGGCACCTTCTACCTGAAGGTCGCTTCCTTCCAGGGCTCGTCGTCCTTCGACTACAAGCTGGTCGTCGGCCTCAACGTGATCCCCACCCCCGGCCCGCTCGCGCTGGCCGGTCTGGGCGCCCTCGTCGCCCTGCGTCGTCGCCGCTAATCACGGCCCGATCGCGACAATTGAGTTCAACCGCCGAGGGTCCCTTCTGGGGACCCTCGGTTGCTTTTGGCTTCCGGTCGTCAACGAAAAAGACCGCGACTTTTCGCGGCCTTTGATCTTCAACCGGTCTTCCACACAAGCGTGATACGGCCCGATCACATCGGCTTCTTGCCGATCGTCTGGTCGTAGATCGACAGGAGTTTCTCCTTGTCGAAGATCATTTCCTGGCGGCTTTTGCCCACGATGTCGTACTCGGTCGTCAGCTCGATCGCGTCCACCGGGCACGCCTCTTCACACATGCCGCAGTAAATGCAGCGCAGCTCGTCGATCTCGAACTTCTTGGGGTACTTCTCGCGGTCGTCCCACGGGCTCTCGGCGGCTTCGATGTGGATGCAGCGGGCCGGGCAGATCGTCGGGCACATCATGCACGCGACGCACTTGACGCGCCCTTCCTCGTCGCGGTTGAGGCGGTGCACGCCCCGGAAATTGCTGGCGTTCTGCCCGCCGTCCTCAACCTTGAGGTGCTCGCGGCGCACCTCGGGGTACTGCATCGTTCGGCTGGTTTTGCCCTGGCCGAAAGACGTGAAAAAGTGGCGGAGCGTGGTCCCGAAGCCCTTGATGATCTCGGGCAGATACACCGCCTCGGCGGCGCTCATCGGGGGAACACGCAGTTGGATCACTTCGTCGTCGCGGATGGCCATATGCGGGACGATAGTAGCGGATGTTCGTCGCTGGGTCTGCCTTTGCGGTGCGGCGGAAACGCTGTGAGGAGGTGGATCTGGGGAGATACTGCTCCGGGTGCGTAATTGCCGATAGAATCAGGCGATGAGCGCGGGCAAGCCGGCCAAGCCGCTGTTTGATCTCCTGCCCCGAAGAGGGCCGGACACGCCGCGCTCAGCACCAACCCCATCCCCGGTTCCTGCGCCTCTGCCCCCCCCGGTTTCTGCGACGGGGGCTCGAGGCGCTGCGACCACGCGTCCGACGCATTCGGCGGCGCAGCAGGTGGAGCTCAAGCCACGTCGGGCGGACTTGGCGTCCGAGGCGGAGCAGGGCTTCCCCGAGACGACACGCAAGTCGTACACAGTCTCGTTCTCGGCGGCGTGCGGCCTGGTCGCGGCGGTCGGGCTCCTGCTCCTCGCGACGTGGATTTTGGGTGCTTTGGCGGGCAAGCGGGACGCGGAGCGACGCCTCGGCGAATCGCTCGCCGCCGAAGCCCAGGTCCAGCGTGAACCAACCCCTCTGAGCAACATCGGCCCCGGTCCGTCCGAGCCTGTGCGCGTGCAGCCCGCACCAACGCCCGCCGCCGCGCCGCGCGAGCCGCAGCCCGGTGATGTGTTCGCGGCCGGGAGCTGGTCGCCCACAGACCCCCGAATCAAGGGAATGAACTATCTGTGGGTGGCGACCTTGCGGCGAGACGACGCCGTGAAGTCGGTGGAGTATCTGCGGTCGAAGGGAAAAGACGCGGTGGCGGTGCCGTCGAAGACGGTTGATCGGTCGCCCGAGGGTGCGAAGAATCCCACCTACTTCGTGCTGCTGCTGACCCCCCTGTCCAGGGATCAGTATCGGGATGCGTCGTTGCGGGCGCGGATCGAGACTGAGGTTCGGGAGTTGGGGAAGCAGTGGTCGAAGGGGAAGGATCGCGGGCCGACCGACTTTGGTCAGCCCGTGTGGATGAAGTACGAGTAACGCCGGGGCGAGACCACGGCCGAGCGCAGGGAGTCGATCATGAGCATGGATCCGTCGTTGAAGGTTGCCACCAACATGTCGGGCAAGCGTTCCGTTCTCAAGCGTGAGGAGCGGGTCGCGAAGCTTCAGGCGGACAAGAAGTTCGACACGTCGAAGGACCGCGTGCTGGGTCTGGCCAAGACGCTCGTCGGCAAGTCCTGAATCGCGATTGAATTGACGAACAACGAATCACGCCGGGCTTTGTGGAGCTCGGCGTGTTCTTTTGCGCGCGTACCCTGAGGCGTCATGAACATCGATTCACTGATCGCCACGCGTGCTTCCACGATCAACGGCTCCGGGATCCGCCGGGTCTTTGAGATCGGCGCCTCGATTCCGCCGGAGAAGAAGATCGATCTGTCGATCGGGCAGCCGGACTTTCCCGTGCCTCAGCCGCTGCGTGACGCGGCGTGCCGTGCGATCCAGGAGGGAAAGAACGGGTATCCGCTGACGCGCGGGATCCAGGAGTTGAGGGACAGCATCGCCAGCCGATTGAAGCAGGACGTGGGCTGGTCGGTTGGGCCGTCGCGGCTTTCGTCGTCGGCGACGGATCCGGGCGTGGTGGTGACGGCGGGCACGTCCGGCGCGCTGGTGCTTGCGTGCCTCGCGCTGCTCAACGACGGCGACGAAGTGATCATCCCTGATCCGTATTTCGTGCTGTATCCGTATCTGGCGCACTTCGCGAACGCGAAGGCGGTGAAGTGCTCGACGTATCCGGACTTTCGGATGACCGCGGCGCGGGTGGAGCCGCTGATCACGGCGCGCACCAAGCTGGTGATCCTGAATTCGCCGAGCAATCCCGCCGGGGTGTGCAACAGCGAGGAGGAATGCCGGGAGCTGCTGGAGCTGTGCCGGCGGCGGAACATCGTGCTGCTGAGCGATGAGATCTACGACGAGTTCGCGTACAGCGAGTCACGCACGCAGGCGTTCGTGGGGAACACGGGTCGCAGGGCGTGCCCGTCGCCGGCGAGACTGCCCGGGTCGGAAGACTGCGTGCTGCTGGTTCGCGGGTACGGGAAGACATACGGCGTGACGGGCTGGCGGCTCGGGTACGCGGCGGGACCGAGGCGGCTGATCGAGGAGATGACCAAGCTGCAGCAGTACCTGTACGTGAGCAGCCCGCACCCGCTGCAGTGGGGCGTGGTCGGCGCGCTCGAGCTCGACATGTCGCGGGAAGTGTCCGACTACGAGGCGAGGCGGAACCTGGTGGTGTCGACGCTGTCGAAGGTGACGGAAGTACCGATGCCCGGCGGGGCGTTCTACGCCTTCGTGAAGGTGCCCGAGCGATTCGGCGGAGAGCAGGAGCGGGGCGAGCGTTTCTTCCAGGAGGCGGTCAAGCGGAACGTGCTGGTCGTGCCCGGGCGGACGTTCAGTCAGCGGGATACGCATTTCCGTCTCAGCTTCGCGACGCCCATGGAGAAGCTGCGGGCCGGGCTCGACGTGCTGGCGGACATGATGCGGTGAGCGGGAGCTTCAGGAGCCGAACCCGCCGTACTGCTTGGTCTTGACGGTGGCGTCGTCCATGAGGTAGAGCCCGACGAGCCAATCGCCGACGAGATAGGGCTTGACGGAGAGCTTGCCCTCAACGGTGCCGTAGGTCGCGAGTCGGTCGTCCTTGGAGGCGACGTCGCGGAGCTTGACCTCGATGGCGTCGTAAGGAGTCGGGGGGACCCCGATGCAGCAGCCATCCCACTGGTTGAGCATGCTGAGGAGTTCCTTGGGTTCTTCGACGTAGAGCGGGAAGGCGATATAGCCGGAGATGCGGACGAACTTGCCGTCGAGCATTGCGATGCGAGGGGGGATGTTCTTCTTTCCCTTGCGGGGCTCGTAGTCCTCGCTGGCAGAGACGAGATATTCCCAGGCGATCTCGTAGGGCTTGTCCTTGGTGCCTTCGCCCTTGAGGGTGAATCGTCCGTCGACGACGGCGGAGCCGTCCTCCTTGCGGACCATGTTGACCTCGCCCTGAGCGAGCGGCTGAGCGGGCTGGGTCGCGGCGGAGGCTGGAGCGAAGGGGATGAGTTCGCGGCGAGGGAGCGCGGCGAGGTCGGCGGCCCGGACGGCGCCGCCGTTGCCCACGGTCGCGGTGACGACGCCGACGACACGCCCGAGGGGATCGAGCACCGGAGCGCC
>DDSG01000077.1 GCA_002343325.1 Phycisphaerales bacterium UBA2396 | reverse complement strand
CATCACCCCCACCACCCCCACCAAGCCCAGCACCCCCCCCAGGCACCCAACCGTTCCGGCGGTTCTCCGGCGTCCGCGCCGGCGGAGCGACCGCCGGGGGCGACGGGCGAAGGCAGGCCGGCCCGGATTGGGGATGCCGGCGAGTGGTCCGCCCTCTGCCGGATCGTTGATGCGAACCTGAACCGCTCGGCGGAGGCCCTTCGCGTGATGGACGATCTGGCTCGCTTTGCGCTCGGGGATGCGGAGCTTTGCGAACGCCTCAAGTCGCTCCGACATGGGCTTCACGCGGCGGCCGAGTCGCTCCCCGCCGACACGTCG
The DNA here is from genome assembly GCA_002343325.1 of Phycisphaerales bacterium UBA2396. Taxonomy (GTDB): domain Bacteria; phylum Planctomycetota; class Phycisphaerae; order Phycisphaerales; family UBA1924; genus UBA2396. Next base: position 9,077 of record DDSG01000077.1, on the reverse strand, counting down.
CAACGCCTGGCCTCTCGAAACGTCGGGAGTGACGTGGGCACGCAGATTTCCACGCCGGGCGAGTCGCAGCGCAGCGGGACGCGGGGCATCGCGATCGCCGCCGCCGGACGCCTCGCCGAGTCGCTCCGATCGATCGAGGAGGCTGGCAAGGCGATGCTCGCGCCCGACGCCGCCGCGGCGTTCGAGTCGCTCCGCTACGAGGCGTACTCGGCGGCGAAGGACCTGATCACGCTGCTGGGCCCGCCCCGCACGCCCCAATGGCGGCTGTGCGTGCTGCTGTCGGAATCGCTCTGCGAGCATCACCCGTGGGAGCGTGTGGCGGAGCTGGCGATCGAGGGCGGGGCCGACTGCCTGCAACTGCGTGAGAAGAACCTCGACAGCCGCGAGCTGCTCGATCGCGCCCGACATCTCGTCGCGGTTGCGAGGCGAGCTTCAACGAAGGTCTCCGTCATCATCAACGACCGCGCGGACGTCGCGCTGCTCGCCGGGGCCGACGGCGTCCACGTCGGCCAGACCGATCTGTCGATCGCCGATGTGCGGCTGCTCGCGGGCTCAAGGCTGATCGTGGGCGTTTCGACCTCGGAGATCGCGCAGGCCCACGCCGCGCTGCGAGACGGGGCCGACTATCTCGGGCTTGGCCCGATGTTCCCCTCCGCGACCAAGCCCAAGCCGACGCTCGCGGGGATCGACTATCTCCGCGAGTTTCTGGCGACGCCTTCACTCGCCCGCGTGCCGCACCTGGCGATCAGCGGGATCACGCCGGACAACGCCGCCCTGCTCGCCTCGAAGGGTTGCCTGGGCGTGGCGGTGTCGAGCATCGTGTGCGGCTCGCCCTCGCCCGATCGGACCTGCCGCCAGATCGTCCAGGCCCTGACCGAAGGACGCCACACCTAGCCCGGATGCCGAAGAACCTGGCGTGCGTTCGCCCGTTCGCCCTGCCCTGGTTACTTCTTCTCCGACGCGTCGGCGGCCTTGGGCATCAACCCCAGCTTGGCGACTTCCGTCACGCCCTGGCGGGCGTAGTCGATCGCCTCGCCCAGGATCCGCACGCTCTCGGCCGGGGCGTGGAAGCCCATCGAGTTCTCCGCATTGATGAAGTCCGCACGCCACTGCGCCTTGCGCTGCAGGTCCCGCGCCTTGGCGAGCTGCTCGTCCGTCGCGCCGGCGGCCTGAGCGGCCTTGATCGCGTTGATCAGCTCCACCACAGCGATCTCCGCACGGTCGAGCTGACCCTTCGTCCGCTTCTGGATCTGGTCCACGCGCGACTGGATCTCGCTCTCGGTGTAGTTGTGGCACGTCTGGCAGGACAGATTCACGTTCGCCATCGGCGTCTGGATCTGGTGGCTCGTGTACTTCATCGCGCCCTCACGCGTGTAGGGCATGTGGCAGTCGGCGCACGACACCCCGCTCCTCGCGTGCACGCCCTGGCTCCACAGCTCGAACTCGGGGTGCTGGGCCTTGATCACGTTCGCGCCCGAGTCCTTGTGCTTCCAGTCGTTCCACCCGACGCTGTTGTAGTACGTCTCCATCTGCTCCATCTTGAGCCCGTTGTGCCACGGGAACGTCAGACGCTTCTCGTCGCCCTTGAAGTAGTACTCAACGTGGCACTGCGCGCACGACATCGACCGCATCTCCTGCCGGCTCGCCATCGCGTTCGCGTCGTAAGGCTTCGCACGATCGCCCTTCCGCCACTGCTCGACGCTCGGCAGATGCGGCACCGGGTCGTCGGACTTGGCGAGATTCGCGATCCCCTCGATGAACGCCGGCTTGGTGATCCGCAGCGCCATCGTCTTGGGATCGTGGCAGTCCAAGCAGGTCACCGGGTGCGACACGAGCTGCGTCGCGTCCGCGTACTTCATCGGGTTGACCTTCTCCCACCCGGTGAACAACTGCTCCTGCCCATGCGGCGAAAGCAGCGGATCCTCCAGCGAACCCGGCGCACCGTTCTTCAGACCCGCCTCGCGGTACGCCACCACGTTGCTCGCGTGGCAGTTCAAGCAGGCACCCGGCTGAGGCCTCTGCTTTACACGCTCCGTCTCACGCTGATCATGCAGCATGTACGCGTGCCCGCGGCGTTCGCGAAAATCGATCGCGAAGGCGTACCCGTTGAAGATCGTCTTGAGCCTCGGGTCGCTCTCCAGCTTCGACTCGGCCTTCTTCGAATCCGGATTCCCACCCTGCGCGGCGTGCTCGGCCTCCTCGGGCGGTCGACCCTCGCTCCACTTGAAGCGGGCCTTCGCGTTGTCCGCCGTGCGCACGTATCCGTCGTACTGCCTCGGGAAGTTCTTCCCCCACTCGGCCGGATCGATCGTGGTTTCCGTGATGTCCACGATCTTGAGGGCCTTGCTCTCGGCCTCCATCTTGCGGCGCGTGATGTTCCCGTAGAGCATCATCGCCGCGATCGTGCCGCCGGCGCAGACCAGCGCCGCCACCAGAAACACCGCCGACTTCGCCGCTCCGCCTCGTTCATTCCTGCTCGACATCGCAAGCCCCTTCTATCGCGTCGCGCCGTGCGCGACCGCCGCGTGACAATGAAGACAGTCAACCCCGCCCGACGCCCCGTGCGCCGTGATCTCTCGCCCGGCCGCCGCCCGACGGATGTCGTGCGTCATCGCCTCGTGACAGCGGATGCAGTTGTCGATCACCACGTCCCGGCTTCCCTTGGTGATCTGGATCGGCTCGTGGAAATTGTTCAGCGTGAAGCCCTTGCTGTGCCGGTACCCGTGCTCGGCCTTCACCATGTACTTGCTGATCACCGAATCGTGCGGCACGTGGCAGTCGTTGCACGTCGCCCGCGCGTGGTGCGACGAACTCGACCACGAGTTGTACTGGTCGTTCATGATGTGGCAGTTCACGCACGCCCGAGGGTCGTCCGACAGGTACGACGTCGCCTTCGCCTCGTACGCCGTGTACCCCACCGCGCCCCCGAACGCACCGATCAACCCGCCGATGATCGCCGAGGCCCCAAGCCCTGCCGCGGCGATCTTGGCCCCGATCCGTGCACCCGATGACGTGCTGCGTGCCATGTCGGCACTATAGGCCAAAGACGATAAACACGTCCAGATGTTCAATTATCCACAATCTCTCTCATTCACCTGTTGTGGGCGTTCCCGATGGGCCCGCCGTGAACTTCAGTCCCACGATCGCGGCCAGCAGCATGACCAGGCAGGCCGCCCGCGCGATCGAGACAGGCTCCTTGAAGAGCAGCACGCCGAGGATCGCCGTCCCCAGCGCTCCGATACCGACCCATACCGCGTACGCCGTGCCGATCGGGATGGTCTTGGCCGCCCAGGCGAGCAGCCACATGCTCCCCGCCAGCGCGATCGCCGTCAGCACGCTCGGCCAGAGCTTTGTGAACCCGTGCGTGTACTTGAGCCCCACGGCCCAGCCGCACTCGAGCAAACCCGCCACCAGCAACGCGATCCACGCCATGATCACCTCCAAACCGGGCGCGGCGTCTGCTACGCTGGGCCCCATGCCACACCTCGCCACGGTCAAAGAGTACCTCGCCGCGTTGCCCCCCGAGCGTCGCCGGGAGGTCGAGGCTGTGCGGGCCGCCATCCGCGAAGGACTTCACGAACAGATTCGCGAAGAGATCTCGTACAACATGATCGGCTACGTCATCCCCCACAGCGTCTACCCGCCCGGATACCACTGCAACCCCAAGCTCCCGTTGCCCGTCGCGGCCCTGGCCGCTCAGAAGCACGCGATCTCGCTCTACAACATGGCGATCTACGGCGACCCCGAGCTGCTCGCCTGGTTCGTCGCCGCATGGAAAGCCACGGGCAAGAAGCTGGACATGGGCAAGAGCTGCGTCCGCTTCAAAGCCGCGGCCGACGCCCCGCTCAGCGTGATCACGCAGTGCTTCAGGAAGATCAATCCGAAGGCCTACATCGCCCGATACGAGCGGAACCTCGCCTCGGGGAAGACCACACAGAAGAAGGTCGCCGCCAAACCCGCCAAGGACGAGACCGCTCCAAAGCCGGCGAAGAAAGCCACCAAGAAGAAGGCCGTCAGAAAGGTCGCCCGAGCGAAGTAGCCGTTCCGACCCGGCGACGATCGATCAGGCGAGCTGGACGCCGCGCGGACCGACCGCCACGCCGCCGCCCCAGGAGTACAGTCGCTCGGCGCTCGCGCGGAGCATCGGCATCGGGTCCGCCCCGCCGAGCCATGCGCGATCGAGCTCGTAGCTCACAAACCCGCGGTACCGAAGCGCCCGAAGCGCCTCGATCGCGCCGCGGACCGGTACCTGCCCATCGCCGAGCGCCACGGGCTTGCCTTCCGCAAAGTCCTTCACCTTGACCAGCCCGAGGCGATCCCCGAGCACGTTGATCCCCTTCGCCGGATCCTCGCCCGCCAACGACGCCACCGCGACGTTGTACGCCGCGAGAAGCATCGGGTGCTGCGCCTCGTCGAGGATCTCGCAGAGTTCGGCCGCCGTGCAGAACGACCCGCCGTTCTCGATCACCACCTTTACCTGCCGCGCCCGCCCGGCGTCCACAACCTTCAGCAGCCGCGACACGATCCGCTCGATCGCCGACACGCGCCGCTCGCGAGACGGGTACTCGAAGGCAAACACGCGGAGCATCGGCGCGCCGATCTCCGCCGCCAGATCCACCATCGCCTTGCCCTCGCGGACCGAACGCTCCGTGTCGCTGATCGCCCACCCGATGACCGGCGGCGTCACCACCGCGTCGAAGCGGCAACCGCTCGACAGGCAGCACGCTTCCGCGCCCGCCGCCCGGAGCAACCCCTGAACCTTCGGCCCCGCCGTCAGCGCCGGATCGCACGCCGACGACGATGAACCCCACCCGAAGCTGCGAAGTTCGACCCCGACATAGCCCAGCTCTTCCGCCACGCGGGCGACTCGCTCGAGCGTCCAATCGGGACACGCCACCGTGCTGTATGCGAACTTCATCCGGAGATTCTCCACACGGGCGGCACGCCCGGCCACGATCCTACCCGATGCCGCAACCGCGTCAATCAACGCCCCCCCATTCCCGCGTGTCCGAGACCGCCCATCCCCCCCAGCTCGCACGAACCTCACCACGATCGGCTTCATCTCGCTCGACGGCGGGCTTCCGCCCCCGCCATTTCGCATCCTCCACGTGGCGTGGCCGGGGGAATCTCCTTGGCCGCTTGTTCAGGATGTCCGACGCCAGGCCCACTCGCGCACCGCCGCCTCGTGCCGCCGTGCGCCGTCGCCGCCGCGATCCTTCTCGGCTCCTGCGGCACCACGGCCCGCGACACCTACTACGCCGTCCGCTCCATCCGCTGGAGGCCTTCCGTCGTCCCACCGGACCAATTGGCCCAGGCACCCACCGTCGAACGGGTGACCTTCGGCCCTTCCCCACGCGTCGCCGCCGGGCTCCCGAGCCGCGCCCGCTCGGATTCCGACTAGCCCCTCCGCCGCCGTATGCTGCCTCCCCTCACGGAGGCATTCATGTCCACCAACGTTCCACGCTCGGAAGGCTCGTTCGACCCGCAGACCAAGACCGACCTTCACGGGCAGCTCGACTATGCCACGTACCTGGGGCTGCCGCAGCTCCTGAGCGCCCAGCGCACGCTCTCGACCCCGACGCACCACGACGAGCTGCTCTTCATCATCCAGCATCAGACGACCGAGCTGTGGTTCAAGCTGGTCATCCACGAGCTGCAGGCCGCCCTCGACCAGATCCGCACCGACGATCTCGAAGCCTCGTTCAAGATCCTCGCCCGCGTGAAGCACATCCAGCAGCAGTTGCTCTCGCAGTGGTCCGTCCTCGCGACCCTCACCCCGAGCGAGTACGTGCAGTTCCGCCATGTCCTCGGGCCGGCGTCGGGCATCCAGTCTCTCCAGAACCGTCTCATCGAATTCATGCTCGGGCACAAGGATGAGCGGATGCTCGCCGTCTTCCGCCACGACGCGCAGGCCTACGCCACGCTCGATGCCGCCTTCCGCGCCCCATCTCTCTACGACGAGTTCCTTCGCTATCTCGCCCGCAAGGGGCACGCCATCCCGCGCGAGGTGCTCGACCGCGACGTGACCCAGCGCCACACGCCCAGCCCCGCCGTCGTCGACGCCTTCCGCCTCATCTACGAGCAGCCCGAACGCCACTGGGACGCCTACGAGATGTGCGAGAAGCTCGTCGACATCGACGAGGCCCAGATCCTCTGGCGCTTCCGGCACATCAAGGTCGTCGAACGCGTCATCGGCTTCAAGAGAGGCACGGGCGGCACCGCCGGCGTCTCCTACCTCCGCCACATCATCGACGATGCCTTCTTCCCCGAACTCTGGAACGTTCGCACGCACATCAAGGAATACCGCCCCTAAACCGCCACGCCACGCTCGAGGGCGAGTCCTCCGACTTCCAGACACCAAAGGAAAAGGGCCCGACGCCTTCGTCGGGCCCTTCTTCATGATGTCACTTGCACCCGTCCTCGGCCGAAGGGCTTAGAGCCCGCCCGTCCGAAGGGCGTCACGCAGCCCGGGGTAGAACTTGTCCTCGTTCTCCTCCTGGATGAGGATCGAGGGCTTGACCAGCATCAGCAGCGTCCGCTCCTCGCGGCTCATCGCGCGGTTGCTGAACAGACGGTTCAGCAGCGGGATCTTAGAGAGCACGGGCACGCCCGACTCCACCTCGACCTCGCTCGTCACACGCTGCCCGCCCAGCAGCAGCGTGCCCTGATCCGGCACCGTCACCGTCGTCTCGACCGACTGCACCGTCGCTTCCGGCAGTTCGATGAACGCGCCGACCGAACCCGACGACACCGAGCCGCCCAGACCGCCACGGCCCGCGACGGCCGCCGTCACTTCACGCGTGCGGAAGGGCTGCTTGACCGTCGACACCTGCAGACGAACGTCAAGAGTCACGTACCGGCGGTCCGCCAGGATCACGCCGCCGACGTACAGCAGCACGCCGTCCGCCACGTACCCGATCGTCGGGTCGAACGCCGCCGAACCTTCCGCGACCTGCGGCTCAAGGTCCGACACGTACGCGATCTGGCGGGCAACCCACACGTTCGCATACTGCCCGTTCGTGATCGTGATCCGCGGAGCCTGCAGGCTCACGCTGCGGCGGTCCGCCTGCGTCGCCTGCACCAGGAAGTCCACCTGGATGTCGTCCAGGAAGGTGCCCGCGATGCTCAGCGCCGGACCACCCGCCTTGATCTCGCTCGCGAACGAGGAGCTCATCAGCGAGCTGGTCAGGTCGAAGGAGTTCTGCGTCACGCCGACCGGCGTGAAGTTCTCCGGCGGGGGGATGCCGATGCCGGCGGGCGTCGCGCCCGGCGGAATCGCCGAGTCCGGAATCCCGTCGCCGTCCGTGTCGACCACTCGGTCGCCCGAAGCGACGTTGCCGCCGCGATAACGACCACCCTCGTCGAAGAAGTCCGAAGGCATCGCCGCGTAGTCGAACGAACGCAGGAACCGGACCTGATTACCGCGGGCGTTCAGGTACAGGTCCACGTCGAACCCGATCTGCTCGAAGAAGTCCTGGTTCACCAGCAGGAACCGGCCTTCCACGCTGATCTGCATGTTCCTCACGCGGCGGAGCTGCGTCAGCAGACCCTCGATCGCGCGGTGGTTCTTCGGCGTGTTGGTGACGATCAGATTCCGCTGGAACGTCTGCACCGAGCCCGTGTCGCCGCCGTTGTCCACCCAGCCGTCGCGATCGACCTGCTCCGTGATGATGTTCCGCAGCTCGCGGATCCGGTCCTCCAGCGGACGCTGTGGCTCCTGACCCTGCTGGTTCTGGTTCTGCGTCTGGAACGGGCTCCGCCCGCCGCCGCCGCCACCGCCGCCGCCCTGCTGGAACGCGCTCTGCAGGTCGAACTCGGGCACCTGCGTCTTGTCGTAGACCTCAAAGAGCAGGTCCTGCACGTCGTAGATCACCATGATCTTGTTGCGACGCAGCGACTCTTCCGACCCGATCTTGAGCAGCCCGTCCGTCACCGTCCACCCGGCGCGGCTGTTGGGATCAAGGCTCGTGCTCGCCTTCGCCAGAACCTGGTCCAGCACAGCCTTGAGCGTCGGGTTCGTCACCGACAGGCTCACCGTCGTGTCACGCTGAACGCCGACCGCCTCCAGCGAAGGCCAGTCCACGTCCATGTTCAGGTTCGCCACCGTCCGCAGATACCCGAGCGACTGCTCGAGCGTCGTATCCGGGAAGTCAACCTTCGGCAATCGTGTGTTCTCGAGCGTCGCCAGCACGCGGCGATTCTCGGGAGTCTCCTGGAACGCCTGCGCCTCGCGACGCACCGCGCTGATGTCCGGCCAATCCTCCGGATACCCCACGATCCCCGACGGAACGATCAGCGACTCCATGTTGTCCAGCGACTGGATCTGCGTCGAGCGGCTGATCTTCTCCGCGATCGTGTTGTACTGGTAGTAGATGCTCATGTCCGTCAGAACATCGCGGAGCAACTGCCCCGTCGGGTTCAGCGGATCAAGCTGCAGAATCTGCTCCGTCACCTGCAGACCCTCGCGGTACTTCCGCTCCATCTGCAGCGCACGAACGCGGTCGATCAACTCGCGGATCTTCTGGGCCTTGAGCTGGTCGCCCTGCAGCTTCTCCTGCTCGGCCTTGCGACGCAGCGCATCCTCACGGGCCGCCGCCGCCTTCGCGTCCAGCTCCTGCCCCGTCTTCTCGATCTCAGCCGCCAACTGATCCACCTGCGTGTTCAGCGACGACATCTCCGGGGCGCTGAACAGGTCCCGGCCCTGGCCAAGCCGAAGCTTCGCCGCCGCCGCGTCCTGACGCGCCTTCGTCACATCGCCCGACGCCAGCGCCGCCCGAGCCTGCGCCAGGAAGTTGTTGTACTCCGCCAGCGTCTGATCCTTACGGACCCGCTGATCCTCCGTGAACGCCGCCAGGGCGTTCCCGCCCGCACGGCTCCTCAGTTCTTCCTGCGCCCGACGCAGATTCGCGTCCAGCGTCGACATCTGCTCGGCCGAAAGGTCGGCCTTGAAGGTGTCGCGGATCCGGCGATACGCCGCCTGGGCCTCGTTGTACTTCTTCTCGTCGAACAGCGCGTTGGCCTTGCTCAGTTCACGCGCCGCCTCGGCCTTGCGGGCCTCGACGACGGGAGATCGGAAG
>DDSG01000022.1 GCA_002343325.1 Phycisphaerales bacterium UBA2396 | reverse complement strand
TCTACCAGATCCAGACCAAGTTCCGCGACGAGGCCCGCCCCCGCGCCGGCCTCCTGCGCTGCCGCGAGTTCATCATGAAGGACGCATACTCCTTCCACATGAACATCGAAGGCCCCGGCGGGCTCAACAAAACCTACGACAAGATGTTCACCGCCTACTCCAACGTCTACCGCCGCTGCGGGCTTGATTTCACCGCCGTCGAGGCCGAATCTGGGCCCATCGGCGGCTCGGCCTCTCACGAATTCATGGTCAACTGCGCCTCCGGCGAAGACACCGTCCTCAAGTGCCCCGTCTCGGGCTACGCCGCCAACGTCGAGAAGTGCGAGATCGGCCCGCGCCCCCGCGGCACCTTCCAGGAGCCGCCCACCGGCGACCTCACCGAGGTTCACACCCCCAACCTCCCCGGCATCGAGGAGGTCGGCAAGTTCATGAAGGTCAAGCCCGACCGCATGCTCAAGACCATCGTCTTCTCCTCACTCGCCAACCCCGGCACGTTTGTCGTCGCCGTCGTTCGAGGCGACCATGAGGTCAACGAGGGCAAGGTCAAGGCTCTGGCGGGCGGCCCGGTCGCGCTCGCCAACATCGACGAGGCCAAGAAGGCCGGTTTCGCCGTCGGCTACGTCTCCCCGCGCGTCGTCAACACCGTGCCCGGCGTCCTCCTCCTCATCGACGCCGACGCCTCGCTCGGCGGGTTCTGGGCCTCCGGCGCCGACAAGCCCGATCACCACGTCAAGCACTTCAATTGGCGCCGCGACGTCGGCCCCGTGCTCGACGACCCCGCCCGCGTCATCGTCGGCGACTTGCGCAACGCCGTCGAAGGCGACCCCTCCCCGCGAGCCGACGCCAAGCTCGTCACAGGTCGCGGCATCGAGGTCGGACACATCTTCAAGCTCGGCACCAAGTACTCCGAGGCCATGGGTCTCGCCGTCCTCGACGACAAGCAGCAGAAGCGAACTGTCATCATGGGGTGCTACGGCATCGGTGTCTCACGCACCATGGCCGCCGCCGTCGAACAGAACCACGACGAGAACGGCATCCGCTGGCCCGCCGCCATCGCGCCCTACCACGTCCTCATCACCCTCATGAAGCCCGACGACCCGCGCCAGCAGAAAGCCGCCGGCGAGATCGCCTGCGCCCTCAACGGGCAGGGCGTCGACGTCCTCCTCGACGACCGCGACGAACGCCCGGGCGTCAAGTTCAAGGACGCCGACCTGCTCGGCATTCCGGTCCGACTCACCCTGGGCGACAAGGCCCTCGACGCCGGCGGCGTGGAGTTCAAGCTCCGCGCCGACGCCCAGGGCAAGGCCGACGTCGTCCCCCTCGACGCCGTCGTCGCCCGCACCCTCGCCGTCCTCAACGCCTGACCCCTACCGCGCCAGCAGCGTCACGATCTCGAAAGGCCTCAGCGTCACGCGCGTCACCCCGCCCGCGTGGCTTTGGTCCGGACGCGCCGTGTCGAGCGGCCTTTCGAGCCCGTCCGTCGCCACCACGCTCGCCGCCGGCACGTTCCAGCGGATCGCCACCTCGTCGTGCCGCCCCCACGCCTCGTGCAGACGCAGCACCGTGCCCCCGCCACGCTCCGCCGGCTTGAGTGCCATCACCGCCGCTCGCCCGTTCCCCGACAGTTCGATCGGCGACCATGCACCCAGCGTCCCGCCCCCGCCACGCATCACCCGCACGGGCGAACGCAACCCCTCTGACTCCTCCAGAACCCCAGCCGCACGCCAGTCGCCCCCGTGAGGCATCAGGCTCACCGTCATCTCGTGCTCGCCGATGTCCGCCGAGGGATCCGGGAACGTCGGCCCGCGCAGCAGCGACACGCCCACCCGGTGCGTCCGCCCCTCGCTCCACGCCGAGAATCCAAACTTGCAGTCGCTCAGCATCGCAAGCCCCAGGCCGTGCCGCGACACATCCACCCACCCCTGCGCCGGAAACTCGAACCGCGCCCGCTCGTGGGCGGTGTTGCGCGACGTCGGCCTCGCCTGATGCCCGAGGTGCACCGCGTGCTCGCACCGCGATGTCAGATCAAGCCGCGAACGCGCCTCGTACCGAAGCACCACGTGCCGCGCCGACCACGCCACCCGCACGCGCACATCCACACGCCCCGAACCCGCCCGAACCTCGTACCGCTCCACCATCTCGTCCTCGCCGCGCAGCGTCCGACGAACCTCCACCGCCGCCCGCAGCGGCCCGCCTTCCACTACCCGCACCGATCGCACCACGCCACTCCCCAGCGGCTTCTCCGGGTAGTAGTGATCCACATCCCACGCGTCCCACATGATCGGCCTGTCCTCGTACATCTCCGGCCCCGCCCCGTGCTCCAGGCACTCGCCTCCCGGGCCCGTGAGCGACACCAGCCGACCGGTCTTCCCATCAATCCTCGCCCGAATGCGCCCGTTCCACACCTCGCACCCGCCCTCGACCTCCCTCGCCCCGGCCGTGTCGCTCGGTTTCCCGCGCACGCTCGCCACACCCAGAGCCGGCACACCCTCGACCCACACCGGACCCTCGGGCCCCTCGGCCACGCCCGAAAACGTCGACGAGGTCGGGTTGAACGCCACCAGCGGCCCACCCACGCGCGACGCCATCCGCGAAAGCCCCCTCTCCGCGATCCCCTCGGCCAGCCCTTCCGCTTCCGTCTGGTCACGCCCCGCATCCTCGTACACCCACCCGATCGACGACCCCGGCAGAATGTCGTGGAACTGATTGAGCAGCGTGAGCCGCCACGCCATCGCCATCCCCGCACGATCGCCCGGCCTCTCGCCCTCGCTCGCCATCGCGATCTCCGCGATCCTCAAGGACTCCTCACACCGCCGGTTCCCCGCCTTCACCGCCCCCTGCGTCGTCAGCGTGCCCCGGTGGATCTCCATGTCCAGCTCGCCGATCCACTCCGGATACGCCGCCCCGCGACGATGCCCCTCGTGCAGCTCTTCGCAGAACGCATCCACACGCGAGAACCCCACCCTCGGCAGCCCGTCGCAGTCCGCCGCCAGCTCCGCGAACCTCACCGACCAATCCGTCGCTCCGCCCCCGCCGTCCCCGAACCCAAAGGGCTGCAACCACGCCGCCCCTCGCCGGGTCCCCTCCGTCGGCACCGCGTCCTTCTGCCGATGGTGCTCCTCTCCGCGCCTCAGTTCCTTCGGCGTGTTCGTCGCGTTGTAATCCCGCCCCGGCGTGTTGTGCCCGATCACCCACGACCCGTCGATCCCGCGCCACACGAACGTGGTGTGCGGGAATGTCGTGTGCTGCCACCAGTGCAGCTTGTTCGTGATGAACGTGTCCAGCCCGCAATGCCTCATGATCTGCGGCAGGTTGCTCCCAAACCCGAACGTATCCGGCAGGTACAGGTACCGCTGCCCACCGCGATCCCCAAACCGCTCCCGCCACCACCCCTCGCCCACCAGCACCTGCCGGATCAGCGATTCCCCGCTCACGCAGTTCACGTCCGGCTCGATCCACATCCCCCCGCCCGCTTCCCAGCGCCCCTCCTCCACGCGCCGACGGATCCGCTCGAACAACGCCGGGTCCCGCTCCGCCGCCCACGCATAATGCTGCGTCTGGCTCGCCAGGAACACATACCCCGGGAACCGTTCCAGATTCTCGAGCTGGTTGCTGAACGTGCGCAGCACCTTCCGCTTCGTCTCGCGGATCGGCCAAAGCCACGCCGTGTCCAGGTGCGCGTGCCCCACGGCAAAGCACCGCGTCGTGCTCCCCGCCGCCGGGCTCGTCAGCATACGCCCCAGCACCTCCATCGCTCGCGCCGCGCTCCCCGCCACGTTCTCCTGATCGATCGCGTTCGTCGCCGCCCTCAGCCCCGCCAGCAGTTCACCCGCTCGCGCGCTCGTCAGCGGCAGCTCCTCCAGCAGCCCGAGCGCCACTGCGTACCGCTGCCTGAGCTCCCACGCCGTCGGCTCGAACCGCGCCAGTTCCGCCCGCGACAGCACGCCCGGATGCTCCGAGTTCCACCGCGCATGCACCTCGCTGTGGTCCCACTCGAACCCCACCACGCCGAACGGGTGATTGCACGCCGCCTCGATCAGCGCCTTGACCGCTTCTCCGCCCGCCGCCGACGCCGTCAGGTGGTACGCATCCCGATTCACGTCCAGCCCCCGCACCGCCGTCATCCCCGCGTGCGAAGGTCTGCCCCCGTACCGGACCGACCAGATCTGCCCTTCCGTCCCGCTCGAGAACCGGAGCGCCACCGCGCTGCCTCTCCACGCCGCCGGCACCTCGCCCACCACGCGAAACCACGCCGTCGACCACTTGGGCCCCCAACGCCACCCCAGCGGCACCTCCGTGTACGCCCGCCCCGTCGCCTCCTCCGCCGAGATCGGCTCGGCCTTCGCGTCCATGAGCTGGTGCACCGCAACCCTCACCGGCACCGACCCCGACCACACCCCGGGCTCCACCACGTCCCGAAAGAACGTCTGGAATCGGCGAAGGCTGAGGTACGCATCCCGCGGCGTGTCGTGCTGGCTCATGCGCCGATCCTACGCCCACACGCCCCCAACGCAAAAACAAACACCCCCGCTCGACGCGGGGGTGCTGTTCAACATCGTTCGATCCGACTCGCTCAGAGAGACAGACGCACGCGAACCGCCGCGACCTCGCCGGCCACGACCGTCGCCTGCGCCTCGCCGCGTCCCACGCCACGCTTCGTCGCACGCACCGTGTAGGTGCCCTCGCGAAGACCCGTGAACGTGAATCGCCCGTCGCGCCCGCTCGTCGTCTGGGCGACCACCACGCCGTCACGCAGGAGCGCCACGTTCGCGTCGGCCGTTGCGCCCGTATCCGTGAACACCACACCCGACACCCCGCCCACCGGCGGCGGAGCCTGACGCAGAGACACCCGAACCCGCGAAATCTCGCCCACGCGGACCGTCAACTCCGCCCGACCCTCACCCACGCCATCCTTCGACGCAACGACCGTGTACATCCCCGGAGCGATGTTCCGGAACCCGAACCCACCGCGACGATCCGTCTGCCCACGCGTGATGACCTGACCGTCACGCATCAGCACCACCGTCGCACCGCCCACCGTCCGATCGCCCGCGTACACCAGACCCGCCACATGCCCGACCGGCGCAATCAACGGCACGCGAACCCGCGTCACCTCGCCCGCCACCACACCCACGCGAACGCTCCCCTCGCCGACCCCACGCTTGAACGCCACAACGTCGTACCGCCCCTGGGGCACAGCGCGGAAGCCGAACCGACCATCCGGCCCGCTCACCGTCCGGGCGACCTCCCCGTCGGCGTTCCGAAGCACAACCTGCGCCTCGCTCACGGGCCCGTCGATCGACGCCACCACGCCCGCGATGGCGCCAGTGTCCTGAGCGACCGCCGATCCGGCGGGCATCACCATCGCCACCAACGCGGCCAACAGCCCGACAAGTGAACCAAGCCATGCTCTACGGTGCATATCTGCCTCCAACGCAATGGTGTTCGCTGCCCCGCCGGACAACCCCGCGGAGACGCCGAGAGACCTCAGCGTACCGACACAACGTCCTGACCCAACCAGTTATTGCACCGCGGCCTTCGAACATTGCCATGCCCTGATCGGGGTGTGCGTGGCGGGCCCGATCGCACGCCACGCCTTTCCCCTCGGCCATGGCCCCGCTCAGCCCACGATCTTCTCGTTCTTCGCGTCCCAGGTGAAGACCTTGCTCTGGCGATACGACTCCACGCCCATCTTGATCGCCACCATCGCCGCGCACCCAAGCTCCACGTTGCAATTGACCTTCGCCTTCCCACGCAGCGCGTCAATCCAGTTCTCCACGTGGTCGCGCCCGTCCTTGTTCCCCGGGGCCTTGATCGACGACGTCGCCTGGCCCGCCGGCGGTTCAAGCCGCTTTCGGCCCTGCGCCTCGACCTCCTTGATCTCGATCCCGTTCGCCTTCCGGAACTCGCGCGCCCACGTCCCCTGCTCCTTCACCGACCACCCATCGCCCGTCGGCTCAAGCTGCCCCTGCTGACCGCGGATCATCTCCGGCACGCCGACATCGTTCACCATCACCGACGTCAGGAACACACTGTGCGTGTCATAGTCCGCCGTCAGAAGCATCGTGTCCGCGATGTCGCGCCCGTCCTTCTCGATGTACTGCCCGCCCCCCGACATCACCCGCCTCGGATACGCCCCGTCCGGCCCGTGGATCGACAGCAGCAGCGGCGTCAGCCAGTGGTACATCAGGTCCGTCGCCACCCCGCCGTTGTACGCGTAGTACTTCCGGAACCGGAAGAAGTGGTCCGCGTTCCACGGGATCTTCTCCGCCAGCCCGTGCTGGTGACCCAGCCACCGATCCCAGTCCACGTACCCCTCCCCGGCCGTCGCGCTCGGCCCCGCGTCCGGATCGATCCGCCAGTTGAACTGCCCCTCCCGGCTGTTCCGGCAGTACGATCCCTGAGACCACACCACAGGACCGATCCGCCCCGCACGAATCGCCTCGCCCGCCGACCACCAACGCTGCTCGCTCGTCCGCTGCGGACCCACCGCCAGCACCCGCCCGCTCTTCCGCACCGCGTTCCGGCACGCGATCGCCTGCTCGATCGTGTGGCTCAGCGGCTTCTCGACGTACACGTCCTTCCCAGCCTCCATCGCCTCGATCGCCATCTTCACGTGCCAGTGATCCGGCGTCGAAATCAGCACCGCGTGCACATCCTTGTTGTCAAGGATCCGCTCATACTCCATCACCGCCGACTTCTCGTCCCCCTTGATCAGCTTCCGCGCGTTCTCAAGCCGACGCTTATACACGTCGCACACCATCGTCACCGCCACGTTCTCACGCTCGGCCTTGCTCAATAGGTTCTGAACGTGCCACGTCCCCTGCCCGCCCGTTCCGATCACCCCGATGTTGATCCGGTCCGCCGCCCCACGCAGGTTCTTCATCCGCGCATGGCTCGCCGCCGGAAACCACGTCAGCCCCGCGCTGGCTCCAACACCCGCCGCCAACGCACCGGCCGCGGTCCGAACAAACGTGCGACGTGACACACCTTTGAAATCCTGCATGGCGAGCTCCTTCTCGATGGTCCCGCCAGTATGCCAACACCCCAACACGCCCGCAACCCCTCCCCGCATTCCGCACCCCGACCCGCCACAATCCGGGCCTCCCCCTCCGACCCTACCCCTTCGATCTCGACACCAGCGACGCCGCCCGGACATCCACCCCTTTGAGCATGCTGCTGAGCGCCTCCCGGTTCGGCGCATGCTCCAGAGCCACCGGCACCGACACCCACTCCCGCTCCACCAGCTCCGCCAGACTCTGCGTGAAGCTCCGCATCCTCTCCGATCGGCTCCCCGCGATGATCGCCGGCAGGTCCGCGTCCTGACCTTCTCGGATCTTCTCCTTCACCAGCCCCGTCCCCAGCAGCACTTCCGTCGCCGGCACCACGCCGCCCCGACCCTCCGCAAACTCCGGCACCGCCGGCACCAGACGCTGCGCGCACACCGCCCGCAGCGTGTTCGCCAGCGCCCCGCGCACAAACCCGTGATCCCTCGGCTCAAAGAACTCCAGGATCCGGCTCATCGCCTGCATCGTGTCCGCCGTGTGCAGGCTCGCGAACACCAGGTGCCCCGTCTCCGCCGCCTGGATCGCCGCCAGCACCGTCGCGTGGTCCCGCATCTCCCCGATGAAAATCACGTCCGGATCCTGCCGAACAATGTACTTGAGCGCCGACCCATAGTCCGGCACGTCCACCCCGATCTCCCGCTGGCTGATCACCGACTTCCTCGGCGTGAACCGATACTCCACCGGATCCTCGACCGTGATGATGTGCTCCGCCCGCGTCTGATTGATGTGGTCCACCATCGCCGCGATCGTCGAACTCTTCCCGCTCCCCGTCACGCCCACCACCAGCACAAGCCCCTCGATCGTCCGGTCCACGATCTCCCCGTACACCGCCGGCAGGTGCAACTCCTCGTACGACGGAATCTCCGCCTTCACCCGCCGAATCGCCGCGTGCGTGTGCCCACCCGCCCTGAACATGTCCACCCGGAACCGATCCCCGTCCGGCAGGTGCGTCGCAAAGTCCAGCGAGCCCGTCGCCTCGTACCTCGCCTTCAGCGACGCCGACACGATCGGATCGAGGATGTGGTCCGCCTGCTCCTCCGTCAGCGGCGGCGCGTCGATCGTCCGCAACACCCCGTGCACCCGATACACCGGCGGCACCCCGACCTTCAAATGCAAGTCCGACGCATCCAGCTTCCGCATCGCCGCCAGCAGCCGCTCAATCGTCAGCGTCCCCTGAAACATCACGCCCGCCTTCCAACGCCCGGCTCGAGCGTCGCCCGCAGTCTACCACTCCAACCCACCACGCCAAAATGACGACGGGCCCCGGTCTGACCCGAGGCCCGTCGCCTTTCCCATCGCCCGGAAGGGCTGCTCATCTGCTCATCGCGTCGTGTTCGCCACGATCACCGGCGGCCTCACCACCTCCGCCGACGGCGGCAGGCTCACACGCGTCGCTCCCGCCAGCGACATGTTCGGCGTCGTCACTCCGCGCACCTGCATCCGATTCCGGAAACGCGGCTCGTCCGTCGGGCTCGGAATAATCGCCTTGGGCGTCAGGTCAATCCCCGCACGCTCGGGCGACACCGCCGCAAAGTCATTGCGGAACGACCGCACGCCGCCCAGGTATCCGTTGTCCTTCAGCCACTGCACCCGCGCCGCCTCAAGATGCTTCAGAATCGCGCGGGGCATCTCCTTCCCCTCAGCCCGGATCTCCTCGAAGGGGTTCACGCTCAGCACATAAGGCCCCGCCCGCAGCATCGCCACCGCGTCTTCGTGCCCCGACGCCCCGTACGCCGCCGCGCCCGGAGCCCCCGAGTTCGCCATCCACGAATCGACCCCGCCCACAAACGTCTCGCCCGTCCACGCCGACCCGTTGAACCCCGGCCGACGCACCGAGTCCGCCCGTCCGTACGGATACGACCGGCGCGTCGCCACCCCGATGTCCCCGCGATACCCGATCGTCCGATGCCAGAGCCACGTCCCCGCCGAGTCGCGCCCGTCGAGCATCACGCCCGCCGGAGCCGACACGATCACGCCGTCCTGCCGACCCGCCGAAGCCATCAACGCCGCCGTCACCGCCAGTTCAATCAGCATCGCTCGCCCCTCTTCAGTTATGACGCACCACAGGCCGGACGCATCGCGCCCGCCTTCTCCAGTGTGCCCCACAACTTGAGCCACGCCAAGCGAATCACCAATCCCAAGGCCGTTTATGCCGCCACCCCACGCGGCACCGCCCGCCACGCCACCCCGCACGCCACACTATCGGGCCCGCACCCACCCATTCCAACCACCCCGCAACCCCCGGCCATCCACCCCACACCACTCGACCCACAGCGGGCGACCGGATTCGAACCGGCGACGTACAGCTTGGAAGGCTGTCACTCTACCACTGAGTTACGCCCGCGGACCGCCAACTCTATTCACCCA
>DDSG01000092.1 GCA_002343325.1 Phycisphaerales bacterium UBA2396 | reverse complement strand
TGCGGCGCTCGGCCGCCTGCACGCGGCGTGCCGTTGGCACGGCGCGGTGCTCGGTGGTGTGCGCGCGGCCCGGCCGGTATAGTGACGCCATGACCACCGCACGACCTGTCACGCTGTTCACCGGGCAATGGGCCGATCTGCCGCTGGAGACGATGGCGGCCAAGGCCAAGTCCTTCGGTTACGAGGGGCTCGAGCTGGCCTGCTGGGGCGACCACTTCGAGCCGGCCAAGGCGCTCGCGGACGCGGCGTACTGCAAAGGGCGGCACGACCTGCTCGCCAGGCACGGGCTGAAGACCTGGGCGATCAGCAACCATCTGGTCGGGCAGGCGGTGTGCGACGTGATCGATCATCGGCACAAGGCGATTCTGCCGCCGCATGTCTGGGGCGACGGGGAGGCGGAGGGCGTGCGCCAGCGGGCGGCGGCGGAGATGATCGTGACGGGCAAGGCGGCCAAGGCGCTTGGCGTGGGCGTGGTGAACGGGTTTACGGGTTCGTCGATCTGGGGGTGGTGGTACTTCTTCCCGCCGACCTCGAAGGCGGACGTGAAGAAGGGCTTTGACGACTTCGCGGCGAGGTGGGGCCCGATCCTCGACGCGTACAAGGCTGCGGGCGTGAAGTTCGCGCTCGAGGTGCATCCCGGCGAGATCGCGTACGACTTCCACTCGGCGCGGACCGCGCTGTCGGCGGTGGGGAACCATCCGGCGTTCGGGTTCAACTTCGATCCGTCGCACCTGCTGTGGCAGGGGATCGCGCCCAACGTCTTCATCGACGAGTACGCCGACCGGATTTTCCACGTGCACATGAAGGACGTGGCGGTGCACTACGGGGCGAAGGGTGGCGCGGGTGGTGATGGGCGGTCGGGCGTTCTGGGGAGTCACCTGTCGTTCGGCGATGCGCGACGCGGGTGGGATTTCCGCTCGGTGGGGCGTGGGCACGTGAACTTCGAGTCGATCATCCGGAGTTTGAATCGCGCGGGGTACGCCGGGCCGCTGAGCGTGGAGTGGGAGGATCCGGACATGGACCGCGAGCACGGGGCGGCGGAGAGCTGCGCGTTCGTGAAGCGGCTGCAGTTCACGCCGGCGGCGGCGGCGTTCGACGCGGCGTTCGAGAAGAAGTGAGTCGAGGTCCGAGAGGATGTGGGGCGGGGTTGCGGCGGGCCTGATTCGCGGACGCGGGCGTGTGTCCGATCACCCCGGGCGCGGTGATTTTCCGCGGTTTCCTCGGAACCCGGGGGCCCGCGCTCCCGTAGCGCATAGCGGAGGGTCCCGCCCGGTCGGGCGAGGCTTGAGAAGAAGGGTCTGACGAACGCAGGCAAGGGGCCGAGGTGCGGCTCCGGGTGGTCGGCATGGCCGACCGGGCTTCCCGCGGAGGGCGGGAGGGGTGTGACATGCGCGCAGGGGTTGCGATGGCGGTGTGCGGGCTGGCGGCGGGGCTGCTGGGCGTTGGCTCGGCGGCGGGTCAGTGCGAGGGCGTGCGGGTGCCGCTGACACAGGCGACGGCGTCGTGGACGCAGAACTGCTTCTGGTTCCATCCCGCGTGGATGGTCGACGGCCGCAGCGACACGGCGTGGGCGCTGGGGCGCTGCTTCGCGGGCGGGGACGAAACGCCGGGCGCGAGCGTGGTGTTCGAGACGGCGAGTGATGTCGCGGTTGGCGCGGGCGACGTTGTTGAGTACCGGATCTTCTCGGGCGGGTACTGGGGGTGCTGCGGCGGTGGGTTCACGACCCTCGGCGCGTTCAAGGTGTTCGTGACCGACGCGGACCGTTCGGCGTTCGCGGATGGGAAGGTCTCGGGCGGGCAGATCGGTTCGGCGTGGTACGAGGTGGAGGTGCTGGGCATCGAGGCGCGTGCGGCGGACCGGCTTGGCAACGAGTCGCTGGCGCAGTCGGGGCATCCGCAGTGGACGCTCGCTCCGTCGGGCGAGGTGCTGGTGACGGGAGAGAACCCGGAGTTCGCGGTCTACCGCGTGCGGGCGAAATCGCCTGTGGCGACGTTGCGGGGCGTCAAGATCGAGTTCATGGATCTCAACGGAACGTCGGCGGATCCGGTGGGCTCGCTGCCGACGGGCGGGCCCGGGCGGCACGCGAACGGGAACGTGATCGTGCGCGAGGTTGAGGTGCGCGTGGGGGCGTCGTTCGAGGTGGCGTGGGGGCCGGCGTCGCGGGTGCTGTGCCCCGGTGGGGCGGCGACGCTTTCGGTGGGCGTTGTGGGCGCGGGGCCGTTCTCGTACCAGTGGCGGAAGGACGGCGTGGCGATCGCGGGGGCGACGGGCGCGACGCACCTGATCGGTTCGGCGTGGGCGGGCAGCGAGGGCGTGTACGACTGCGTGGTGCGGAGCGGCGGGTGCGAGCAGGTGACGGCGGGGGCGACGATCACGGTGTGCTTCGCGGACTTTGACTGTGACGGCGATGTCGGCGCGTCGGACTTCTTTGAATGGTCGGACGCGTTTGAGAACGGCGAGGCGAGGTCGGACACGAACGGGGACGGGTTCCTGGACTGGTTTGACTTCGCGGACTTTGTGGATGCGTGGGTGTCGGGGTGCGGGTGATCGGGATGTGCGGGTGGTGAGGGTGGCGAGGGCGTGGGGCGGGTGTTTGCGTGTGCGGCGGGTGACAGAGGGTGGACGGGTGGTCGGGTGAAATGGAGTATGAGGTCGGCGAAGGGCCCTGATGCGGCGTGGCTGCCGATCGGGCGGAAAGGGCGTGGGTCATGCGAGGTTTGAGGACAGGCAGGGTGTCGGCGGGCGTGGCGGCGGGGGCCGCGATGCTCGCGTGGACGGCGGGGTCGGCGATGGGTCAGTGCGCGTCGGTGCCGGTCGGGCTTGAGAACGCGACGGCGACGTACACGCAGGGGTGCTACCTGTTCGCGCCGTCGTGGGCGATTGACGGCAAGCCGGGCACCGGATGGGCGCTGGGGCGGTGCTACGTGAAGCCCGAGCCGACGCTGACCGAGTCGCTGGTGTTTCACACCTCGCGGGACGTGGGGGGCGTGAACGCGACGCAGGTGACGGTGCGGCTTTTCTCGGGCGGGGCGTGGGCGGGCGAGGGCGGCGGCAACCTGACGATCGGGCGGTTCAGGCTTTGGGTGACGTCGGAGGATCGCGGGACGTTCGCGGACGGGAAGCGTCTGGCGGGGCTGATGGGGGATG
The DNA here is from genome assembly GCA_002343325.1 of Phycisphaerales bacterium UBA2396. Lineage (GTDB taxonomy): Bacteria > Planctomycetota > Phycisphaerae > Phycisphaerales > UBA1924 > UBA2396. The sequence continues at coordinate 11,075 of DDSG01000092.1, read as the reverse complement.
GATGGCGGCTGCTGGACGTGGAGGACGTGAAGGCGGTGCGGGCGACGCAGGCGGGTGCGGAGAATCCGGCGCCGGGGGAGAACCCGTCGGTGTCGGTGATGGAAGATGGGTCGGTGCTGATGGTGGGCCCGAACCCGGAGTATTCGGTGTGCACGGTGACGTCGACGCTGGCGGCGGGGGAGGTGGTGACGGGGCTCAAGGTTGAGTTCATCGACGGCAACGGTTTGAGCTTTCTGTCGGCGGACGGGCTGCCCACGGGCGGGCCCGGTCGGCACACGAACGGGAACATGATGCTGAGGGAGGTGACGCTGGGAGAGTCGAGGCGTGCGAGCATGACGCAGCAGCCCGAGGGCGGGACGATGTGCCCGCGCGGGTCGTTCACGCTCGCGGTGCAGATGGACGGGAGCGGACCATTTACGTATCAATGGAGGAGGAACAACGCGGCGATTGCCGGGAGCAACTCGCCGACGCTGACGGTTTCGGGCGCGGACGCGGCGGGAGCGTATCGGTGCATCGTGCTGAGCCCGTGCGGGAACAAGGTGTCGGACGAGGTGGTGGTTCAGGTGTGCATGTCGGACTTCAACTGCGACGGGTTCCTGGACTTCTTTGATTACCAGGAGTTCGTGGACGCGTTCGACCGGGGCGACGAACTGGCGGACGTGAACATGGATGAGTTCGTGGACTTCTTTGACTTCCTGGACTTCTCGGCGGCGTTTGACGCCGGGTGCTAGAGGTTGCGTGCCCCCGTGGTCCGGCGGTTTCCGCGGCCGGACCCGACCCCACGGCCCGTCTCCCCGCGTTTGGTTGCGGGTTGAGGCGGGCCGATTTTCATGGCGGTACACTGGGCGCATGAAGATCCTGAAGATGGGCATGGTCGGCGGCGGGCGAGACGCGTTCATCGGTGCGGTGCACCGGACGGCGGCGTGTCTTGATCACGGTGTGCGGTTCACGGCGGGGGCGCTGTCGAGCGATCCGGCGAAGGCGAAGGCGTCGGGGAAGGACCTGGGCCTGGAGGATTCGCGGAACTACGGGTCGTGGCGCGAGATGCTGGAGGGGGAGCTCAAGAGGCCTGTCGGCGAGCGGATCGACTTTGTGTCGATCGTGACTCCTAACCATGTGCACTATGAGGTGGCGAGGGCGTTCGCGGAGGCGGGGATTCACGTGGTGTGCGACAAGCCGCTGTGCCACACGAGCGAGCAGGCGCGGGGGTTGATCGCGGCGGCGCGGAAGGGGAACGTGGTGTTCGCGGTGACGTACAACTATTCGGGGTACCCGATGGTGAAGCAGGCGCGGCAGATGGTCGCGTCGGGGCAGATCGGGGAGGTTCGGAAGGTGGTGGTGGAGTACAACCAGGGGTGGTTGGCGGGGAAGCTGGAGGAGAGCGGGCAGAAGCAGGCGGATTGGCGGACAGACCCGGCGCGAAGCGGGGCGGGCGGGGCGATCGGGGATATCGGGAGCCATGCCGAGCAGTTGGCGGCGTTCGTGACGGGGAAGGAGATCGAGGCGATCTGCGCGGACCTGACGACGTTCGTGGAGGGTCGGCGGCTGGATGATGATGCGAACCTGCTGCTGCGGATGACGGGTGGCGTGCGCGGGGTGCTAATCGCGAGCCAGATCGAGATCGGGCACGAGAACGATCTGCGGCTGCGGGTGTTTGGGACCAAGGGGAGCCTGGAGTGGCGGCAGGAAGAGCCGAACGAGTTGTGGCACCGGGCGATGGGTGAGCCGGACCGGGTTCTGCGGCGTGGGAACGGGTACCTGTGCGAGGAGGCGCGGGCCAACACGCGGATCCCGCCGGGGCACCCGGAGGCGTTCCTGGAGGCGTTCGCGAACGTGTACAACGCGGCGTGCGCGGCGATGCGCGCGGGGCGCGGATTCGAGGAGCGGGCGGCGTACCCGACGGTGGTGGATGGAGCACGCGGGGTGCTGTTCATCGAGAAGACGGTGGAGAGCGCGAAGAGCGAGCGGAAGTGGACGGCGGTGGGCGGGGTGGGGTGAACGCGGATAGATGCCAACCGACCGCGATTATTCGTGCAACCAGTGTAAATCGCGACCGATGAGGAGTTCGGTCATTTTTGCATGATGAGTGTTTTTCATTGCGACACACTCAGTCTTGAACGAGAAGCGGGCCGCGAGTTCCCGAACGTCCGGCGCGTTGTCATAGGTCAAGAGCACGTCACCGGCGACTTTCGCCGCCGTCGCAAACAGCCGTTCGTGGTCGAGTTCATGATGTACGTACAACCGCGTCCCCGCTCGTTTTCCGTTCGAGCCGCCTGCGGTATACGGCGGGTCAATAAAAAACACGGCCCGCTTCTTGCGGGCGTGTTCCCGCATGACCTCGATTCCGTCCCCACACACAAACGTGAAGCGTTCCCGGATATCGCCGATGGCCGTGATCCGCTTCGCCAACGTCTCGGCGTACCAGCGGGACCTCAGTCCCTTTCCGTTCTCGCCATACTTGATGAATGTCGCGCCCGGCGCGAGGATGCCGCCGTGAAAAGTTCGATTCTTGAGGATCGCCCCCCCACCAAAAGCCTGCTCCACTGAGCACTTCCGATCCGGACCCCGTATCCTTGCCAGTCAACGAACCGAAAGGACACGAGCACGAATGGCGAAAGGCCCCGCAAAAGACAAAAAGACCATCGGGGACGTCTTGCGGCGGCACGCAGGACAGCGGACGGTCCTCTACGTTGCGCTGGCGATCCTCGCGGAACACAGACGGGCGATCGCGGCGGGCACCGTCTGCGATGGCTTGCCAGAACGAGAGATCGTGAAGGTGTTCCGCGACTTCGCCAAGAAGTACGGCCACAGCGACTATCACCCAACGTACATCCAGCGGCGGCTCGGGCATCGCGGCTACCTTGAACTCAACGGAAGCAAGTACCGCTTCCGGTCCGCGTTGATGATCGATGTCACGACGAGGCAGTTGGACGAACTCCGTGACGAACTGATCCTGTCCTTGAAGACCGCCTTCGAGCGACGACAGGCAGTGATAAGACAGTTGGAACACACCGTCAATCTCCCGCAGGACAAAATCCAAGAACGTCGTGATCTCGTCGGTTCCTACTTGGATCAGATCGTCGGCAACGGCGGTGAAATGTTCGAGGTGGTGTCGTTCGCGGTGCTCCGCGAGTACTTCCGCACGTTCGGCTTTTCTCTACAACGCTTCTCAACAACGCACGCGAACGACGGGGGCATGGACTTCGTGGCCGGGGAGGCAATCTACCAGGTCACGGCAGATGAAAGCGCGAGCAAGGTTCGCCGCGACTTGGCCAAGTCTCCCGGGACCAAGCGTGTTTTGGTCAGGCCAACGGTCAACGAGGAGATCATCCGGCTCTGCGATGCCGAAGTCCTCGAAACGATTGAACTCAAAGACCTGCTGGATCACTTCATCGCGTGGCTACTTGCTCGCGACAACCGATCGCAGAAGTCACGGCACTTGCAGCAGGTTCTCCAGATCGCCTTGGACGAGTTCCGCCGTGAAAACAAGGCCGAAAGCGAGACCGCATGACCCACAAACGCCCTGTTGGAGTTTGTCCGCCTCAGCCGCAGTCCTCGGTGCTTGAGCCCGGAGATGGCTGTCCCTACTGCGCACGCCTGTTTGAGTCGGGAGCAGACATTCTGACATGCCCGCGATGCAAACGAGAAGGCTGCGATACGTGCTTGCCTGCCGGGGCTTGCTGTGCGGAGGATGATGGCAGTGAGCCAGCGTCGTACTCGCAGCGTCCGCCTCTGTGGACGCCCCAACGGGGCGTCGGGGTGTAGCCACGGGTGGAGCGAGGCCGCTTTGGGCCACGCGGAACCCGTGGAAAGTGTCTCCCCCTTCTTCCTTCTTTTCGCCCCGGAGGGGCGAAGGATTCCCGATGCCCGGCACTTACTCCCAACTCTTGCTCCATGTCGTCTTTTCGACCAAGGGCCGCGCTCCGTGGATCACGGCAGACGTCGCTGAACGCCTCTATCCCTACATCGGCGGCATCGTCCGGGCTGAGAAGGGTGTGCTCTACGACATCGGCGGCGTCGAGGACCACGTCCACATCTACATGCGGTGGCGGCCCGACGGCTCGATCTCGGATCTGATGCGCACGGTCAAAGCTCGTTCATCGAAGTGGGTAAACGACACGTATCCGAAGCTGGCCGAGTTCGCGTGGCAGGAGGGTTACAGCGTCTTCTCCGTCAGCAAGTCGCAGGAAGAAGCCGTGAAGAAGTACATCGGCGGCCAAGCCGAGCATCACAAGAAGGAAGACTTCAAGTCGGAGTTGTTGCGGATTCTCCGCGCTCATGGCGTGGAGTTCGACGAGAAGTACGCGTTTGACTAAGCGGGCTTGTGATGCCGTGATTCCTCTGCCCCTCCGGGGCAGGTCAAGGAGAAGACGCACCCTTCCACGGGTTTCGCCCGCGAAGCGCGGGCTTCACCCGTGGCTACACCCCTGCGCCCCGTTGGGGCGAAGACCGGCACGGTCTGCTCTCGCGCTTCTCGCGCTAAGGCACCTCACGCTGCCAGCTTCGCGGCAGCGTCCTCGGCAATAATCCGCTTCTCGCGGAACCGCACAGGGCACGTGATAATCACGTCGGTCCCGTCGAGGATGCTGCATACCCCCAGTGGGTTGTTCGCCTTGTCCTTGGTGCAGTTGGGAACCTTGTTGCCGAACGGACAGAGCGCGTTGTCGCGGCACCGCTTCGCCTCGGGGCTGTGATTGTTGATCGGATATCCGAATGCTTCGGCGAGCGGTTGTTTGGCCATTGCTGTACGTCCTCGGTGTCCGGATGGTACCCAGCCGGGACAAACCGTAGTTGGTGGTGGCGGGCAATCGGGGGTGAGAACTCACAGGGCGTGCGGAAGGGGTCAGGAATGGGTGTGGTGGTATGCTGCGCGCGGGTGATGTGGGTTTGCTCAGGAGCGTGGCATGCAGCGGAGCTCGTGGACGGCGGTTGCGGCGTTGTGCGGGGTGATGGGCGCTGGGATGTGTGGGGAGGCGTGGGGTGATGTGAGGCTGCCGCGGGTGTTGTCGGACGGGTGCGTGCTGCAGCAGGGGACGGAGGCGGCGATATTCGGGTTTGCGAGCGCGGGCGAGGCGGTGCGTGTGACGTCGTCGTGGGGCGCGAAGGCGGAGGGGAAGGCGGCGAGCGACGGGCGGTTTGTGGTGAAGCTGAAGACGCCGACGGCCGCGGAGGCGAAGGGGCCTCAGTGGTTCAGCGTGGCGTGGGATGGTGGCGAGACGCGCGTGTCGGACGTCTTGATCGGGGAGGTGTGGGTGTGCGGGGGGCAATCGAACATGGAGTGGCCCGTGTCGGCCTCGGATGGCGCGAAGGAGACGATCGCGGGGGCCAATGATGGGCAGATCCGGCTTTTCACGGTTGAGAACGTGATGAGTTTGACGCCGCGGGCGGACAATACGGGGTCGTGGTCGGCGGCGCACCCGCAGAGCGTTGCGGGGTTCAGCGCGGTGGGGTACGCGTTTGCGCGTGAGATCCGGCGCGAGGTGGGCGTGCCGGTGGGGCTGATCAGTTGCGACTGGGGGGGGACACGGGCGGAGGCGTGGATGAGCGCGGGGGCGTTGTCGGCGTTCCCGGAGATGAAGGAGCGGCTGGAACTGGTGCGGATGTCGCGTGACCCCAACGAGCGCGGGCAGGTGACGGAGCGTGCGCGGGCGGCGTGGTGGGACGGGCTGGATCAGCGCGGGCCGAAGGTTGGAGCGGAGTGGCCCAAGGCGGAGTTTGACGATTCGTCATGGAAGGTAATGGGGCTGCCGGCGTCGCTTGGGCCGGAGGGGTTGGATCGGTTTGACGGCGTGGTGTATTTCCGGGTGGCGGTGGAGTTGCCCGCGGAGGCGGCGGGGAAGGCCGGGGTGCTGTCGCTGGGGGCGATTGATGATCGGGATGATGCGTGGGTGAACGGCGTTCGGGTGGGCTCGACGCGCGAGGATGGGAAGTGGTCTGTGTCGAGGCGGTACGAGGTGCCGGCGGGGGTGCTGCGGGCGGGTCGGAACGTGGTGGCGGTGCGGATGCTGGACACGGCGGGGTTGGGCGGGATCAACGGGAAGGCGGAGGAGATGAGTCTGACGCCGGCGGGGATGAAGGGGGTTTCGCTGGCGCGTGAGTGGAGGTATCTGAAGGGTGCGGCGATGGGGGAACTGCCGGGGATTCCGGAGACGCCTCAGATGAACCCGGCGGCGACGGTGACGGGGTTGTACAACGGGATGGTGGCGACGATTGCGCCGATGACGCCCAGGGGCGTGCTGTGGTATCAGGGGGAGAGCAATCGGGATGAGCACGCGTTGTATGGGCGGTTGTTCAAGGGGTTGATCGCGGATTGGCGTGGGGCGTTTGGGGTGGAGGGGATGCCGTTTTACTTCGTGCAGTTGGCGCCGTTCCGGTATGTGGGGAACACGGAGTGGCTGGCGCGGGTTCGGGAGGGTCAGGCGAGTGCGCTGGAGTTGCCGGGGACGGGGATGGTGGTGACGACGGATATCGGGAACGTTGCGGACATTCATCCGCGGAACAAGGCGGAGGTCGGTCGGCGGCTGAGCTTGTGGGCGTTGGCGGATACGTATGGGAAGGCGGGGGTGGTCAAGAGCGGGCCGATCGCGAAGCAGGTGTCGTTTGGCGGCGGGTCGGCGCGGGTGTCGTTTGACCACGTGGGGTCGGGGCTGGTGGCGCGGGGCGGGGCGTTGACGCAGTGGATGATCGCGGGCGAGGACAAGGTGTTTGTGCCGGCGGAGGCGGTGATCGAGGGGGACGTGGTGGTGGTGAAGAGCGATCGGGTGAAGGAGCCGCGGGCGGTGCGGTTTGGGTGGTCGGACATTGCGGAGCCGAACTTGTTCAATAAGGAGGGGCTGCCGGCGTCGCCTTTCCGGTCGGACGATTGGGCGGATGGCTCGGCGAAGATGAACTACTCGGCGGCGGTGCCGGGGTATCGCGGGCGAGAGGCGGGGTTTGTGGACTTGTTCAACGGGAAGGATTTGGCGGGGTGGGTGAATGTGAACTGCGGGCCGACGACGTGGGGCGTGGGGAAGGACGAGGATGGCGGGGCGGTGATCACGTGCACGGGGAAGCCAACGGGCGTGATGCGGACGGAGAAGATGTACGAGAACTTTGTGCTGGAGCTGGAGTGGCGGCACCTGACGGCGGGTGGGAACGCGGGGCTGTTTGTGTGGTCGGACGGTCTGACGGCGCGGGGCGTGCCGTTTACGCGGAGTGTTGAGGTGCAGGTGATGGACGGGCTGGAGGCGGACTGGTTCACGAGCGACGGGGACATCTTTCCGATTCATGGGGCGAGGATGACGCCGGAGAATGGGAGGGGCGGCGATCGTGCGTTTCCGACGGAGCGTCGGATGCATCCGAGCCCGCACTGGAATCACTATCGGGTGGAGTGTGTGGATGGGGTGATCAGTCTGGCGGTGAACGGGAAGGTGGTGACGCGGGGGAAGAATGTGTCGCCGCGGAAGGGGTACATCTGCCTGGAGAGCGAGGGGACGCCGATTGAGTTTCGGGCGATCCGGATCCGGGAGTTGCCGGGGTCCGGGAGTTTGGGCGAGGGGATGGTGGCGTCGGCGTCGGAGGGGTGGACGGCGTTGTACAACGGGGAGAATCTGGCGGGCTGGCGGGTGGATGCGGAGATCGCGAAGCACTGGGTGCCGAGTGATTGGGTGCTGCGGTTTGATGGGAAGGCGTCGCACCTGTGGACGGAGCGGTCGTACGCGGACTTTGAGTTGATCGCGGATTGGCGGCTGACGGGCAAGCCTCGGGAAGTGGAGCGGCCGGAGATCGGTGCGGACGGGGTTGAGGGGAAGATGGTGAAGGTGATGGACGCTGGTGACAGCGGGATTTACCTGAGGGGGAATGAGAAGAGCCAGGTGAACATCTGGTGCTGGCCTGTGGGGTCGGGCGAGGTGTATGGGTACCGGACGAATCCGGAGATGCCTGCGGAGGTGAGGGCGGCGGTGACGCCGAGGAAGAAGGCGGATCGTCCGCTGGGGGAGTGGAACCGGTTCCACGTGGTGATGAAGGGTGACCGGTTGACGGTGCGGCTGAATGGGGAGTTGGTGATTGAGGAGGCGCGGTTGCCGGGCGTGGCGAGCGAGGGGCCGATCGCGCTGCAGAGCCACGGGGATCCGATCGAGTTTGCGAACGTGTTTATTCGCGAGCTTCGGTAGGGAATCGGAGCCGGCGGGTGGGGTCGATGGTGGAGCGTGCGGGATTGTCGGCGGCCGCGGTGGTAAAGACTGCGGCGGCGCGGTGCTTTGCGATGAGCGTGGCGCTGGCGTCTTCGCCCAGGATGCAGGCGGCGGTGGAGAGTGCGTCGGCAATTTCGCCGCGGTCGGCGACGACAGTGACGGAGCGGCGGGTGGTGAGGCCGAGCCCGGTGCGCGGGTCCATGACGTGGCTGAAGCGTTGGCCGTTGATGTCGATGAATTGTTCGGTGTCGCCCGAGGTGGAGATGGCGGCGTTGGCGAGGAGGAGGACGAGGGGCGAGGAGCCTGGCTGTTCGCTGTCGGCGGCGACGCGCCATCCGGTTTGGCCCGGGGGCGGGTCGCCGACGACGATGTCTCCGGCGAGAGCGACGCAGGCGGCGGAGAGGCCTCGTGAGCAGAGGAGGTCGAGGGCGGCTTGCGCGGCGAAGCCTTTGCCGATGCCGCCGAGGTCGAGGCGTGTGCCGGGGCGGGTGAGGGCGGCGGTGCGGGCGTCTGTGTCGAGGATGAGGGTGGAGGAGCCGATGGTGGCGAGGGCGTCGTTGATTTCGGATTGAGGTGGGAGTGTTGAGGATCGGCGAGCCTGGCGCCAGAGGGCGACGGAGCGGCCGACGGTGATGTCGAAGGCCCCGGCGGAGTCGGAGGAGAGTTGTTTGGAGAGTGAGAGGATGGAGAAGAGGTCTGGGGAGATGGGGAGTGGGCCTTTGCCGGCGTGGTCGGAGAGGCGAGAGAGCTCGCTGTCTGGGCGGTAGTCGGTGAAGGAGGATTCGAGGGCGTTGATGCGGTCGAAGGCGGCGGCGGCGGCGTCTCTCGCGGCGGCGGGGTCCCACGAATACACTGTGATGCGGGATTGGACGCCCATCTGGACGCGGACGAATTCGTGGCGTTCTGGGGGGACAGGAGCGGAGGGGGCGGAGACGATCGGACGATCGCCCGCGGGAGCGCAGGCGGGAAGCATGAGGGAGCACATGAGTATGGCGGCGAGCGAAGTTCGGGCGAAGGGCGTCATGGGGGCGTGGTCCGTGGTGGTGTGCGCGGGGCTTGCCGCGGTGGTGCTGGCGGAGCCGGAGAAGGGTACCGGCGGCGTTGCGGCGACGGCGGAGGTGGTGGTGGGAGGTGTGAGGGCGGAGGCGTTCAAGCAGGAGATTCCGGCGGGGGCGTTCGCGGTGGAGTTGACGCCGATCCCGGGGGACGAGGGGAAGAAGATCGAGCCGCTTTTCATGTCGCGGACGGAGGTGACGTGGGACGCGTTCAACCCGTTCCTGTACGCGAAGGATGACGAAGCGGGTCTGGCGGCGTTGGGGGCGGACGTGGTGACGAGGCCGAGCCGGCCTTACATCCCGCCGGATTGTGGGTTTGGAGTGCAGGGGTACGCGGCGATTTGCGTGCACTATCGGTCGGCGGTGGAGTATTGCAAGTGGCTGAGCGCGCGGAGCGGGATCGTGTTCAGGCTGCCGACGGAGGCGGAGTGGGAGCACGCGGCGGCGGGTGGGACGGAGAGCGGGCGAGCGGGGGGGTATTGGTTCGGCGAGGTTGGCGAGGGGAACAAGGAGCTTGATGGGGTGGCGTGGTTCGAGGCGAACAGCGAGGAATCGCCGCACCCGGTGGGGAGCAAGCGGGCGAATCCGTGGGGGCTGTTTGATGTGCACGGGAACGTGGCGGAGTGGGTGCAGGAGTCGGAGGGGAAGCGGGTGGTGAAGGGTGGGTCGTGGCAGGACAAGGCGGAGGATCTGAAGATCGGGGCGCGGGCGGAGTATCGGCGTGACTGGCAGAAGACCGACCCGCAGATCCCCAAGAGCCAGTGGTGGATGAGCGACGGGCAGCACGTTGGGTTCCGGCTGGTGGCGGAGATGGACCAAGCAACGGGGAAGCCGAAGCGGGTGGAAGGTGCGAAAGGGGCGGAGCCTGAGCCGAAGAAGGAGGCTCCGGTGAAGGCTGGGGCGTAGGCGCGAGGATCAGGTTGAGTGATCGGCGTGCTTGAGGAAAGCGCGGCGGGCCTTGCTCGCCTGGCGCTTTCGTTTTTTTCTTGAGCGGGCGGGGAGTTTGTTGAGAAGACTGTCGCCCCAGATGCGGCCTGGGAGTCGGCGGGTGTTGGTGGAGCCGTCTTTCATGGTGGGGGTTACTTGGGTCGGTCGGCGAGGCGGGCGCCCTGGGGCATGAGTGCGTCGGCGTCTGGGTGTTCGTAGGTATCGAGGAGGATGAAGAGGCACCAGTGCCAGACGGTGGGGAAGGGGTCTTGGGCGAGCGGGGCGTTGGCGTTGTGGGCGTGGATTTCGTCGACGGTGCCGGAGGTGAGGTTGGCGCGGGCGATGGTTGCGGCCTCGCCGCCTCCGGCGAGGATGACGATGCCCTGGGGTGGGGTGGGGGATTGCGTGGAGTCGGCGGCGGGGAGGATCATGGCGCCCGAGGCGTCGAAGGCGAGGCCCGCGAAAGTGTCGGCGAAATCGCGGAGCGTGGGGTGTGCGGCGGGTGGGAGCGGATCGGAGGGGCGGTCGGTGGGTTCGAGGAAGGCGGGGAGGAGGTCGAGGGTGAGTTGTCTGGCGCGGTCGGCGGGGAGGCGATCGATGGTTTTGCGGACGGCGGCGTACCAGGCGAGCATGGGGGCCAGGTGGGTTTCGATGCGTTGGCGGAGGTCGGCGGCCCAGCGAGAGATCTGCCACTGGAGGACGAGCCCCAGAACCAGGCCGATGAGGGCACCGAGGAAGGGGCCTTTGAGGCCGACCCCGGGGACGAGAGCCATGGCGATGAGGCCGACAACGAGGCCGAGAATGGGGAAGAGTGTTCGAAGGTCTGCGGCGACGGGTCGCTGATCGTGGGTCATGGGGTGATGGTACGAGGTGGTGGGAACTCACCGGGTCGGCGGGGGCGGGGAAATGAGGTGGCGGG
>DDSG01000173.1 GCA_002343325.1 Phycisphaerales bacterium UBA2396 | reverse complement strand
ACGCCGGCATCCAAGCCCGCCGACCCAGCGACAGACGAGTCTGTTCCCGTTGTTCCCTCGGCGACTTCCTTCATTCTGGGTTTCGATCACACGCTGCTCCCCGAGCGATACTCGGGCCGCGTCTATCTGATCTTCGCCACCCGCGCCACCCGCGAGCCCCGCCTGCAGTTCGGCGATTGGTTCGGCAAGGTCCAGTTCATCGCCGCCGACGTCCGCGCCCTCACCAGCGGGCAGTCCCTCTCCCTCGACGGCGCCTCCATCGGCTGGCCCGTTGCCCCGCGCGACGTCCCCCCGGGGGAGTACATCGTGCAGGCGGTCGCTCGCGTCAACCCCGACTCGCCCAAGCCCGGCCGCGGCGCGGGCGACCTGTACAGCGAGCCTGTCAAAGTCCGTATCGACCCCGCCAAAGCCACCTCCAAGGTCGCCACCCTCCGACTCGCCTCCGCCGTCAAGCCCCGCGAACTCCGCGACACCGACCGCGTGAAGTTCGTTGAAATCAAGAGCGACGCCCTCAGCGAGTTCGCAGGCCGCGAGATTCGCCAAAAGGCCGGCGTCATCCTCCCCAAGGGCTGGACCGACGACCCCAACGCATCGCACCCCACCCTCGTCTGGGTCGGCGGGTTCGGCTCCGATCACGCCTCCGCACTCGCCCTCTCGGGCATGTTCGACCGAATCCCTGGTGCCGACCGCTGCCTCGTCATCGTCCCCGATCCCTCCTGCTTCAGAGGGCACTCCGTCTTTGCCGACAGCGCCACCAACGGCCCGCGAGGCCGCGCTCTCATCGACGAGCTCATCCCCCACGTCGAGCAACAATTCCACGGCGCCAAGTCCGGCCAACGCCGATTCGTCTCCGGCATGTCCTCCGGCGGCTGGTCGAGCCTCTGGCTCCAAGTCGAATACCCCGACGCGTTCAACGGCTGCTGGTCCCACTGCCCGGACCCCGTCGACTTCCGCGACTTCCAACGCATCAACCTCTACGCCCCCGACGCCAACATGTACAAAGACCCCGCCGGCGCACGCCGACCCATCGCCCGACGCGGCGACACGCCCCTCCTCTGGTTCGACGATTTCGTCGCCCAGGAAACCGCCATGGGCCCCGGCGGGCAGATCCACTCCTTCGAAGCCGTCTTCTCCCCGCGCAACCTCGCCGGCGACCCCGTCCTTCTCTTCGACCGCGCTACCGGCAAGGTCGATCCCGCCGTCGCTCGGGCCTGGGAGCCCTTCGACATCCGCCTCAAGCTCGAACGCGAGTGGTCCTCACGCGGGCCCAAGCTCGCCGGCAAGATCGTCGTCTACGCGGGCGAAGTCGACACCTTCCTCCTCGAAGGCGCCGCCAAGCTCCTCAAGGACGCCCTCGCCGGGCTCAACTCCGACGCCCAGGTTGTCATCGTTCCGGGGATGGCCCACGACATCCATCGACCGGGCCTCGATGGCATGTTCCGCGCCATCGCCGAACGCACCGGCAACCCTCTTCCCGCACCCACCCCCGCGACAAACCCCTGATCGGCGGCACGCCCCGAGGTCCGGCCAATGCCCCGTTCCACCCCATGCCCCTGGCCTCGTAACGACCTCGACCGGCGCTACCACGACACCGAATGGGGTGTTCCGCTCCACGACGATCGGGCCCTGTTTGAGTTGCTCACCCTCGAGGGCGCACAAGCCGGGCTTTCGTGGTCCATCGTGCTCGCCAAGCGAGAGCACTACCGCGAGGCCTTCGACCACTTCGACCCCGAGCGCATCGCCCGCTACTCCGCCGCCAAGGTCGCCACGCTCCTCCAGAACCCCGGCATCGTGCGCAACCGCCTGAAGGTCGCCTCCACCATTTCCAACGCCAAGGCCTATCTCGCCCTTCGCGACGCGGGCATCACGCTCGCCGACTTTCTCTGGGCCTTCCCCGACCCGAGCGGCCGACGCACGCCCATCATCAACCGCCCGGCCAGCATGGCCGACATCCCCAACCGAACGCCCCTCTCCGACGCCATGTCCAAAGCCTTGGCGAAGCGAGGCTTCCGCTTCGTCGGCTCCACCATCATGTACGCCTTCATGCAGGCCAGCGGCATGGTCAACGACCACCTTCGCACGTGCCCCTTCGCTCCCCCGCGCAAGCCCCGCCCCTGAACCCGGGCCCTCTCCGGCGCACGAAAAAACGCCCGAGACCCCCGCCGGCCTCACACCGACGGACCTCCACGAGCGTTCTTCGCCCGGCACGCACGCGCGCCGAGTGGGGCGATGTTCGCACAATCGACACGCCGAGGCAACACGATTTCAGCGTTTCTCAGGCCCCCTCCGGGCACGCCACTCTTTATCGGATCACCCGCCCCCTCTTCGCCGCGGCGGAACACCGAGCGGCTTGCCCGCGAATCGTCCACCTGTCGGCCGGGTCGATTTACGCGCCCAGATCGATTATTCTGTCGCCAGCTTCATCACGTCCCACACGCCCCCGAAGGGCGAGCAACCCGCACGAAGGAACGAAGGAATGAGCATCGACATTGATTCGCCCCAGACCGTGGCCGCCGCCGGCCACGTCTCCCTGCAGACCAAGCGGGCCGACCCGCACGCCACCCGCTGGGGCAAGTTCCTCCAGGCCTGTATCAAGCTCGAGGCCTCCGACCTGATTCTCAAGGCCGGCACCTCCCCCCGTGTCCGACTCCGCGGTGCGCTCAAGCCCCTGGATACCGAGCCGCTCACCACCGAAGAGTTCATCAACATCACCAAGCACATCCTCGACGAAGAGCAGATGGCCGACCTGCACAAGTTTGGCTCCGTCGACTTCGCCTACGACTACGACGACCACAACCGCTTCCGCGTCAACCTCTTCCAGGCCCGCGGCAAGCTCTCCGCCGCGCTCCGTCTCATCACATCCAAAATCCGCCGATTCGACGAGCTCTACCTCCCCCCGATCATGACCGAGATCGCGATGCAGCCTCAGGGCATCGTGCTCCTCAGCGGCGTGACCGGCTCCGGTAAGTCCACCACCATCGCCGCCATGCTCGACTACGTGAACGAGCGCAAGCCCGTCCACATCGTCACCATCGAAGACCCCATCGAGTACATCTTCACCGACCGCAAAGCCACCATCAACCAGCGCGAAATCGGCATCGACTGCCTCGACTTCAAGATCGCTCTCCGCGCCCTCGTCCGTGAAAACCCCGACATCGTGCTCGTCGGCGAAATGCGCGACAACGAAACCTTCGAAGCCGCTCTCCACGCCGCCGAGACCGGCCACCTCGTCTACGGCACCATCCACGCCTCCTCGACCACCCAGACCTTCAGCCGAATCTACGGCCTCTTCGAGCAGGAGGAAATCGAACAGGTCCGCCGAATCCTCGGCTACCAGATGCGAGCCTTCGTCTACCAGAAGCTGCTTCCCACCCTTCACCCCACGATCCACCGCATCCCCGCCCTCGAAATCCTCATCAACAACTCCGTCGTCCGCAAGCACATTCTCGAAGGCCGCGAGGGCGAGCTCCGCGAGTACCTCAAGTCCATCGAAGCTCGCCAGTCGGGCATGGTCGACTTCAACGGGTCGCTCGTCGAGCTCGTCGAGAAGGAGTTCATCCACATGCGGGTCGCCCTCGAGGCAACCCCCAACGCCGACGAACTCCAGATGCGCCTCAAGAAACTCGGCTGAGACACTGCTCAAACACCTTCCGAATACCGTTCAAGATGCAAACGATCCGTCGGATGGTCGGGCGTCCCACGGCGTCGCGGCCGCCCGCGTGATATCCTCCCCACCCCTCCGCGGGCACGACATCCGCGGCCGGGGCGCCCGCCGTCGGCTCCGCCCGAGAGGCCGTCCGGGACGTACGACCGCCGTTCGTTGAAAGGAACACTGCGCGATGTTCTCCACCGCGAGCCCAGCCCAAGCCATCCTGGCCGAAGGCCTCATCCTCTTGTCGATCTGGAAGCCGGTCGTGCTCCTCCTTCCGTTCATCGGATGGTGCTGGCTCATCTCCACCATTTTCGACAAGCACTGCGCCCGCTTCTTCCTCCCTCGAGCCCAGTGGAACATCGTCCACATGGTCGTCGGGCTCATCGCCCTCGCCGGCGCCCTCTTCATGCCCGTCCAGGGCATCGGCGGGATCTTCGCCTCGCTCGGGCTCGTCATCGTCCTCTTCGCGATCCACGTCGCCGTCTTCGTCTCCATCGTCAACAAGGACGAACGCGTCCCCGCGACCCACCGCCTCCGCATCAACCTCTCCAAGCTCACCGCCGCCCGAGAGGCCCGCGCCGCCGCGAAGAAGCAGGGCAAGGTCGAACTGGTCGTTCGCGGCCCGGACAAGAACGTCGTCGCCGTCCCCAACTCCGACACGCCCGAATTCCAGGCCCGCGTCGCCTCCGAGAGCGCCGTCCTCACCGGGATGGACAACCGCGCCACCGAGATCACCCTCGCCCCCACCGGCAAGGACCCCAACTTCGCCCTCTCCTTCCTCGTCGACGGGCAGCGCATCCAGAACCGCGCCATGCCCGCCGCCGAGGCCCAGGCCATCATGGCCTTCTGGAAGGCAGCCGCCAAGCTCGACGTCGCCGACATGCGCAAACGTCAGACCGGCGACCTCACCGTCGAGAAGGGGCCCAACAAGACCAAGATCCGCGTCACCTCCGTCGGCTCTCAGGCCGGCCCGCGCCTCTCCATGCTCCTCGACCCCGAGATGCAGGTCCGCCGAAAGGTCGAAGAGATCGGCCTGCTCGAGAACCAGCTCGCCGACCTCCGCAAGCTCACCGAATCCACCCAGGGTGTCGTGCTGATCGCCGGCCTCGCCGACGGCGGCCGGACCACCGCCCTCTACACCGTCACCAAACTCCACGACGCCTACACCCAGAACGTCCAGACGCTCGAATACGAGCCGCAGGACATCCTCGAAGGCGCCAAGCAGAACCGCTTCGATCCCCAGGCCGAGGGCGCCGAGTACTCGACCACCCTCCGCTCCATCCTCCGGCGCGACCCGCAGGTCGTCTCCATCGCCGAAGTCCCCGACGCCAACAGCGCCAAGGAAATCGCCAAGGCCGACCACGAACGCGTCCGTATCTACGCCGGACTCATGGCCAACAACGCCATCGACGCGATCATCAAGTACGTCAAGCTCGTCGGCGACCAGGAACTCGCCGCCAAGAGCCTTCGCGGCGTCATCGCCTTCCGTCTCCTCCGCAAGGTCTGCATCAACTGCCGCGTCCCCTACCAGCCCCCGCCCGACATGCTCAAGAAACTCGGCCTGCCCGCCGACAAGGTCAAGCAGCTCATGAAGAAGGGCGGGCAGGTCCTCATCAAGAACAAGCCCGAGGTCTGCCCCGTCTGCCAGGGCACCGGCTACATCCAGCAGGACGGCTGCTTCGAGATCTCCCCCCTCGACGAGGCCGAACGCGAGATGATCCGCACCGGGAACATCAACGGCCTCCGCGCCGAGTTCCGCAAGCGCGGCATGGTCACCATCCAGCAGGCCGCACTCCGCAAGGCTGTCGATGGCTTCACCACCATCGAGGAAGTCCTGCGGATCACCGCCGAGCCCGCCCCCGCACCCGCCCAGCCCGCTCAGCCGCAAGCACCCGCCAAGGCCTAACGATCGCCCGACGATACAGGAATCGCAACCATGGTCACCAACGCCGCCGTCATCGTGCTCATCGTCGTGAGCACTCTCATCTGGCTCAACCGCGGGTTCTTCTCGGCCTTCATCAATCTCTTCTGCGTTGTCGCCGCTGGCGCCATCGCCTTCGCCTTCTGGGAGCCCGTCGCCTATTTCCTCCTCGATAAGGCCGAGGATCGCGGCTTCGTCGCCGATCTCCTCTCCGGCAACGCCTGGGCCTTCGGCCTCGCCGCCCCCTTCATCCTCTCCCTCGCCATCTTCCGCGGCATCTCCGACGGCGTCATCCGCCACAATCTCCATTTCCCCACCGTCGTCAACAACATCGGCGGCGGGCTCTGCGGCGCACTCGCCGGCGTCATCATCTCAGGCCTGGCCATCATGTCCGCCGGGATGCTCCACCTCCCCAAGGACGGCGGTTTCCTCGAATACAAGCCCGCCGACTTCGACGCCCAAGGCTCCGTCAAGCTCTCCGAATCCCTCTGGGTCCCCTCCGACAAGCTCACCTCCAACTTCTACGGCTTCCTCAGCCGTCACGCCTTCCACACCGACAGCAACCTCGCCACCTACTACCCCAACGCCCACGCCGTCCCCGCCCTCCTCCGCATGATCCCCAAGGGCGACACCGGCCGAAACACCATCAAGCCGGCCCAGTTCGCCATCGAAGGCACCTACCAGATCGATCCCTCGGGCATCGCCGACGCCAAGGCCCGGCTCGTCGAACTCACCCGCGACCGCTACCGCCCCGCCGGGCAGGGCGGCGTTGTCGACTTCAAGGGCGAGCCCGTCCGCCCCGACGCCAAACTCATCGCCTACGTCGTCAATTTCAACTCCGGAGCCAAGGAACGCAACGGACAGGTCCTCATCGGCAACGGGCAGGTCCGCCTCCTCGCCACCGACAAGGACGGCAATTCCCACATGCTCTTCCCCATCTCCGCCGTCGGCCGAATCCCGCCCGACGCCTCCGCCCCCACCGGTGCCTCGGCACGCAACCGCAACGCACCCAAGTTCGCCCGTTACCCCTTCAACACCGGCGGCAACGGCATCCACATCGCCTCCGTCGGCGGCGAGTCCGACGCCAAGTTCGCCTTCGAATTCCTCGTCCCCTCCAACTTCACCCCCAAGGCCCTTTACGTCAAGAACACCCGCCGCGACGTCTCCGCCACCGTCGAACGCACCTTCACCTCCGCCGCCCAGCGAGACGCCGCCCTCGACGCCATCATGGCCGGCCGCACCGCAGGTCAGCTCGATGAAGCCGTCGCCTACGTCTTCCCGGGCGCTCAGAACGCCGGCAACCGCGTCGCCGATCAGCCACCCGCCGACTCCGGCTTCCAGATGACCATCGCCTTGGGCATGTCCCTCCAGAAGGACACGCTCAACGGCATCACCTTCCCCGAAGGCAAGAACACCATCGCCGACGGCCAGACCCTCCTCGACGCCAAGACCGTCTCCGCCGGCGTCAACGCCGACATGGCCCTCCGCGTCTCCAACTTCGCACCCCGCGCGGGCGTCGTCGTCTGCCAGGTCGACATCTCCATGGACAAGCCCTGGCGCCTCGGCGAGAAGGGCCTCGCCATCGACCAGCCCGTCGCTCTCCTCGACTCCGAAGGTCGCCTGTACGAGGCCATCGGCTACGTCTATAAGGACAACGAATTCACCGGCGTTCGATACACCCCCGGCAGCCCCCTCAAGGGCATGGCCGACCTCCCCCAGCAGCTCTCCCGCGCCGTCCCCGGACAGCAGGTCAAGCTCGTCTTCCAGGTCACCCGCGGTGCCGTGATCCGCGGCGTCGTCGTCGGGGACAAGCTCGCCATCAAGTACGCCCCCTTCAGGGTCGACGCGGAGCAGGCCACCCGCTGATCGCCACGCTCCTTCCTTCACCCCCTCTCTGCCAATGCAAACGGGCCCCGGAGCATTCCAACTCCGGGGCTCCGTTCTTTGGAACGTGCCTCACGCCAGCTTCCGCAACGCCGCGATCCGCTTCTCCGTCGGGGGGTGCGTCGCGAACATCCCCGCCAGCGAGCTCCCGCACAAAGGCTCCACGATGAACAGGTTGTTCTGCGCCGGGTTCGGGTTCCGCATCGGGATCCGCCGCGAATACCCGTCCAGCTTCGTCAGCGCACTGATCAACCCGTGGGGCGTCCCCGCGATCTCCGCCGCGTCCGCGTCCGCCACATACTCCCGGCTCCGGCTGATCGCCATCTGGATCAGCATCGCCGCCAGCGGCGCCAGAATCACGGCCACCAACGCCAACGGACTCCCACGCCCCTCCGAGTCCCTCGGCATCCCGATCCACAGGCTCATCTGCGCCAGGTACGCCAATATCCCCGCCACCGTCGCCGCGATCGTGCTCGTCAGCGTGTCCCGGTTCCGGATGTGCGCCAGCTCGTGCGCCATCACCCCGCGCATCTCCTCATGATCCAGCAGCCGAAGCGCGCCCTGCGTCACCGCCACCGCACCCCGGCTCGGCCACGGGCCCGTCGCGAACGCGTTGGGCGCCTCCTGCGGACAGATGTACACCCGCGGCATCGGCACGCCCGCCCTCGGGGCCAGCTCCTTCACCATCGCGTACAGGTCCCCGCCCGTCCGCTCGTCCACCTCCCGCCCCTGCATCGCCGCGATCGCGATCTTGTCGCTGAACAGGAACGCCACCACGTTCGTCAGCCCACCCAGCACCAACGCGATCAGCAGCCCGCCCTTGCCGCCCATCGCCCCGCCCACCAGCAGAAACAGGCCCATCAGCCCGCCCAGCAGCAGCGCCGTCTTCACATTGTTCATGAACCGGATCATCGATCCTCCTGCTCCCCAGCCCCTTGCTCTCCTCAACGAACCGCGGGCCAATCGAGTTCGTCCCCGGCGGCCTTCCGATGCGTCAAACCGCCATCCCTGATCAACTGGCCGCTGATATTATCGGAACCATCGGGCCCATCCCGTGTCCCACCACTCATCACGACGTCATTCTGGCAGCGGGCACTGCCATTTCAGCCCCGCCTTCAGACTTTCCACATCCGCCAATCAACCCAAACAAAGAACGCACACGAACGGCCCACATATGGTAGGGTAACGTTCGTATGCCACTGGCCCCGAAAGACACAACCCCCTATCCTCCTTGTCCTTGCGTGGTTTCCTCGCGAGCTCGGCCGTGGTGGGCCGGTTCGCCTGCGGGCATGGCGGCCCGTCTTCCCAACAGCGGCACGGACGCCGGTGGGAGTTCGAACATGGTTCTGCGTCCCCGGACGCCCGCCCCCTGGCGCCTCTCCGCCTGCAGCACGCGCCCCCGCCGACTCCGACTCCTCCTCGAGGCGATCGCGTTCGCCGCCATCGCCTGCCTCACGGCCTACTCCGCCGTCCTCGCGAAGCACTCCGCGACTCCAGCCCCCCTCGCCGAGTTCACACGCGTCCCTACAGAGCCGGGCTCCCGCAAACACAACCCAGTCCACACCCAACAGCCACTCTCCTCTGAACGCCCTACCGCCGCGCTGCCGGATCTCTCCCTTGCTGTCGCCGCCTTGGCCTCCAACAGCCCCGCTCCGGCGCCGACTTCCAGCCCCGCAGCCGCCACCCACGACGAGAACATCCGCTGGTTCAACGGCCGCCCCGTCCGCCCCGCCAAGACCATGCGCATGCGCGTCACCGCCTACTCGCCCGATTGGCGCTCGTGCGGCGATTCCGCCGACGGCCTGACCGCCACCCTTCACTCCGTGGACACCAACAACTCCCAGCTCGTCGCCGCCGATCCACGCGTCCTCCCTTACGGCTCGATGGTCACCGTCCCGGGATACGCCCAGGGAAACATCGTCCCCGTGCTCGACTGCGGCGGGGCGATCAAGGGCAGCCGCCTCGACCTGCTCTACCCCACCCACGCCCAGGCCCGCGCCTGGGGCACCCGCTGGCTCACCGTCACCGTCTGGGAATACGCCGACGGCAAGCCCGCCACCAATCCCCGCAAAGTGCGTTAAGGGTTCGAGGCGACCCCCGCCTCCGCCGGAGCCGTCAGACACTCCGCCGGACCTTTCAGGTCAATCCCAGCGATCCGCACCGACAGCGTCCGTCGCTTCCGCTCCCTCACCTCGACCTCGTCCCAAGGCACGCTCGCCCCGCGCATGCCCATCCAACGCAGCAGTTTCGCCGGCCTGAGATGCAGGAAGTCGGCGTCCGACATCACATGCACCGACCAGCCCATGTTCAGCATTCCCCCAGCCTGGAACGAGCGGAAGTTCCACCGACGCGACCCGGGCAGCGGCTCCACCGCCGGGTACCGCTGCACGATCGGCTCCCAATTCGTCGACACGATCGCGCGCACCAAGACCGACATCACCACCAGATCGATCACCAGGATCAGCGTGACGATCCCCGCGGTGCCCATACTCGCCTCACTTGCTCAGCAGAAACTCCAGCGCCCCAGGCAGCCGCCCCGCCCACGCCGACTCGGTGTGCTCCGCACCCTCTTCAACCACCAGCTTCACACCCTTGGTCGGCACGCCCGCGCCAACCAGATCCGATGAGAGCTTCTCGATCGCCTTGACCAACGCGGCACTTCGTTCCGCCCGCGACTCGCCGAACTCCCGCCCGCCGACCCCCAGATACACACGGATCGGCTTCTCGCCCTTCCGTGACAGCAATCCCTCGACCCATCCCGACCACGCCGACGCATCGCCCGTCGTCAGCGGCAGGCTCTCCGCCAGTACATTCCCAAACTGCCCCGGATACTCCAGCGCCAGGTGCATGGAAATCGCCGCGCCCAGCGAGCTCCCGCCGACCGTCACACGTTCACGCTCACGCGACACGCGGAACGCACGCTCGACCCTCGGCTTGACCTGCCCCACGAACCACTCCGCGTACGCGCCGCCCGCCGCCGCCACGTCGGGCAAGGCCGCCGTCGGCAGATACTCCGAGATCCGGCTCGCGCCCGAGTTGGGAATCCCCACCACGATGAACGGCTCGACCGTCTGCCCCGCGATCAGCTTCGTCGATGTTTCGTCCGCGCCCCACTCCCCCGGCACGCCCGTCGGCTTCGCGAAAACGTTCTTCCCGTCGTGCAGGTAGACCACCGGATACACCCGCTTGGCGTTCTCGGGCGCGTCGTACCCAGGCGGCAGCCACACCAGCACCTCGCGCGTCAGCCCCTCCGCCCCGCCCGCGCCGCCCACAACCTCCAGCCGCCGGACATCACCCGTTGCCACGATCGGCGCGTACGGATCCGCCAAACCCTTCAGCCGATATTCCGGCCGCTGGTCGCCCCACTTCGACACCGAGAGCTCGATCGTCGGCTTCTCCCCCGGCGCAAGCCCCGACACGTCGATCTTGCCCAGCGTCCGGTTCGCCGTCGCCGACATGTCGTCCCGCAACTCCTCGAGCTCCCACGAGCCCCGCGCAAACTTGAACTCCAGCTTCGGCCCACGCTTTCCTTCGCGCCATTGCACGGGCTGAGGCAACTCGATCCGCCAACGCATGTCGCTCTGAGGCGTCAGCATCATCGACCGATCGCCCGGATTCCAGTTGTTGTACAGATTGCTCGCGATGAAGATCGGCGAGGTCTGCGTCGCCAAGCGAGCCTTGTCCTCGACCACAAGAATGAACCCCTGAGGCAGGCTCTCCGGGTCCACTTCCTTCGGCCCTGGATCAGTCCCCGCCGGTGCCGGTGCCGGCGCGTGCGCGTTGTAGTCCGCGGGCCGACCCGACAACAGCTCCCCGATCGCGTTCGCCCCGCCCGTTCGCCCCGCCCCAGCACCAACCGGCGGCGCAAACAGACCACCCGGCCCCTTGTACGCGATCGCCGCGATCAGCACCGTCAGCACCGCCACAGGCCCGAGCAACACGCCTGTCACAAGCCATGGGCGATTGCGGCGGGGTTGTGGCGCAGAGGTCGTCATCATGCTCTAACTGTACCGCTCCACGCGCCGCACGCCCGTCACGAAACAACAAAGGGCCGCGCTCCTGCGCGACCCTTCGGGACAGACTTGGGCGAAATTCAATCTCTCGCTCAGCGGCCGCCCGCCTTCGCGTACAACTCCGCCACCTTCCCCCAGTTCACCACGTTCCACCACGCCTTGAGGTAATCGGGCCGGCGATTCTGATAGTTCAGGTAGTACGCGTGCTCCCACACGTCACAACCGAGAATCGGCGTCCCCCCGCACCCGGCGACCGCCTTGCCCATCAGCGGATTGTCCTGGTTCGCCGTCGAGCAGATCTCCAGCACGCCCTCGTTCACGCAAAGCCACGCCCAGCCGGAACCAAACCGACCCGTGCCCGCAGCCTCGAACTTCTCCTTGAACGCCGCGAACGAGCCGAACGCCGCGTTGATCGCCGCCGCCAACGCGCCGCCCGGCTCCCCGCCGCCGCCCTTGCCCGCCGGCGCCATCAGCTCCCAGAACATCGAGTGGTTCACGTGCCCGCCCACGTTGTTACGCACCGCGGCTCGCTTGGCCTCGGGAACTTCGCCCAGCGAACGGATGATCGTCACGGGGTCAGCGTCCGCGAACGCCGTTCCCTCCAGCGCCTTGTTCCCGTTCGTCACATACGCGTTGTGGTGCTTGCCGTGGTGGATCTCCATCGTCTTCGCGTCGATGTGCGGCTCCAAGGCCTGGTGGGCGTACGGCAGATTCGGCAGCGTCATCGGCATGACGTGTTCTCCATATCAGGGGGGATCGGTCCGATCCCTACATCTCACTCGCCCGCACACCTCGTGCGGCACGCTCGCCGTCACCCTAGGCCGGGCCCCGCCTCATGGCGTGTTCTCCACAGGATTCCACCCCAATCCAGATCAACCGTGGAAAAAGTTCCGAGCCGAGTTGGCACAGTCGGTGTTTTCGTTTATCTTGGAGGTCCACGGGGTGTTGGAACCCCGGGGAAACCGTGAGTTATGCGGACGCTCGCGGGGAGTCAAGATTTCTTTGCATCTATTGAGATGCGGAATCGAACCGCGAGCGACTGTCGGCGCTCTATCTCTCGTGAGGGGCCGTCGCACAGGCGTGATCGAGAGAGATCCCGGGAGTTTCCCGGTGGCTTGGGCTTCCGGCGGCGGAAGGGCGGAACATTTCCCGCCGTTCTCCGTAGAATAGCGGGTTGGTCGCTGTCTTTGTTTGGTAAACGTTAGATTCGTTGATCAGTTGAGTCAAGTTCGGGTAGGTTTGGAGTGTGTCCGACGTCGCCTCGTGGCGGTGGATCGGCTCGGGTGGGGGAGTGGATCGGGCCGTGGTGGACCCGGTTCAGGGAGTTCTTCGCGAACTTCCGACGAGTTGGGTGAGCCGGTGGGTAAGGCCGGTGGGTTGGCGAAGAGTGGGTTGGCGAAGAAGGGAATCCCGTTCCGAAGGAAGGGCGGGTGAAGAGCGATGCGAAACACGAAAGCACAGCGAGCGTTGAGTCCCCTTGACCAGGTGCGTCGTCGCCGTCGGGTGGGCACGGCCGTAACCGAGCCGGCGGGGAAGGGTGGCGTTCGGGAGAAGGCCAAGCGCGTCCTGAGTGTCGACGACGAGCGTCTCCTGAGCCAGGTCATGGCCAGCGAGCAGGACTTCATCGACAGCCCGGAGTTCTACGAGCCCGCCGCCGAGGCCACCATCTACGACAAGGCCGACGCCGTTCCGCTCCCGGATACCTCCTGGTACCACCCGGTGATGGACGATCTCTCGAGCAGCACGCGCAACCGCACGGTCAAGAGCGCGCAGCAGGTCATCCTCACGGGCAAGCAGGAAAAGATCCTCTTCCACAAGTTCAACTACGCGCGGTATCGCGTCTGGAAGCTTCAGCAGGAAGTCTGGGGCAGCCCCAGCAAGAAGCCCACGGCCGAGCAGGCCGAGGAAGTCCTCCGTTGGTACCGGATCGCGGACAAGATCCGCGTGCAGATCGCCGAGACGAACCTCGCGCTCGTGCTCGCGATGGCCAAGCGCACCCGCATGAGCGAGGTGGACTTCGCCGATCTGGTCAGCGAGGGCAACATGGCGCTCCTCCGCGCGGTCGACAAGTTCGACGCCGGCCGCGGGTACAAGTTCAGCACCTACGCCTGTCGAGCCATTCTCAAGGCCTTCAGCCGCCAGGGCATGAAGCTCAGCAAGTATCGCCAGCGCTTCCCCACGGACTTTGATCCCAAGCTCGAGAAGAGCAACTTCCTCGAGACCAAGCGGTCGACCTTCGAGAAGGACGCCGCCGAGGAAGTCAAGCGCATCGTCCTCGAGAACCGCGCCGACCTCACCGACGTCGAACGCACCGTCATCGAGCACCGCTTCGGGCTCGAGAGCGGCGAGCAGGAAAAGCCCATGACCCTCGAGCAGGTCGGGCAGATCATCGGCGTCACCAAGGAACGCGTCCGCCAGATTCAGAACAAGGCGATGGAAAAGATCCGCCTCGAGCTCGAAGCCAGCTTCCTGGGCACCAAGAAGCCCGAGGAAGTCGAGGCCGCCCTCGCCGCCGAAGGCGCCGAACAGCCCGGCATGCCCCCGAGGAACACGACCGATCCCCTCGCCGCGCTCCTCCTCAACTGATCCGTTCACATCCCCGACATGAACACGCCGGACCGACCCCTCAGTCGGTCCGGCGTTCGTTTTCGACTCTCTCGCGGGACGTCGACCTCGGGTGCGATCAGCACCCGCGGTCGAACGCGGTCAGGAACGCGTCGAGGTCGAACCAATCGATGAAGCCGTCGCCATCAAAGTCCGCCGACGCCGAGCCCTCTTCGAACCGCTCGAAGTAGAGCTCCGCGTCGAACCAGTCCACGAAGCCGTCACGGTTGAAGTCGGCCCTGCAGCGAGCGTTCGGCGCGAACTCGAAGGCGCCCATGTCCACGATCGCGCCCGTGCCCACGCCCGTGTCGTCGACCACCGGATCGTCGACGAATCGGCTCTCGCCCGCCAGGTCCAGCAGGATGCTCGCCGACAGGAAGTCGTTCCGCCCCGCGTCGACTCCCGCCGACGTGTTGGCCAGGCGGAAGTCATCGTCGATCGTCCCGGCGATGTTGTCAAGCCCGTTGCTGTCGATGAACCTCGGGCTTCGATCCGTTATGTTCCCTTCGCCGAGCGTGACGGACCGCGACGCCTGCGTGGGGACGAGCGAGTAGACGATCCGCGTCATGCCGTTCCCGCTGACCTGCCCCGCGGGGGAGCCGAAGACGTTGCGGAAGAGGATCGAGTTGGCGATCAGCGCCTCGGCGTTGAAGTCAGTGAACAGGGCGCCCGCGTTGTCGACAAAGGTGGTGTTGATGAACGCCGCGTCCTGCTGCGCCGTGTACACAGCCCCGGACGCCGCGCCCGCCTCGTTCGCGTTGAACAGCGTGTTGGTCACCACGATCTGCTCGCCCTCGGCCGTGCTTCGGAAGTAGACCCCTCCGCCGCGGGCGGCGGCATTGCCCACGAATCGGCAGGCATCGATCGTGCCGCGAGACTCGATCGCGTACACACCGCCGCCAGCGAAGGTGGCGAAGACCTGCCCACCGCCGGGAAGATCCTCCGCCGTCCCGTTGCCCACGAACGTGGATCGCTCAATCTCAAACTGGCTGCCGAGCAGGGAGAGACCCGCGCCGCTTCCGCCGCTGGAACTCGATCCGTTGCGAGAGAAGGTGGCTTGTTCGATCGAGAGTGACGAAGCCGCCGCGAAGATCCCGCCCGCGCTCCCGATGTTGTTGTCGAAGACGACGCCGGAAAGGTCGATCGAGGCTCCGACGACGCTGAGCCCCCCGGCCTCCACGCCGCTGTTGGCGACGAATCGCACACCGATGAACGCGGGCGAACCGCCTACGACCGCCGCCCCGCCCGCGGGCACGCCGACGTTCTCCGTGATGATGCAGTCAACGATGGTGGGGGAGGCCTGCGTGATGCGGATCGCGCTGGCGCGGCTCTGCGCGGTGCCGCGCACCCCTCGGATCGTGAATCCTTCCAGCCGTGACGCGGATGTCTCGCCCGAGATGAACGACACCGCGGATCCCGCCCGTCCGTCGGCGTCGATGATGGTGCTCTCCGGCCCCGCGACGGACCGCACGGTGACCGCCTTGCCCGCGAAGTTGATCAGTTCGGCGTATCGGCCCGGCGCGACCAGGATCTCGTCGCCCGCTCGGGCCGCGTTGATCGCCGACTGGATCGTCGGGCGATCGGCCGGCACGCGGATCACGTCCGCATGGGCGAAAGAGCCCAACAGCGCCGGCATCGCGCAAAGCAGACCAAACGGGTGGGAATGGAATTGAAGACCAGCCATGGGATGCTCCTGTTTCGCCCCGAACGGGGCCAACGAGTGAGGCCTGTGGCGCACCGATCCCCGATCGGGCTGCCGGGCCCCGACCCAAGTTCGCATGAGAATCGGTTCTCGGATGCGACAATCCGCGCGTTCGTGCGCGTTCGTGCCATCAACCGCTCACGCCCGCCCGAGGTACTCGATGCTCGCCGCGGTGGCGTCGTCGGCGAGCGTCGGCGTGCCCGCGAAGGAGGTCACGGCGGCAAAGGCCCGGCGGACATCCTCGTCGCAGGTCGCGCTGCCCGCGATCGCGTCCCGGAAGCGCTCCAGCCCGAACTCGTTTGATCCCGCCACGCCCGACGACCGACGCTGCTCGATCAGCCCGTCGCTGAATGCGACGATCCGCGACCCCGGCGAGAGCTTGATCTGCCGGGCGGAAAACGTTCGGCCCGGGTCAATCCCGAGCGGAATGTCCGCTTCTTCCGCCGGAGTGTTCTCGGGAAGCCGAAGCCAGTGCCCGTGCCCCGCGTCGACATATTCAACGGACCCATCGGGCGAGAAAATCCCGACCCAGAGCGACACAAACCTCCCGCCCAGGGTGCGCGACGCCAGATATTCGTTGACCGCGCCCACCGCCGCCGCCGCCCCGCGCCCGTCGCGCAACTCCGCGTGCAGGTGCGACTGCGTCGTCGCCATCACCATGCCCGAGCCCGCCCCATGCCCGGCCACATCGCCGATGAAGAACGCGACGCGCCCGTCGTTGAGTGGCACCACGTCGAACAGATCGCCCGCGACGAACAGACCCGGCGTCATCTGCATCGCGTAACGCACAAACCCCAGCTCGCCCCGCGCCGGGGGCAGGATGAACTGCTGCGCCTCGCGTGCCGCGTGAAGCTCCGCCGCCAACGCCTGCTGCCGACGATCCAGCTCGTGCCGGCGGACGTTCGCCAGCGCCAACCCGTACGCGCACGCGACAGCCTCGGCAAAGTCCGCGGCGTCGGGCAACACCTGCTGCTCCGCGCCCCGCGCATCAAGAAACAGGAACGACACCAGCGTGTTCCCAAGCACCACCGGAGCGCACAGCAGCGTCTCTGCGCCGGCCTGCGAATCCGAGGGCAGCCCGACCGAGGCCGGCGACACCGCCCGGGCCCGCCCGCTCTTGGCCGAGTCCCACGCCGCCTGAAGAATCGCTCGCCCCAGCCGACGCTCACGCTCCGTCAAGGGGCCCGTCCGAACCGCCGCCACCACCGTCACGTCCTGCTGCGAAGGGTCGGGCGATTCCAGCGGCCTGAGCATCAGCCCACGCCGATAGCCCGAACCCTCGATCGCCGTTTCGAGCGCGATCTCGGCCATCTCCTCCTCGCCGGACGCCGAGCCGAGCTTTCCAAGGCACTCCGACAGCAGCCGAAGCCGGAACGTCGCCCGAGGTACATGACCGCCCTGCATCGGCTCGGAACTCAGCGGCTCATCGACGGTCGCTGTCATCGTGGGCGGTGCGCCCACCAGCACGCGGAACGTCCACGGGCCGATCCGCAGGAGATCCGCGTTGGCGATGGGCGTCGGGGTGGTCGGCTCAAGCCGCACCCCGTTCACGAACGTGCCCGACGTCCCCCCGTGATCCACGATGAACCAGTTCGCGCCGTGGCGCATCATCGTCGCGTGCTGCCTCGCCACCGTTTCGTGCAGGAGGCACACGTCGCAGTCGACCGCACGCCCGATCGTTGCACGGTCCGGGTCGGTCAGGTGGAACCACCCGCCGTAGGGCCCGATCATCGTCTGCAGGGTGATGTCGCTGTCGCCCGCCATGCGTGGCGCATCCTAGCCGCCGAACTTCGCCCGACCTTTCGCGCCCGCGTCTATCGCGGCGGATACCCCGCGATCGACTTCCCAAGCGTGATGTCTCGCGTCACGAGCCACCCCCCGTGTTCGTCCCTGGTCGGCGTCACGATCCCGTTGCCCCCGCGCCCCGTCATCCGCGCCCGCATCCGCTCCGTCAATCGCGGATCATCTTCGAACACCACGTCATCGATGTAGTACGTGCACCGACCGGGCTCGAGCACGTGGATGTGGATGTGCTGGGGCTCGACGTCCCCCGGATACCCGCCGGGGCGGATCGTCTCGACCGTGTACGCCCCCGTGTCATCGGTGCGGAGCCACCCGCGCAGACGCCCATGCCGCTTGCCTTCCGCCGTACGGGCCCTCCCTCCGGGCGGGTACAGCCCGGTCGCGTCCGTCTGATAGAAGTACAGAATCACCCCCGCCGCGGGGTTGCCCGCTCCGTCGCGCACGACGCCGGTCAATTGCAGCGGCTCCCCGGGCTCGTCCGCGGACCCAAGCCGCAGTGACGGGCCCATCGACGCCGGCAGGCCGTCGAAAATCGCCTCGCACCCCTCGCAGGGCAGGCCCACCACGGGTTCCAGCGTCGGTGCAGTGCCACCCGGCGTGCACGACGCGAGCACCGACAACATCAACGCTCCGAGGGCCAATCCGCCCGAGTGCAATCGCATGATCGTGGTCCTCCGTGTGCCGTTGTCCTCGCGTGCTGAACTCCGCCACGAACAGTCTACCGCCCCGATCAGGCATTTCGCACGTTCTCGGAACCGGCTGGCGATGCGTCCGCGCCCGGCCAAGAATCGAAGAGTCTGGTAGAAGCCCGCCTCGGGGATTCGTGGAGCGAGCACCTTCAATGTCGATTTTCACCCCTCCCAAAGAACACCCCCACCTTCCCGCGACCGACGGAGGTTTGCTCGACGCGGTCGCCCATGGTGCGGCGCGACTCACCCCAGAGCAGGCGCTCGATCTTCTCCGCACCGCGCCGACCCCAACCCTCGGCCGCTGGGCCGACGCACGCTGCCGGAAGATCCACGGCCCTGCGATCCGCACGTACATCATCGACCGCAATATCAACTACACCAACGTCTGTTCCGCCCGTTGCACGTTCTGCGCCTTTCGCCGCGACGCCGACGATCACGACGCGTATGTCCTGCCCACCGAGACCATCCATCAGAAGATCGCCGAACTTTCCGCCATCGGCGGGACGCAGATCCTCATGCAGGGCGGCATGAACCCCAACCTGCCCCTGGACTACTACACCACGCTGCTCCGCAGCATCAAGGACAAGTTCCCCCACATCCACGTTCACGCCTTCAGCCCCCCCGAGTTCATCGAGTTCGTCCACTTCTTTGACCCCCCGGGCGCAACCCTCGAAGAGAAAGTCCGCTGGGTCATGATCCGTCTGCGCGACGCCGGGCTCGACAGCCTTCCCGGCGGCGGGGGCGAGATCTTCGCCGAGCCCGTCCGCCGCAAGATCGGGCTGGGCAAGTGCGACGCCGAGGCCTGGCTCACCGTCATGTACGTCGCGCACAGCCTGGGCATGTTCACCAGCGCGACGATGATGTTCGGGCACATCGAGGGCTACGCCGACCGCGTCCACCACATGCACCTGGTCCGCCGCTGGCAGGACCGCGTGCTCAGCGAAACGCAGGGCGAGCCCCGCGGGCACTACAAAGCGTTCATCTCCTGGCCTTTCCAGCGTGAGAACACGCCTCTGGGCCGCGTGAAGGACTGGGGCGCCACGCCGGGCGAGCTGGGCCAGCCCTTCCCGGGCGATGTCGTTGCCGCCGCCTTCGATTGGGGCCGAAACCCCGACGTGGACTATCGCTCGCTCGGAGCGGACGCCGCCGAATTCGGCCGCCGCGTCCGCATGTCGGGCTCCACCGATTACCTCCGCACGCAGGCGATCTCCAGGCTCTTCCTCGACAACATCTACTCCATCGGCGCCTCCTGGGTCACCATGGGCCCGCACATCGGGCAGGTCGGGCTCGCCTTTGGCGCCAACGACATGGGCAGCGTGATGATGGAGGAAAACGTCGTCTCCTCCGCCGGCACCACATACTGCCTCGACGAGGCCGTGCTCTGCAGGCTGATCCGCGAGTCGGGCTTCGTCCCCGCCCAGCGCAACAACTCGTACGACGTGCTCCGCATCCACGACGGGCCCGGCGCCCCCGACCGCCAGGTCTCCGACTGGAGCACCCACCGCGCCCGCTCCATGCACCAGCAGGCCCCCAAGCAGCCCAAGCCCGCCCAGGTCACCATCAGCACCAATCGCTGATTGATTGCGCCCCTTTTGAGTTATCCGGAAAGGACCGGCCACGCCCCGGGTTGTCTTCCGTTGGGCCCGCCTCCGCGCGCCCATATCCCCTTTCCCGGAGTTCCGCCATGCGTCGCCACCTCGTGCTCGTTGCCCTCGCCGGTCTGGGCGTGCTCCTCTCGGGTGGTTGTGCGGCGGTCGTCGCCGGGGCCGCCGCGGGGGCTCTCGCCTCGCAGGGCGCCGACACCGACATGGTCGGGCGCACCGTCGACGGGATGGCCGACGCCGCCGGAGATGTCGTCGCGAGCTCCATCAAAACCGCCGGCCGCGTCGTCACCGGCCCCGCGTCCCAGGCCTCGGCGGCCGTCCGACGCCGCGATGCCGTCGTGCTTTCGCAGGCCCAGCCGGCCCCCGCCGCCGACGAACCGGCCAAGGCGATCCCCCAGTAACGCCCCCTACGCTCGGGCATGCTCGTGCTCGTCAACGGCAAGCCCACGCAACTGCCCGAGTCGGCCAGCGTCGCCGACCTGATCCGGCACGCCGGCCTCGAAGGCAAGCCCGTCGCCGTCGAGGTCAACGGCTCGCTCGTCCCCAAACGCCGACACGCCGAAACCCTTCTCCGCGAGGGGGACAAGGCCGAGTTGGTCACGCTCGTCGGCGGGGGCTGACCCTACCCTCGTGGCATGACCCCGAACCACGCCGCCGAGCCCGGGCAGACTCCCCTTGCAATCGCCGGCCGATCTTTCGACAGCCGCCTGCTCGTGGGCACGGGCAAGTACAAGTCCCCCGAGCTGATGCGCGACGCCCTGGACGCCAGCGGCTGCCGCGTCGTCACCGTCGCTGTTCGGCGTGAGCGCCTCTACAACGAGCAGGGCAAGAGCCTGCTCGAGTTCCTCGACCTCTCCCGCTACACCATCCTGCCCAACACCGCCGGGTGTTTCAGCGTCGAAGACGCCGTGCGCGTCTCGCTCCTGGGCCGCGACCTGCTCGAACAGCTCGGCAACCCCGGCGCCTCGTGGGTCAAGCTCGAAGTGCTTGGCGACAAGAAGACCCTGCTGCCCGATCCTGCCGGCACCGTCGAAGCCACCCGCATCCTCGTCAAGGAAGGGTTCCAGGTCCTCGCGTACACCAGCGACGACCCCATCGCCGCCCTGCGCATCAAAGAGGCCGGCGCGGCGAGCGTCATGCCCGCCGGAAGCCCCATCGGCAGCGGCCAGGGCGTGCTCAACCGCAACAACATCGTCCTCTGCCTCGAACTGCTCAAGCAGGGCGATCCTTCGTTCCCCGTCATCGTCGACGCGGGCGTCGGCTCGGCGAGCGATGTCTCGGTCGCGATGGAACTGGGCGCCGACGGCGTGCTGCTCAACACCGCCATCGCCCACGCCAAGGACCCCGTCATGATGGCCCACGCGATGCGCCACGCCTGCGTCGCCGGCCGACAGAGCTACCTCGCCGGACGCATCGCGAAGAAGCTCTACGCCACCGCGAGCAGCCCCTGGGAGGGCGTGATCGGCTACATCCCAGGCGAGTGATCCGTCCCGATCGTGATCACGTTCTTGCCCTGCCGCTTGCTCGAGAGCGCCAGTTCGTCGGCCCGCTTGAGGAGCGCCTCGGGCGTGATCGGCTACATCCCAGG
>DDSG01000087.1 GCA_002343325.1 Phycisphaerales bacterium UBA2396 | reverse complement strand
CCCACCTCGATTGCCCCCGCCGCCACCGCCGCCTCGGTTACCTCCGCCGCCACCCGGATTTCCGCCGCCGCCGGGCGGCCTCCCGACGCCAGGAGGCAGCGCAATCCCGCCGCCACCCGTACCACCCGTCGCCCCCGAGCCGGTGCCCGTGGTGCCCGTGCCGGTCGCCGGCGGCGTTGTTCCTTCCGCGGGCGTTTCTGTTGGCGTTGTCTCCGGCGCGGCCGTGGGCAAAGGCGTTCTGTCCATCGCAACCACCCGTCGCACCGTCGCCGTGACCTGCCCGTCCTCCGATGACGCCGTCACCTGCACCGATACCGCGTGCGGATACCCCTGCAGGTCCGAGTCCCACGACTCGTACCACTCCTGCGCATCCATCGCCCGCAGGTTCAGCGACTGAATCCCATCGACCATCGGCGTGGCGACGCCCCCCGCGTCCCCAAAGTCATCCGGCACCGCCTGCACCCGCCTCCACAGCACGTAGCCGGTCGATCCATCCACCGCGGGGAACAGCTTGTACTGAATCTCTCGATCGCCCCCCTCCGGCTGATCGATCAGCCCTCGCACCGGCTCGAGCGATCTGGCGTACACCAGCACCTGGTCCGCCGCGTAAGGCCCGTTCGCGCCTTCCGTGAGGTACACCGTCGCCGCCACCAGATCCCGTTCCCGGGCCGCCACCATCAGGTCCGCCGCGATCAGGCTCGCCGCCGTCTCCGCCCGCCGGAACGCGTCGTGCCTCGCCGTCGCTCTCGTCTTCGCTCGCATGAAACCCGTCACCGCCGCCGTCGTCGAACCGGCCACGATCGCGCCGACGACCACCGCGACGATCAACTCCACCAGCGTGAATCCGCGACGGGTCCTCATTCGCCCACCGTCCGTTCCACCGCCTGCTGCGGCGCACGATCCGGGTCCGTGTTCTCGCCAAGCCGGGGCGCGATCAGCGTCTCCACCGACGCCGACATCGGCCGACCCGCCGCGGACCACAGCACCGTCGCCGTCACCCGGTACGGATCGCCGCTCGAACCTCCCGCGAACGTCAGCCGATACTGAAACCCGTCGAACGGCGGCTCGAACACGCCCTCCGCCGGAAACCTCGCCGCGTAGTTGTCCGGCCCACGCGCCAGAACCAGGTTTAGCTGCTCGTCGATCAGCATCGCCGCCGTCTGCATCTGCTCGCCGAGCGTCTGGTTCGCCGTCGCACGCGACAAAAGCCCCAGCAGCACCGCGATGGTGATCGCAAGCAACACCGTGCCCACCACGATGTCCACCAGCGCGATACCCGTTCTGGATTCTGCTCGCTTCATCGCTACCAGGGTGTCTCCGTCAATCCCGCATCATCCAGATCCACCGACCCGCGCCCGATCGGCGTCAGCTTCTCCCCCTCGCCCATCGGCATGCTGTACGCCTTCGCCGCGTCCGACGCCAGATCCACCCGCCACGCCCGCCGCGTCCGCTCGCTCTCGAGCAGCAACGAGACCGAAGGCCTCGCCGCTCCCGACGGCATGTCGATCCGAAACTCCCCCGGCTTCACCGGCGCCGACCCCGCGATCACGTCCGACACCTCCACGCGATCAAGCCTCACCGGAATGATCAGACCATCCTCGATCCACCGGCGTTCCTGCGTGAAGTCGGCCGCGTCGCCCATCGCACGAAGCGTCTGCGCCGACAGCCGACCATCCTCCAGCACGATCGCCATCGCCTGACCGCTCAGCACGCTCCGCGTCGCCACGCTCGTCAGAAAGTTCTCGACCTTCCGAACCTCCGCCTCGGCCGCCCGCTCCTCGCTCCCCACCACCCGCGGCACGATCGCGAACGCCACCGCCGACAAAATCACCACCACGACGATCAACTCGATCATCGTGAACCCACCCGGATTGCGTCGGCTCTGCCTCATGCGCCCATCACGCTCGACTCTTGCCCACACTCAGGGCATCACCACGTCCGTGTTCTCGTCCGTCCCGCCGGGGACCTTGTCCGCCCCATAGCTCACGATGTCAAAGCTCGCGTTCTTCCGCCCCGGGATCACCAGCTCGTACGGCGTGCCCCAGGGATCAAGCAGCGCCTCCGCGCTCTCGACATACGGGCCCTTCCACGCATCCTCCGCCACGTTGCTCGGCCTCGCCAGCAGAATGTCCAGCGTCGCCCCGCTCTCGGGCGTCCCGCAGTCGGCCATGTAGGTCCGCAGCGCATTGGCCAGCGACGAGGCGTTCACCTTCGCCATGCTCTGCTTGCTCTGACCGATCCGCGACAGCAGACGCGGCGCCACCGCCGCCGCGATCACCCCGATGATCACAATGATCACGATCACTTCCACGATCGTGAACGCTCTCGACACTCGCTTCGAACGCTTCATCGAATGCTCTCCTGCATCTGCAGCAAGGCCAACAGAATCGACATGATCACAAAACCCACAACCCCCGCCAGAACAACCACCAGCAACGGCGGCAACGCCGTCAGGAACAACTTGATCGACATCTCCGTCCGCTCCTCGAACGCCGTCGCCGCCTGATTCAGCAACGCGTCGAGCCGCCCCGACCTCTCACCCAGATTGATGATCTGCACCAGCATCGGCGGGAAGTACCCCGAACGCTCCATCGGCTCCGCCAGCGTCGCGCCCCCCGTCACCTTCTCGCACACCTCTTCGATCACCGACTCCATCGCCTTGTTGCCCAGCGTCCCCCGCGTCACACGCAGCGCCGCCACCGCGGGAATCCCGGCCGCCACCAGCGTCCCGAGCGTCCGCGTGAACCGCGACACCGCGACATCCGCCAGCACCCGACCAAGCAAAGGCACCTTCAGCAGCGTCCGATCAAACCAAAGCCTGAACGCCGGCTGTGCATACAGCCGACCCGCACCCACCACCGCGCCAATCCCGCCAAGCACCAGCACCACCCAATATGTCCCCACAAACCCCGCAAACCCCCGCACCACCCGCGTCGGCCAGGGCAGCGTCGACGGGTCCGCGTTCATCTTCGACAGCACATTCGGCACAATCACCGTCACGATGATCACCACCGCGATCGAGATCAGCCCCGCCAGGATCATCGGATAGAGAGTCGCCGACAGCACGCTCCGCCGGATCTTCACGTCCCGATCCAACAGGTCCGCCGCCTGCATCAGCACCGTCTCGAGCTTCCCCGACGCCTCGCCCGCGCGGATCAGGTTGATCGTCAGGTCCCCGAAGGCGTTCCCCTCCGCCGCGCACGCGTCCGCGAGGCTCTTGCCCTGCTCGATCCGCTCGATGATCCGCTGCAGCATCGCCTTCTGCGCGGGCTTCCTTCCCTGCTTGGCGATCGTCCGCAGCGCCAGCACGATCGGCAAACCCGCCGACACCGCCGTCGCCAGCTCGCGGATGAACATCGCCAGGTCCGCCCGCGACATCCGCCTCGCCACGCCGCCCGTGGCCTTCGCCGCCGGATCCGGCGACGCAAGGACGCCACCCTCCGCCTCCACGGAAATCGGCGACACACCCCGCGCCATCAGCAGCCGGACCGCCGACGCCCGATCCGGCGCCTCGATCGTCCCCGCTGGACCGCCCGCCGAGGGCTTGTACCGGAAGGTCGTCACAGCTCTCCGCCCTCCGTGTCCTGCGTCGCCCGGAACACTTCCGCCAGCGTCGTCTGACCCGCCGCCGCCTTCATCAGCCCGTCACGCCTCATCGTCACGAAACCCGCCGGGGCGGTCTTGAGCAACTCCTGCGCACTGAGCCTCTTCCCGATCGCCGCTCGCATCGCCGGGTTGGCCGCGAACAGTTCCACGAACGCGATCCGTCGGCTGTACCCCGTCTTGTCGCACTTGTCGCACCCCGCGCCCCGGAACGCCATCCCCCGCTCGAACATCCCAAGCTCCGCGGGCGTCAACCGCTGCCGCGCCTCCTCGGGGATCGCCACCTCCGCGCGACAATTCTGGCACACCCGCCGACCGAGCCGCTGCCCCAGAATCCCCTCAAGCACGCTCGCCAGCAGGAACGGCTCGATCCCCATGTCCAGCATGCGCCCCGGCGCCGCCGCCGCGTTGTTCGTGTGAAGCGTCGAGAAAATCATGTGCCCCGTCAGCGCCGCCCGCACCGCGATCTCCGCCGTTTCCGCGTCGCGGATCTCGCCCACCATCACGATGTCCGGGTCCTGACGCAGGATCGACCGCAGCCCCGTCGCAAAGCTCAGCCCACGCTTGGGATTCACCGGGATCTGGTTCACGCCGGGAAGCTCATACTCCACCGGGTCCTCGATCGTGATGATCTTCTTCGTCGGATCCGACACCATCGACAAGCACGTATACAGCGTCGTCGTCTTGCCCGAACCCGTCGGCCCCGTCACCAGGAACATCCCGTGCGGCACGTTGATGATCCGACGGATCTCCCGCTGGTCCGGCTCCCGGATCCCGAGCGTCCCAAGCTCCAGCCGGACGCTTTCCTTGTCCAAGATACGCATCACCACGCTCTCGCCATAGAGCGTCGGCACCGTCGACACGCGGATGTCGATCTTTCGTCCCTCGTACCGCAGCGTGATGTGCCCGTCCTGCGGCACGTACCGCTCCGCGATGTTCATGCCCCCCATGATCTTCACGCGGCTCGTAATCGCAGGCTGCAAGTGCTTCGGTGGCGGGCTCTGCTCCTTCAGCACCCCGTCGATCCGGTACTTCACCTTCAGTTCCTTCTCGAACGGCTCAACGTGAATATCGCTCGCCCTCGCCCGGATCGCCTCCAGAATGATCAGGTTCACCAGGTTGATCAGCGAAGGCTGCTCGGCCATCCGATGCAGGTCATCCGCCTCCACCGCTTCGAGGTTCGCCGTCAGCGACGACTCGTCCCCCTCACCCCCGCCACCGAGCCGCGCCGCCATCGCCGCCGCCGTCGTGCCGTAGCACGTCCGCATCAGCTCGGCCATCGCCTCTGGCGTGATCCCAACCGCCTGCACCGGTCGGCCCGTCACCACCGCGATCTCATCCGCCGCCGACACATCGCCGGGGTCGGCCATCGCCACCACCAGCACCCCGTCCTCCATCCGCACCGGGCACGCGCGCAATCGCAGCGCCCGCTCGGGCGTCAGCAACGCCGTCACCGACGCCTCCACGCGCGGCGCCTCGCTCAGGATCGAAACCTGCCCGGGATTCTGCGCGAGTGCCTCCATGCCGACGTCGCCTCCCTTTGCCTGCCATGGTCCCGAAGTCTTCGTGCCGACTGGGACATCCGATGCCCGCCGGACCAAGATCCCCCCGGCGCCCTCTGCGCACAGGATACCCTCCGCCTCCGGCTCATGCGGCCAAACGATCGTCCATTTGTCCTATTGCACGGGCCGCCCGAGATTCCCCTTCATCACGCCCGCGCCCGCCTCTACCGCCACTCCCCGCCCAGGGTTGCACCCGCCTACCGACCCGGAACTGTGATGACCTCGATCTCCGCGCCGTCCGGCAGGCCCACGCCCCCCAAGTCGAGTTCCATCTCGCCACCACCCGGCGTCACCACCCGCGGGCCGCTGGGCACCTTGGGCAGCCGCGCCTGCTGCGCCTCGTTCAGCCTCGCCCGCATCCGCTCACGCATCGCCTTGTCCAACTCCATCCGCGCTCGCCTCGCCTTCCCGACCTCGCTTTCTTCGTCCATCCCCAGTTCAAACGGCGTCGCCTTCCCCTCCATCTCCTGCTTCAGCAGCGCCTCAGCCCATTGCGCGTTGAGTTCTTCCAAACGCCGCTCGTACTCCGCAAGCAGCTCCGCAAGTGCCACCTTCTGCTCGGCCTCCAGATCCTCAAACCCCTGCGCAGCCTTCAACTGCGTCAGAATGTGCGGGTCCCGATAGACCGTCCGAAACGCCGCCTTGTTCCATGCCTTGCGAAGCTCGCCGCGCCAAGGCTCCGCCAGCGTGGCACCCATCCGCTCCACAAACCGCCGGTTGACCTCCCCGGCCCGCTTCGATCTCGCGTGCGACTTCCCCACCATCTCACGCATCGCCCCTTCATCCAGCACGCGAGACACCCCATCGCCAGGCCCTGACTTGCGGGCCTCCTCAGTGTCCTTCGCCGCCGCCGCCTGCCCCTCGCGGATCACCGCGTCGATCTCGACCTCGTACTCCTCCACAACCGGTGCCACCTTTGCGAACTCCTCGCCCGGCAGCTTCAAGCCCTCGACCAGCACACACAAATCGACCCCCGCGCCGCTTACCGACATCGGGCCCCACGCCATCATCGGCAGCGATTCCCGCCTACGGGCTCGCTCCAGCCTGCTCCACTTCATCTCCTGTTCCGGGGTCAGCATTCCCCGCAGGTCCTGCAGCAGCGTGTTCGTCAGTTCGGCCTGACGGGTCAGCTGCTCGGCGGACGCCTTCTCCATCGCCCGAATCAGCGCGTCAAAGTCCCCGTCCTCGGCCGCGTCCCGCGCCTTCTTGGAAACCTCCCGAAGTGCCGATCGCGACTCGTCAATCTGCGACAGATACGACCTGTGCAACGTCTTGAACGCGTCAACCTGGGCCGCATCAAGACCCAGAATGCCCGCAAAGCGATCCGCCGCCTTCGCGCTGATCACCTCCGCCCCGCCCATCGGCCCGCCCACTGCTCGCGAGATCATGACCTGAGCGGCCGCGGGTGCGCAGATCGCACTCGTCGCACACACCGACGCCGCCAGCATGATCGTTCGAGCGATGGTTCGCATGTCCGTCTCCTGATTGCATGACACAGCCCCGCCGGCTCACCGGCTTGCCCAGTCAAGATGCGCGAGTCGCTTGGGCCCGTCGAGAGTCCCCCCAAAAAACACGGGCCGGCATCGACGCCGGCCCGCGCGGATGACTGGCTTTCCAGCCGTTTACTCCCCGCCGCCACCACCGCCGCCGCCG
>DDSG01000113.1:7974-8284 GCA_002343325.1 Phycisphaerales bacterium UBA2396 | reverse complement strand
AGTTCGCCCGATCAGGCTTGTGCGGAACTTCATACTGCTGCGCAGTTCAGCAAGTTCTTTCTCAGCCGCTTCGAGGCGGTCGAGGAGTTCGAGAATGGTTGCGGGGTGGGGGCGGGCTCGAACGGACCCGACTTCCGAGAGGTGTATATCGGTTGGAGGCGGAAAGGTTCGTTGATCTGCACGAAAAGAGACGCCGGCGGACCCAGAGAGCCCGCCGGCGTTCGAAAGTCGGGGGTTGCGAGGGGTTTACTTCTTGTCGCGCTTGGCGATGAGTTCGGGGATCAGGGTTTCGAGCTTGCCGCGGGCCTTG
>DDSG01000113.1:7554-7781 GCA_002343325.1 Phycisphaerales bacterium UBA2396 | reverse complement strand
GTTTCGAGCTTGCCGCGGGCCTTGGTCGAGTGGAGATTGCCCTCGGCGTCGACGATGAAGATCGCGGGGATGGCGTTGATGCCCCAGCTCGCGCTGAACTCGCTCTCCCACCCCTTGCCCATGTAGTACTGAGGCCAGGAGATGTCGTTGTTCTTGCAGTAGTCCTTGAGCTTGGTGAGCCCGCCCTTGTCCTCGGGCTGATCGAGCGAGACGCCGATGAACTCGAC
>DDSG01000113.1:0-7272 GCA_002343325.1 Phycisphaerales bacterium UBA2396 | reverse complement strand
ACCACGTGGCCCAGAAGTCGACGACGACGACCTTGCCCTTGAGCTTGGCCATGTCGACGCTTTCCCCGGTGGTGGCGCACTGGAAGGCGAGCTCGAAGGGCTTGCCGAGCCCCTCTGCCTGGCGGATCTTGCCGGCGACGTACTTGGCGCCGCGGGCCTGGCTGTAGTCCTTCAGAATCCGGCGATAGAGCTCAACCGCCTGTTCGGGCTTGGTTTCCGGGCCCTCGGCCAGGTCGGAGAGGAGCTGGATCGCCCTCTCGTCCTTGGGTGCCTTGGCGATGAACGCGTCCACCACGTCCTTGGACGAGGCGTACGACCGGCGAGACTGGTTCACGGTCGCGGCGGCGCGGAAGTACGCCGCGTCGACCGCGAGCGGACCTTCGCCCGCCGCGATTGGCTCGACTTCCTTCAGCAGATCGGCGGCGGCGGTGAAGACCATGCCCTGCCAACGCACCTTCATGAGATCAACGACGCGCGGATGGTCGGGCTTGGCCTTGAAGAGCTCCAACGCCAGCTCGTTGCGCTTGTTGAGCGCCTCCTGACGCTGCTTCATGAACGTCTCGCGGTACGCGGCGTCTTCACGCTTCGTCGCGTCAAACTCGGGCATCTTGACGCCTTCGTATTCGGCGAGGATCACCTCCGGCGTGCGAGGATCGGCCGACACGTGTGCGGCAGCGAAGAACGACGAAGCGACAACGAGCGATGCGATCATGCGACGACGGATCATGAGCGGTCTCCTGGAGGGCACGCGGCCTGCCTGAGTCTACCGGAGTTGCCCGGCGGGGCTGCCTTCCCTTCCGAACCCCAGGGAACACCCCCAAGAGTGGGCACTTGCGGGAGAAAGGTCTGCGCGTGGGGCTTCGGAGGAATGCGGTGGACGCAAACCCCGGATCTCGGTACACTGCGTTTGGAGGAGGAGGAGCGGTGACGGCTCGCTCGTCCGCGGGCCGCCGAACGACGGTGTGGCGACGACGCCAAAGGAGGTCGCCGATGGGGCTCGATTTCGCGATCGATGAGCTCTATGCCACCGGGTGGACAGCCCTCGACAGCTCGGGCTGCCTTCGTCACTCGGACGGGCGCTGGTTTCCCAGTTCGGCCAGAGCGGCCGACGAATTCCGTGCGGCGGGGTTCGTGCTTTCGGTCCGGCATATCCAGTTGTTTGATTGCTACCGGGCGGAATGGACGAACGCGGCGGGTCAGCCCGTGGGCGCGGTGGTCGGGCGGACTCAGGCCGAAGCCGCGGTGTACGCCCTGTCGCACCTGCGACGCCGGGCGGCATCGGTGACGGCGGGCGTCTGAGTTCGGCCTGGCATCGACGGGCCCTTGGGTTGGGAGAACGGCGGCCGAGCGGTCGAGTTGACGCCGGACGGCGGCGGACTATGCTCGGGGAGTCCGGACCAATCCACGATGGCCCCATCGTCTAGCCTGGTCTAGGACGTCAGGTTCTCATCCTGAAAACTGGGGTTCGAATCCCCATGGGGTCATTCACTCGCCCGGCGCTCAGGTGCCGGGCGAGGTTCGTTTTGGGCGTTTGTCGACTTCAAGGGCGGGAGCCGGACGGAAGGCGATCGTTCGGGCGGAAAGCCGGGGTCCCGAGCCGGGGCCAGGGCTTGGACTCGACCTCCGAGGCCCAAGCCCGGATCTGGGCGACTGAGGCCCCGGGCGGCGGCTCGGGAGGTTCGGCGGCGGTCGAGGAGACTGCCGGGGAGGCGATGACCATGTTGGCGCCTCCGAGGATGTGCCGGTCGAAGTAGCCGAGATCGATCAGGGCCGCCATGCCGTGCGACCCCCCCATGGCAACGGTCGAGCCGTCCCGTGAAAAATCGGAGGTGATGGCTTCGGTGCCCTCGGCCTGGGGCATCGTCAGCAGCAGCCTGCGCTCGGCAACGTCCCAGAGGCGGATGGTGCCGTCCACCCCGGAGGTCATGAGCAGCCGCGGGTCAATGGGGGAGAAGTCGGCGGAGGTCACGAGGCCGGAATGCCCTTCGAGCCGTCCGATGGGTTCAAGGGTGCGGGAGTCGCGGAGGTCGATGTAGCCGCCCCAACTTGTCAGGGCGAGGACCTTGCCGTCGGGGGAGAAGGCCGGCGTCCAGGGCATGAATCGCACTTGGGGCTGCGCGACGGCCTTACTCTGCCACGTCGACGTGTCCCACAGGGTGATCGCGAGTGAGCGATTGGTTGTCGCGAGGGTGGAGCCGTCGGGCGAGAATCGAAGGGCGGCGTACTCGTACCCGTCCTGAGGAAGACGGGCGACCGACGTCCAATCACGTGTCCGCCAGATGGTGAGGAAGGGGGCGGGCCCGGACATCGCGAGCATCGAGCCGTCGGGCGAGATGTCAACGCCGGCGTTGGAAACAACGACCGGCGACAGGATCTCGTGGACCAGTTCGCGGGTGTTGAGGTTCCAGACGCGGAGCCGGCCGTCCTCACCGGCGGTCACGAGCAGCGGGCGGTCGGGGAAGAAACGAAGACACGTGACACGGGCGGTATGCGCCTGCCAGGAGGCGAGAGGTTCTCCGCTGCCGGCATCCCAGAGACGAAGCATGCCCGAGACGTCGGCGGTCGCGAGCATCGTGCCGTCGGGGCTTTGGCGTGCGGCGACGCGACCCCGGTGGAGTGGAAGGTCGAGTCGCTCGCGGGGTCGAAGGTCCCAGACGCGGACATGTCCGCCGGCGTGGGTCGCGATCAGCAGGGAGTCGTTCGCGGTGAAGAAGACGCCCATCGCGGTGGAGGAGACGTTGAAGTGGTGCTTGCGTGTGAGCGTGAGCGGGTCGAGCAGTTCAACGCGGTACCACCCGCCCGTGGCGAGCAGGTCGCCCCTGGCGTTGACCGAGATGCACTGCAGGGCGCCGTTGGGAGCGTCGTACCGGGCGAGCTCGCGCCGATCAAGAAGTGACCAGCGGCGGATGGTGCGGTCCCAACCACCGGTGATGACGGAGCCTCCGGGGAGCACCTTGGCCGTGCGCACGCCCCCGCGTGCATGGCCGGCGAAGACCCCGACCAGCATGCCCGACGGATCATGCTGCCTGGCGAGCGAGTCGCCGCTGAGCGAGAGCAGCCCCCCGTCGGGCATGGTGGCAAGGTCGATCACGCCGACGGCACCGGACCGGAACTCGTGGAGCAGCCGGCCGTCTTGCAGATTGAACAGGCGAACCATGCCCGCCTCGTCGGCGGTGGCGACGCGGCCGCCGTCGGGCATGGCGCGCATCACTCTGACTTCACCATTCTGCTTGGCTCGCCAGACGATCTCGCCTGTGGTGGCGTGGTGCGCGATCAGCACGCCGGCCTTGTCGCCGGACACGACGATCTCGGACTTGGGATCGATCGTGAGCGAGAGCACCTCCGCGGCGTGCTCGGACCACTCGGCCCGCAGATGAAGCCAGGGAAGCTGCCAGAGGCGGACCTTTTGATCTCGGCCGCAGGTGGCGAGGAACGAGCCGTCGGCCGCGACTTCGCTCGCCGTGAGCGAAGTGTGCGCGAGCACCGACGCCAGCACGCGATGCTGGGCGTAGAGCTCCCAGAGCGCCCAGCGCGTGTGCCGGGAGGATGGGTTCTGGAGGTGATGCTGCCACAGGGAGGCCTCGGCGATGGCGAAGTTGCCGACCTTGCCGGTCAATCGGGCGTTCTCGATCTGGCTGACGTTGAGTTCATCCCGAAGCCGCTCGCTGGCACGCTGCGCGATCTCGCCAAGTTGCTGAGCCTGCTCGCGCGCGCTGCGTTCGTTCTCGGCGAGCAGGCGGTTCTGCGCGGCGGAATACGCGGCGTAGGAGGCAAAGAGTATGACACCGATGAGGAACGCGGCACCCGCGAGAAACGCCGCCCGATGGCGCTTCATCTGTGCGCGCAGAACATACAGCAGCGAATCCTGCTTGGCGAGCACCGGACGGCCCGCCGCAAACCGCCGAAGGTCCTCGCCCAGGCTGCCCGCGCTTTGATAGCGTCGGCGAGGGTCCTTGTCGATCGCCTTGAGCACGATCGTCTCGAGATCCCCCCGCAACGATCGTTCGATCGCGCCGATGCGCTCCGGAGGATCATCGCGGATGATGCGGGCGGCCTCGGGGAGGCTCTTTCCGCGAACGTCATAAGGCAGTCTCCCCGTGAGCAGCTCGTGCAGCAGCACACCCAGGGCGTAGACGTCCGAACGCACGTCCACCGCGCCCGCGTCCGAGGCGACCTGCTCCGGGCTCATGTAGGGGATCGTGCCCACGAACTGCCCCACGCCCGTCAGAATCGTGGTCATCTGAAGATCGGCATCGACCGGGCGAGCCACGCCGAAGTCCAGCACCTTGGGTTCGCCCTCCGCGGTCACGAGGATGTTGGCC
Organism: Phycisphaerales bacterium UBA2396; assembly: GCA_002343325.1. Taxonomy (GTDB): domain Bacteria; phylum Planctomycetota; class Phycisphaerae; order Phycisphaerales; family UBA1924; genus UBA2396. The sequence continues at coordinate 2,950 of DDSG01000113.1, read as the reverse complement.
GGCTTGAGGTCGCGGTGGATGACGCCGGCGTTGTGCGCGTGCTGCATCGCGTCGCACACCTTCGCCACCAGTTCGACCTTTCCGCGAATGGTCAGCCCGCGGTCCTGGGCGTGCTTCGTGATGGTCGAGCCGGAAACCAGTTCCATCGCCATGTAGGGGCGTGTGATTCCCTCGTGCGTCCAGACGCCGGCCTCGAAGACCTGCGCGATCCCGGGGTGGTGGAGACGGCCGAGGATCTCGGCCTCGTACTCGAACCTGCGGATCAGACGCGGCGAAACGGCCCCCGCGCGGAGCAGCTTGAGCGCGACCGTGCGCTTCGGGCGGTCCTGCTCCGCGACGTAGACGATGCCCATGCCCCCCGCGCCGAGCCGACCCATCACGCGGTATCGCCCGATCATGCGGTCCGGGGGCAGCATCGCCTCGTCCGTGCTCAGCGCCGACGCGCCCAGCTCGGTCAGCATCCCCTTGCCCGGAGCGTCCTTGGAATCAAGGAACGTGTCGTCGTGGCACGCCAGAAGCTCTTCGACCTCACGGCGGAGCGCTTCATCGCCCTGTGTCTCCCGGGCGAGCACGTCAGGCCACTGATCCTTCGGCACGTCGATCGCGGCAAGGAAGATCCGCTCGACCTGGGCCGAACGTTCGGGGCTCACGCCTCAATCTCCCCGCGCGCGGTGGCCTCTCGCTTGAGCCACGCCCGCGCGAACGCCCAGTCGTTCTTGACCGTCGCGGGCGAGATGCCGAGCGCCTCGGCCGTGTTTTCGACCGAAAGCCCGGCGAAGTACCGGAGCATCACCACGTCGTACTTGCGCTTGTCCGTCTGCTCGAGCTTGGCGAGGGCTTCGTCGACCGCGATCATCTGCTCCGGCTCGGGCTCGGCGGCGAGCGCTTCGATCTCGACATCCGCACGCCGACCCCGAGCTCCCTTGCGTGATCGCGCCCGCTCGACCAGGATCCGTCGCATCGCCAGCGCCGCCGCCCCGAAGAAATGCCCGCGCGAGTTCCACCGAACGTCCCCCGGGCCCACCAGACGCAGGTACGCCTCGTGGACCAAGGCGGTCGGTTCGAGCGTGAACCCGGCGGCGGCGTTGGGCTCCTTGGCCATCCGAGCGGCCGCGAGTTTGCGCAGCTCCTCATAGACCAGCGGGAGGAGCTGGTTCGACGCGCGAGCATCCCCCCCCGCCGCCGCGTGCAGCAGTTGGGTGACTTCATGGTGGGTGGGTTCGTGCGTCACGTCCCAAGGATACCGCACATCGCGCTTTCTGTTGACCCGCCGGACGTGTTCCGGTAGCGTGATCGGACCTTTCCGGAGCACGAACATGCCCAAACGCCGCCCGTCCCGTCACACTTTGTCCTTCGCCGCACCGCTCTCGGCGTTTGGGTGGATGGCGACCCCCGCCCTTGCCCAGGAGTCGGCCTTCGTCGATCTGTCCGGCGTTTCGATCTCGTCGCTCTCCTCGAACCCGCCCGACGTCGTCCGGAACAGCCCCACGCCCATCTCCCCGGCCACTGGGTACCTCTTCTCCATCAACCCCGTCGTGCGGGGCACCGGTTTCCTCGGCGCCATCTTCATCCCCTCGGCCACGCCGCTGGGTGATGTTCTCAACACCTTCGTGCCCGGCTCGGTCGGCGTCCTCGCCGGAGCAACCCGCAACCCGGGCGGCTCGATCCCCGTCCAGGTCGACCGCGAGATCGTCGGCGGGTCCTTCTCCGGGCTCGATATCAGCCTCACCCTCGACCTGCGCATCCTGTCCAACGGGACAGCCCAAGCGGGCCTGCTCAACATCACCAAGCCCATCGGCTTCGGGCTCAGCGTGGTCTCGGGCGGCGCATCCTTCCAACGCTTCTCACCCCCGCCCGCGACGGAATCCGAATGGCACTTCGACGGCAACCTGCTGAGTGTTCGCGAGACAGGGCTCGCGCCCGCCTCGGGCTCCAGCAAAGTCCGCTTCCTCGATGATCCCGCCTTCGGGCCGATCCTCGGCGGGCCCGGCGAGACCACGACCTACCCCAACCCGCCGACGCCCACAGGTGTCACCTCGCTCCAGTCGGCGTTCGGCACGACGTCATCCTTCGGGATCGCGCCGATCAACGGCGTCGACGCCCAGGTCTTCCGCACCAGCCCCCCGCGCAACCTCGCCGACCCCGCCAACCGCGCCAAGAGCCGTGGGCTGGGCTTCGCACTGTTCCCCGCGACGCGCCAGTACTGGCCCGACGACCACCTGGGTCAGTGGACGATCGTGTGGGACCTCTACATCCCCTCGTCGTCGTGGAACGCCGGCGAATTCGTCGTGCCTCTCATCGAAGACAACCACAACAACGACGGCGAGGCCGACATGGTCATCCGCAACATCGGCGGCGTGGCCCACGTGAACTACCAGTCGGCGGGGAACGGCACGCCTGTTCCCGCGATCGGGCCAGACCGCTGGTTCAGGCTCGCTCTGTCGAGTGATGGCTATCGCGCGAAGACCGGGCGGCTCTTTGTCGACGGCGTCTTTGCGGGTCTGACGGGCGGCGACTGGATCTACGCCGCCACCAACCCCAGCGACCCCCGCTACGCCGACGTTTCGAGCACCAACGCCCTCGGCACGCCCGTGCCGGCGGCGACGTGGCAGGCGTGGGGCCAGTTCCCAAGCCCTTGGGTGCTTTCCCCGACGAGCCCAGCAACCCCGATGTCTTCCACGGTCTGCCTCTTCTCAGACCTGCTGGGCCGAGGCCAGAGCGTCTACATCGGCAGCATGTACTTCACCGACGAAGCGCTCAGCGATGCCGCCGTCGCCTCGCTCGGCGGGCCCAACGCGCGGGGCATCCGGTTCCTTTCGTCGCCCCCCTGCCCGGCGGACTTCAACCGCGACGGCTTCCTCGACTTCTTCGACTACGACGACTTCATCCGCTGCTTCGAAGGCGAATCGTGCCCCGACGGCACCACCGCCGACTTCAACAACGACGGCTT
>DDSG01000103.1:3938-4106 GCA_002343325.1 Phycisphaerales bacterium UBA2396 | reverse complement strand
CTTTGAATCCCTCAACACCGTCACCGTACACGGCGGGATCGCCCTGGCCGTCACCGGCTACGCCATCTCGGGCTACAAACGCGACGGCGACCCGCGCGTCCACGCCCTCGACGCCGCCACAGGCAAACACCTCTGGTCCGCCGACCCCGCCTCGCTCGATCCGCAGAT
>DDSG01000103.1:0-3765 GCA_002343325.1 Phycisphaerales bacterium UBA2396 | reverse complement strand
CGCCCCGCGCGCCCCCCCCCTCGACCCCGCCACAGGCAAACCCCTCTGGTCCGCCGCCCCCGCCTCGCTCGATCCGCAGATCGCCGACAGCTCCATCCGCGGGCCCGCACTTCTCGTCGAAGACACAGCCGTCGTCTCACTCGGCAGGCTCACCGGCGGCCGACGCGTCGCCGCCGTCGCCCTGGCGGGTCTCGATGCCTCCTCCGGCTCGCTCCGCTGGGTCCGCCCGCTCGCCAGCATCGGCGTCCCACCCTACAACCGACCCGCCAGACCCGCCGAACTTCTCGCCGCAGCCGACGGCATCGTCTACCGCGCCGACGGCGTCGGGGTCGTTGGCGCTTACGAAGCCTCCACAGGAAGGCCACTCTGGGTCCGCCGCTTCCAAGCCCCCGCGCAGGACAACTTCTTCCGCTACACCTCCAGCCGTTCCGACGCCCACCCCTGGGCCGGCGCCGCGCCCATCGTCGACGCCGATCGACTCATCCTGCTCGAACCCGTCACCAGCGATCTGCTCGTCCTCGACCGGACCACCGGCGCCATCCGCGAACGCCGAAAGGCCGATGAACTCGGCTCGCCCCGCTACCTCGTCCGCGTCGCGGACAAGATCGCCTTAGTCGGCGTCGGGGCCATCGCCTTCGTTCCCGCGGCCGATCCTGCACGGGGCGAGGTCTCTCTCAGCCCCGATCTGCGCCTCCTGAGTGTCAAGAAAGACGACGTCACCCTCGGCGAGCCCGCGCCGCTCAATCTTGCCGGGCGAGCCTTCGCCGCGGGTCCATCGCTCGCTGTCCCGGTCGAAACCGGGCTCGTGATGATCGACCCATCCAACCCCGTCGAGCCCCGTCTGGTCGCGCTCGAGCAAGGCGGGCACGCCCTCGCCGCCGACGGCCAGCTCGTCGTCGCCACGCCCGCCGCCCTCCACAGCTACCAGACCTGGGAATCCGCCGAGCCCAGGCTTCTGCGCTGGATCGCCGATCGCCCCACCGATCCCACGCCCTGCCTGACCTACGTCGAGATCGCCGCTCGTGCATCGCGGCCCGCGGGCATCCCCGCCGTCGCCGACAAGCTGCTCACCATCGTCGAGGCCGACCCCGACAACTCAACCAACCAGGACGTTCGCCGCAGACTCTTCGCACGCCTCGCCGCCCTCCTCACCACCGCTCGCAAAGCCGCCGAGTCTTCCGAGCAGACGCCGCCGATCCCCGGCGACACGCTCGATGCGCTCGCGTTGCGTCTCGCCCGAGCCGCCGACTCCGACTTTGATCGGGCCCACGCCGGCCTGCTCGACGCATGGACCCACGACTATCGCGGCCGCGTCCGCGACGCCGTCGAGGCCTACCAGCGCGTCATCCAAGACCCATCCAGCAGCGCCGCCTCCCTCTCCGGATGGGGCGACGCCGGCGCCGCCAGGCCCGCCTGGGAGATCGCCCGCCTCCGCCTTGTCGATCTGCTCGCCCGCGAGGGATATCGCCCCTACGAAGGCTTCGCCGCCCAGGCCCAGCGAGAACTGGCGGAACTCGGCCCGCAGGCGATCGCCACCGATCTCGACGCCCTCGCACGCCGCTACCCGCTCGCTCGCGTCTCGCCCGACGCCTTCCTCCGCGCCGCCGATCTCTGGCTCGCCGACAACGAGTCGCGCAAAGCCTCCGCCGCTCTCGGCGCCGCCCTCACCAGCCTCGAAACCGTCGCCCGCGTCTCACGCCAGCCCGTCCCCGACGCCATCGGCCCCATCGCCGGACGCCTCATCGCACTCCTCGCCCGCCAGGGTCGCCCGGGCGAGGCCTTCCGACTCCTCGATCGTCTCGCCAGCACCAACCCGCAGCTCTCCCTCGCCGACGCCGCCGGTCCAATCGACCGCGCCACGCTCCTCGACGGGATCTCGCGCCACCTCTCGTCCCAGAGTCGCCGCCCCGCGATCGGGCCAGCCGTCGATCGCGCCGTGCAGGCCATCCCGGGCTGGACGATCCTCCGCCAACGCCTCGCGCTCGCCCAGGGACAGGCCACCGACCAGCTCCCCATGCTCTCCCTGAGCGGAAAGCAGATCGCCCTCTTCGCGCCCAGCCCCGAAGACGGCCGCCTCGCGCCCCTCTGGACCCGATCCTTCGCCGAGGCCGAGGGACGCCCCTCCGTCCTCCGTATGTCGTGGGACGCGACCCTGCTCTTCTGGCCCGGCGACCAGCGCGGACCACGCCTCGAACTGATCAACACCCGGGGCGAGACGCTCTGGACCACGCCCCACTTCGCTTCCCTGCTTCCCCCGGGCGAAGACGACAACGCCACCCCGCTCTTCACGCCCCTCGACGGCGACGTGCAGCCCAGCGACATGCTCGTCGCCGCGGACCAGACCACCGCCGTGCTCATCGAACGCCGAGGCCGGGCCGTCGCTTTCGATCTCGCCACCGGCAAGGCCCGCTGGACGCGCTCCTTGCCGACCACCGCGGTCTACGACGCCGCCATCGCCGCCGGTCGTCTCGTCGTCGCGGGGATCGTTGACGTCGAAACCATGCCCCAGGTGCTCGCCCTCGACACGCTCACAGGCACCCCCGGCGCGTCCGTCGGCGGCCCCGACAAGCCCATGCGCGCCAGCCCCCGCTGGCTCCGCGCCGCGGGCGATCGCGTCATCATCGGACTCGCCGACTCCATCGCCTCCTGGAACCCCGCCGACGGCTCGGTCGACTGGTCCCTCGCCGGCCCCGCCGCCCAACGCTCCGTCGATGCCTGGGTCGTCGGGCAACGCCTCCTCCTGCTCTCGCAGGCCGAGGAACTCTGGCAGATCGACCTCGCCACCGGCGTCGCTCGCGACCCCTCGCTCCGCACCGCCGGACGACTTGGCGACATCCGCCGCCAACGCGACCCCGAAGACCCGGGCAACACCATCGCCGAGGGCCCCGACGGATCGCTCGTCCTGGCGTCTGAGAACGGCATCGCCTGCTTCGACCCAACCGGAGAGCTCGCCGGCATCGACGCCGCCGGCCAAACCGCCCGCGACCGCCTCGTCGCCCTCGCCAACAACGCCGCCGTGATGCTGGAGGCAGGCCCCGAGTCCACGCGTGACGGCCGGCGCACTCCGACCCTCCAGATCGTCTCGCTCCCGGGCGGACGCATGGTCCTCGATACCGCGCTCTCGATGTTCGATGCCCCATCGCGCGTCGCCGTCATCGACGGCAAAATCGCCGTCTCTGCCGGACCCATCACCCTCGTGCTCGATGCCCCGCTGCCCGCCGAAGTCGCCGAGGCAACCCCGTCCCGATAACGATCAGGCGTCGGCCGGTGCCGGCTTGGCCGCGGCCGCCTTGGCCTTCTGCTGGTCGCCCAGTTCGAGGCTCTCTCGCATAAGGCGACCGACCTTGAACTTCACGGTGACCTTGGGGGGCACGCTGACGCGCTCGAGCGTCTTGGGATTCTGCGCCACGCGGGCCGCGCGGCGCTTGAGCTCAAAGACCCCAAAATCGCGGAACTCAAGACGGTTCCCGCGCTTGAGCTCCATGATCACCTGATCAAGGAACTCCTGCACAGCCTTCTTCACAACCGCGCGCGGCTCGCTGGTCCGCTGCACGATGCGGTCGATGATGTCCTTCTTCGTCACGGTGCCCATCGATGACCTCGCCCACTCGATCCCGACTCCGCGCGCCGGTTGACGCCGCGATCCTCGGGGCGACCCGGCCCGGAGAACGCTCGGGAGGGGGAGAGTATCCGCACCCCCCGGCACCGCGTCAACGTCTTGCCCCATAAGACTTTTCCGCTTCCCACCCCGCGCGACGAGCGACC
>DDSG01000135.1:1835-11731 GCA_002343325.1 Phycisphaerales bacterium UBA2396 | reverse complement strand
CAGAAGCGCCCGGGCGCGCTCCACGTCGGAGGTCAGCACCGCCACGCCGTCGAGCTCGATCGATCGCAAGAGCCGCTCGACCGTCGCGGCGAGCACGGTCCGCCCGGCGATCTTCTCCGCCAGATCCCTGGGCGTCCAAAGCCCGCCACGCTCGAAATCAACCGCGATGCACGCGCGGACCCGGGCCGAAGCCAGCGGCAACACCGAGCCATCAGCCTTCGCCCGTACTTTGGCGGCCGGCTTGCCGCTCTCGGCGGCGAGCGCGCGCCCGAAGATCCCCGCCAGCTCCTCCGCCGCGTCGCGCAGCCACTCGACGTTCGACTTGTCGCGCTCCATCTGCCGCCGCTGACGGCCGAGGTCGCTCATGCCCTCGGTCATATGGATCGCCCGGTCGGCCTTGTAGCGACGCAGCGTCCCGGTCTGGTTGATGTGCTGCACCAGGGCGTAGGCCGGTTTGAGCGACGCCGCCTTGTGCGCCAGCTCGTGCGCCCGCATGATGAGCCGATTCACCTTCTCGTGGTCGCCGTGGAGCCGCAGCATCTCGTTCATGAGCGACGCCGCCTGCCCCGCCATGTCGCCCACGCGCACCGCGTCGGCCCGCACCGCCTCGACCCGCTCGCGCACAGCCCGAGCACGCGACGGATCATCCGTGCCGCGCGATCGCGCCGGCGCCGACCATGGGCCGGCGGGAGTGAAGCCCTCCAGCGCTTCGCGCAGCGTCGAGAGCCTCGTGCCCTCCTTTCGCACGCCCCCCTCCGTCGCATCGATGATCGTCAGCCCTCGCTCGGCGTCCTCGGCAAAGTCCCGCTCGAACTGCACGCGGTACGTTCGCATCTGCTCGTCCGTGTAGACGTTCCGGCCCAGATGGTCCTTCGCCCGGTGCAGGATCCCGCGCATCCGCGCGATCCGCTGCCATTCCATCATCTCGATCGTGTTGAACTCGCTCAGCTCGCCCGACCACACCTGGTGGATCGCCGCGCCCGCCGAGTAGTACTGCCCGTCGGTAAAGCCCAGATCCTGCCCCACCAGCACCACCGGATCGCACCCCAGGTGCCTCGCAAGGTAGTACGACAGGTGGGCCACCGTCGCTCCCGATCGGATCTCGCCCATGTCGCGCCGGAAGCCCTCCCCGAGCACCTCGTCAAGAATCGGCTCGGCGGGGCACCTCACCACGCCCGGGAACGCCCGAAGAATCGCGGGGTTCGCCTTGGGCTCCGCGACGAGCGTGATCCCTTCGACATCCGCCGCCGAAAGCCCCTCGTAGAACCGGGCCGAAACCTCCGAGTAGTCCAGCGCGGTCACGAAATGAGGCCTGATCCCTCGCGCCAGCAGTGTCTTCAGCACCGTCTGGGCCGCAATGATCACCACCTTGTCACGCACACCGGGCCTGCTCAGTTCCTCGATGTTCCGCGCCAGGCTGGGCCCGGCCGACACAACCACCGCCGGCCGACCCGCCGCCGCACCCTTCAGTTCGGCGATCCCCTCGGCCTTCGCGTACGCCCACGCGTTGTGTGCAAGGTTCGACATCGTCGTCGTGACCTGACACAGCGCCGTCACGACGTGCGTTCGGATCGAGCCGATCGCCGAGGCGAGCGTTGCCAGAAACTCGCCGGAAGACGACAGCAGCCGCCGTCGGCTCGCCGGGTGCTCGATCACCTTCGTCCCCGAGGCGATCACGCCCTCGTACCCCTGCACCTCGCGAGAGACCGAGCCGGAGTCCGGCGCGAGCATGAGCACCAGGTTCGTCGCGCCGAGCCACTCGCGGCAATCCACCCGCCCAAGCACCCCGCGCAGCAGCGCAACATCCGGTTCATAGACGAACAGCACGCCGGTTCGGCGGATCCGCTCGGCCATCGCCCGCACGTGATGCCCCACCCCGAACCCCACCACGAACACCGCGCCCGTCGTCGTGTAGTCGACCGCGTCTGCCAAGGACCGCCCCTCGTCGATCGGGCTGTACAGGCTCGACATCTGCAGCACGTCCCCCCCCAGCCGGTACACCGCCGCCAGACCGCCGTCCGCCGCGCGCACAAACTCGACCCCCGACACCTCTCCCGCCGACCGGATCCGCGCGGCCACCTGCGGCGAACCGACTTCCAGCACTCGCAGGTTCGCGTCGAACAACCGGGCGTCAAAGGCAACAGGCTCGGGCATCGGGCTGGTCTCCGCCGCCGGAAGATGGCCGAAGGGTCCGCCCCCCTACGGTGACGCACCACTCCACGCCATCCGGGCGTATCGCGTGGCTCATCGGGCCTCGCCGCGAGGAGACTGGAAAATGCAGCTCATCCCAAACTTCCCGCCGCCGGCTCCACTTCCCGATCCTCCTGTGCTGGAACGACTTGCGCTCGAGGAGTCGGGGTGGACCGCCGCCACAATTCTGCTTCTCGGACTCTGCTCGGCTCTGATCCTCAACCACGTGGGCCGCGGCCCCCTCGCGGTGCGTGTGGGGGCGCTGGCGGTGCTGGCCGCCGCCGGGCTCTGGGGGCTCGGCCGCGCCATCGACACCCCCCGAGAGCGGCTGGCCGGCGTTGCGCTCTCTCTCATGGACGCGACCACCAAGGCAGACCGCGGACGTCTCTCGGCACTTCTTGCGCCCGATGTGGCCCTTGTCGGCGGTCGGATCGGCTCGCTCCAAGGGCGTGACGCGATGATCGACCGCATCGATCAGACGCTCGGATCGGCCTATCGCGTGCGCGCGTGGGCGGTGCTCGATCTTCAGGCGCACCTGCCGTCGGCGGATCAAGGACAGACACAGCTCCTGATCCGCGTTGAAGACGACACCACCAGGTCGCTCAACTTCTCGTGGTGGCTGATCGATTGGTCGCGTGACAGCACGGGATCGTGGTCGGCACGCCGCATCGAACCGCTCGCGATCCAGGGCGTCTTCAACGCGGCGGGCCGCTAGGGCACGCGCACAAAGAAGCTCTCCTGATACGACCCTTGCTCGCTGGGCCTGCCGCCCGTGCCGAGCTTCACCGGCGCGCCGTTGACCAGGTTGTAGGGGTACTTGGTGCGCAGCGAGCGCACGCGGGCGTCCCTCAGATCCGCGGTCTCAAAGAGGCCGACTGTCACCATGCTCCGACGCGGGCCGTGGTAGTAGAACGCCTGGTCGCCCTCGCTCCTGAGCTTTCGGGCGGCCTGTTCGGCGGCCTGTCGGAACTCCTCCCGCTCCTTTTCGCTCGGCTCGACGTTCGGGTCGGCGTACCCATACACCGCGACCTGGAGCGTGAGATTCGACTTCTCCCCAAACGCCCGGCGGGCGTTGCGCAGATCCATCTCGGGGATCGACCCGGCCTGGCCCATGACGGCCGGAGGCACCAGCGACGCCGCCTCGTAGATCGTCTCGCCGCCGACACGGAGCTTTCGCACCGACGCCAACTCCTGCCTCGCCTCTTCCGAGGTGCCCTGCTCGAACGAACCGGTCAGTAGCGCGAGCCCATCGGCCCGGCGTTCCACAAAGGCACGCGACAACCCCGCCTCGCCCCGCGCGGTTTCGAGCGCCCGGGCGGCCTGGAGCGGCGCGCTCTCGCCCGTGAACGTGCCCAGCAGAATCGACCAGTTTGAACGCTTGGGCGCGTCGTCGGCGAGCACACGGGTCGAGCCGGCCCCACCGTCGCCGATGTCCGGCGTGTTCACCGCCCACTGCGGCCGAAAGACCTCCCGCCCTTCCTCGCGCCGATCCGGCATTTCGGCGGAGCCGTCGCCAGCACATCCGGTGCCGAACAGGACAACCACGCCGATCGCCATCGCACAGAATTTCGTTACGAACGTCTCCACGTCACCCTCCGGGTTATACGCCACAAACCCATTCACACATTCGAGTTAGGAAATCTGTTCGGTTTTTGGATCCTATTCAAGATCTTGAAGGTCGGTCGTCGATACTTCGGGAGCAGCGACACGCCCCAGCCACGGAGGGCCGGCGGGTCAGAGACCCACGCACGCCAGTGCCGCACGAGGCGGCCGTTTGGAGACCTCCGTCATGGCCTTTGGCTTTGTCCACGGTGAGACCGTAGCGCCGCACGGCGCTTCGCGCAAGGGAGTTGGACCGATGAACGCCAGGCGCGACACGCTCGATTCGGATCGCTTCCGGCGCCTGTCGTCGGTTCGGCTCGAACTCGTGGAGTCGGTGCGTCGTCGGCTCAGGCTTGGCGACTACGACACGCCCGAGCGGCTCGACGCCGCCCTCGAACAGTTGCTCCAGCGGCTCGGTCGCTAACGCGCTCCATTTGGTCCCGCGTCCGGCTTGGCTCCCTCTTTGACGGGCGGCTCGGCGTCGGCCAGTTCGATCACGCCCGCGATCATCGCCCGCGTCACCTTCGCCCATCGCTTGGCGTCGAGCGTCTCGCGCGTGTCCCCCGGCGTGTGGTAGTGCGGATTGCGGAAGTTGGCGGTGTCCGTCAGCATGACCGCCGGAATCCCCGCCGACAGGAACGGGGCGTGGTCGCTCCGCAGAAAGTCGGGCGGGGCGATGGGCAAAAAGTCGGCGACGACCACAGGGAGCTCCGGTTCGGCACGCCGCATCGCCTCCGCCAACCCGCCGCTGAAACTCTTGAACCGCGAGATCCCCGCCAGGCCGATGAAGTTCCCGGCGGTGGGCACTTCAAAGTCGACGATGGGTTTGTCGCCGACCTTGGGGATCGGGCTCTTCTGGCTTCCCGGCTCGTCGCTGAAAAAGCCCAGCATCTCGAGAGAGATCATGCCCACGACGCGTTCGGCGGGCGGGGCGGACTTGTCAGGCGGGCTCCACGCGTCGCGGTGCGCCTTGACGTACTCGCGTGATCCGATCAGGCCCACTTCCTCGAGCGTGAAGAAAATGAGGCGCACATCACGCCGAACGCGCCGGGCCGCGAGCGCGTCCGCCAGTTCGAGAAGACTGACGACACCGGTGCCGTTGTCGTCTGCGCCCGGGCTGCCTGGGACGGCGTCGAAGTGGGCCGCGACGATCAGCACCTCGCGGGGCGAGCCGGGGGCCATCCCCGGAAAGTCCATGATGACGTTGCGGAAGGTCGTCGGCACGATCTCGTCGCCCGCACCGCCGGAGGCCTTCTCGGCCTCATTCGACCGTCCGACCGCGCGTGTGAGGGCGGGCGAGGTCCAACTGAACTCCTCCGTGCGGGGGTTCAGCCCGCGGGCGCGAAGGTCGGCGAGCAGGTGTTCCTCTGCTTTGCGCAGCCCGGCTCGCTCAGCACGCGTGCCCAAGGCCGCCCGCTCTGTCGGGAGCTCATCCAGCCGCCGCATCAGGCGCTGCTCGTCGGTTTCGCGCAAGGGCGGCGCGATCGGCGCGGGCTGCGACAGGAAGCACACCAGCCCCAGCATGCTCAGCATGGCCTCTCCTTACGAACTCGCGTCAGCGGACTTCTGCTCGGCGGGCTTTCCCGCGCGTGCGGTGGGCTTGCGCGGCTTGAACCGCTTGTGTTCATCGTCCACCCAGTTGTCCGCCAGCTTCCACCACGCGAGCGTGCCGACCACCGTCAGCACACCTACCACGGCGGAGATCACGATCAGCTCGATCCACATGGGAGACTCGGGTCGTTACAGCTCGACCAGGGGCATGTCGGTCCGCGCGTCGTTCCGCGATTCCGGCACGCTGACCTGCGTGACAAAGACCCCCAGATCCGCCGACGCCTTGGCCATCTCGATACGCACGTTCGCGGCGTTGAACGCCTTGGCCCGCGGCGGCGCCACCTCGACACTCGCCGCCACCTGCCCCACCGTCGTGTTCAGCACGACCCACTCGGTGTCGGCGGCCCGCGACGGAACCCGCTGCGCCTCGGCCAAAAGATCGAGCACCAACTGCCCCTCGCTCTTGGCCAGCTCGATCACCGGCACCGCCTGCTCGAAGGCCTGCAACGCGCCCCGCGCGTTCTCGAAGGTCCCCGATTTCTCGAGCCACGTCGCGCCCGGCAGCACGACGTCGGCCTTCTCGACGAGCCGGCCCGCGAGCGTGTCGATCAGCACCACGAACTTGCCGCCGAGCGCATCGCACAGCTCGCTGGTCGCCCACTCGCTCGGATAGTTGCCCGTCAGGACGACCGCCCCGATATCGCTCCCGCCGGTGCCCAATCCCATCGCGCGGAGCGCGTCGGCATACTCCATCGGCGCCCGCCCGCCCGACAGGGCCGCCAGCACGCGACGCACGCCGCGAGCGTTCGGAGCCTTCTCGGCGTACATCTTGAACGCCTTCTTGTCGGTCTCGGCGGCTCCCGCGGGGAAGACCTTGTCCTGCCCGCGCACGGGCACCGGGCCCACCGCGAACCTCGCCGAGGGATCGAGCTCCTGGGCCAGCCGACCCAGCAGGAACGCCTCTTCGCACGAGAGCATCGGGCTGACCATCACCAGCAGGCGCTTTCCGCCTACCGGGGCCTTGCGAAGCCCTTCGACCGCCACCTCGTAGGCGCGGGCGTAGTCGCTCTCGATGAGCGTGCCGTACTGACGACGCAGGGGCGTGCGGAGCCTCGCCTCGCTGCTCACGTGCTTCCAGCCGTAGCGCACCTCGTCGGTGATCCACCACTTGTTGATCGAGAGGTTGGTGCGTGGCTTGAGGCGGTACACCTTGCCCTCGTTGTGCTCGACCCAGATGTTGTCGCCGCTGGCGGTGATCCCGTCGATCGAGGGGGTGCTCTTGAGGAACCAGACGCGCTGCGCGAACAGGAAGTCCTTGTCGAGCAGCGCGCCCACCGGGCACAGGTCGATCACGTTGGCGGACAGCTCGTTGTCGAGCGGCACGCCCGGGAAGACGTCGATCTCTTCCTTGTTGCCGCGCCCCGCCACCATCAGCTCGGACGTGCCGGAAACCTCTCGCGTGAACCGCACGCAGCGGGTGCACATGATGCACCGATCGCTGTAGAGCAGCACGTGTTCGCCCAGATCCTTCTTGGGCTGCTTGACCTTCTGCTCCTCGAAGCGAGAGACACCCCGCCCGTACTCGTAGGAGTAATCCTGCAGATAGCACTCGCCCGCCTGGTCGCAGACCGGGCAATCCAGCGGGTGGTTGATCAGCAGGAACTCCATGACCGCCTTCTGGTTGGCGACGGCCTTGGGGCTATCGGTGTAGACGACCGCCCCGTCGGTCGCCGGGGTCTGGCAGGTCGGCTGGAGCTTGCCCCCCATCTGCGCGACAAGCTGGCCGGTCTTGGCGTCGGGCGACCACACCTCGCCGAGACAGATGCGGCAACTGGCCACGACCGACAACCCGTCGTGGTAGCAGTACTGCGGGATCTCCACGCCGGCCGCGTTGGCCGCCTGAAGGATCGTCTGTCCGGGGGTGAACTCGCAACGGCGGCCGTTGATGGTGATGGTCGGCATAGGCGACCAAGGGTAGCACGGCCCGGCGTGCAGCCGTCCGCCTTTGGGCACCCAACCAAAAACCGATTTCTTTGAGTGTGCTCCGACCAGCGTCGGCCGCGCGGTGGGTGCCCCAATCCCATGGCCCATTTGAGTGGCCTTCTCATCAACTTCAGCGACTTGGTTCACCTTCGATGCGCAATGACTGGGAGGTGTGCACAGGAGATTCGGAATCCGGTCTGTTTCGGCTTCAAGACGACCAGCGGCAACTCCATCAGTGACCTCATCGCCGCGATGAACTCGGGCAGCCTCCGCGTCGGGATGCACGTTATCGCTTTCGCCAACGGGGAGAGCGAGTCGTTCGTCACCCCCGCCCCGGGCAGCGTCGCGCTTCTGGGTCTGGCGGGCCTGACCATCGGCCGTCGTCGCCGCTGAGCACTTCTCGGTACCAATCCCCCGCACGGGTCGCGCTTGGCGCGGCCCGTGCTTTCGTTTTGTCCCTTGACGTCTGTGTCGGCTCCCCCAGGTCCCATCACGCGAATCGCGCCTCCAAACCTCGTCGGCAATGCGTCGGCGTGGCATGTTTCACTCGGACACAGGCCCACGATGTCCATGGAGAAACCACAGATGCGTATGACCCTCGCCGCGATTTCCCTGGCTGCTCTTCCCGTTGCCGCCCACGCTTCGCCGGTCTTCTACGGCGTGCAATCCTCGAAGACCTCGTCCGTCCTGCATGGCGGCAACCGCGAGCTGAAGACGATCGGCTTTACCGGATCGTCGACCCTGTGGAACGGGTCGAACTTCCTGAACTGGCGTGACGGCAGCCTGACGAACAACGCGGGCTTCCACGGGTGGAACGACGCGATCCGCCGCGACATGAACACCAGCGGAAACGCCTACGCCGCCAACCCGGACCGCGCCGACAACGCGACGCCCTTCGCGGGCGAGGGGATGGGCACGGGGACGTTGGCCGAGGTGTTCGGGTCGTTCAACGGATACAA
This sequence comes from Phycisphaerales bacterium UBA2396, assembly GCA_002343325.1. GTDB lineage: Bacteria > Planctomycetota > Phycisphaerae > Phycisphaerales > UBA1924 > UBA2396. The sequence continues at coordinate 3,446 of DDSG01000135.1, read as the reverse complement.
GAACATGTCGTGGATCATCGACGGCGAGGACGCCGGCGCGTACACGCTCGACCTGCGGTTCGCGGCGGGGCAGTTCCTCAGCGCCGACGCCAACGCCGACACGGTCGAGCTGGCGATCCTTGAACGCGGCGGGAACAGCGATCTGCGAATCTTCGGCATCTTCGCCGACGGGTCGCTGACGGGCCCGATCGTGATGAACCGCTCGAGCACAGGCGCGACGGGCTGGACGCTCGACACCCTCGAGATCTCGGGCGCCCAGGCGGTCAAGGGCGTGGGCATCAGCCTTGATGCGTCCTGGACGAACCTTGTCGGGTTCCGCTTCCAGAACATCTCCGCGTTCAACGGGCCCGACATCATCGCGGTCGGCACGTCCACCCTTGTGCCCACGCCCGGCTCGCTCGCCCTGATGACGCTCGGCGGCCTGATCGGCATGCGTCGCCGCCGCTGAAACCAGGCGTTCTACCTTCCTCCCGAACACCCCCGCCCTCCATGGGCGGGGGTTGTGTTTCGTCCATCCTCCGTACACTTCGCCGATGGGTACCCGCAAACATCTGGCGATCTATCCCGGGTCGTTCGACCCGATCACTTACGGCCACATGGACGTCATCCAGCGCGGCCGGCGGCTGTTTGACGAACTGATCGTCGCGGTCGGTCGCAACCCCGCCAAGGACCAGCTCTTCTCCGCCGAGGAACGCGTCCGCATGGTGCGCGTGCTGATCGAGGACCTGCTGGCCCGCGAGCCCGAGGGGGCCAAGGTCACGGTCCGCGGGTTCACCGGGCTGACCGTTGACTTCGCCCGCTCGCTCGGAGCGGCGGCCCTGCTCCGCGGCGTTCGCAACCTCTCGGACCTTCAGTACGAGATCCAGCAGGCGGTGACGAATCGCGAGGTCGCCGGGCTCGAGACCGCTTTCGTCGTTGCGGGGCAGAGCTTCGCGTACACCAGCAGCAGCCTGATCAAGCAGATCACCGCCATGGGCGACGATCTCGACGCGCTCAAGCACATGGTCCCACCGACCGTCATCGAAGCACTGAAGGCCAAGAAGGCCGAGCGTCACCCCGCGCTCGAGCGACTCCGCGCCGATCGGGATCACGCCGTCGCTGGGGAGTGAAGAATCCGCCATGATCGACTATCGCATCATCAGCATCGGCTGTCTGAACGCAAACCCGCTGTGGGGCGAGCGAGCGCCCGTCCGGACTGGGCATGCCACGACCGTCCTGATCAAGTCCGGAGATCGGCGCATTCTGGTGGATCCGGGGCTTCCCGCGCCGGCGCTCGAGGCCAGGCTGCACGAACGCACGGGCCTGAGGCCGGGCGCGATCACCGACGTCTTCCTGACGTCCTTTCACCCGGACGCGCGGCGGGGGATTCGGCTCTTTGACCACGCCTCCTGGTGGATCGGCGAGACGGAGCGTGAGGCCGTCGGCGTCCCGCTGGCGTCGCAGCTCGCTCGTCTGGCTGAGGAGCCGCACGCGGACCCCACCGTTCGCACGATGCTGGAACAGGATGTCGCGGTCTTGCAGAAGTGCATGGCCGCCCCCGACACGCTGGCCGAGCGGGTGAGCCTCTTTCCGCTGCCGGGCGCAACGCCGGGGCTGTGCGGGCTGCTGCTC
>DDSG01000135.1:1228-1489 GCA_002343325.1 Phycisphaerales bacterium UBA2396 | reverse complement strand
AAAGGAGAGCTTCGCCGAGGTGATGGAGATCGCCGACCTGATCATCCCAGGGCGGGACAACATCGCGCCGAACCCGACGCGGCGAGCCTTCTAATCGTCCGATAATACTTGGTTTCTTCGCGAAATTCTGCCCATTTCCCGCGCGCGGGCCGTGCACGTGCGGCTTTCTGCCCTTGGCGGTGCTGTTTCTTTGGCCTTTGTGGTCGAATCGGCCGCCTGTATCTTTGCGGCAGAGCGCTGCGCGCCGGGCTGGCTGCCCGC
>DDSG01000135.1:814-1032 GCA_002343325.1 Phycisphaerales bacterium UBA2396 | reverse complement strand
CTGCGCGCCGGGCTGGCTGCCCGCACTCGTCACAGAAGAGTTGGTCAATCCAAGGGAGGATCCTCATGTCGAATCGCATCCACCGTCGTATCGCTTCGCTCGCTGCCGGGGCGGCCTGCCTCGCGGCGGCCACGCTCGTGAACCTCGCCGGGGCTGCCCCGGTCGGCAACGCGTTCACCTATCAGGGTGAGCTCAAGAGCGGCGGCTCGCTGGTCAAC
>DDSG01000135.1:395-548 GCA_002343325.1 Phycisphaerales bacterium UBA2396 | reverse complement strand
CGACGCTGACGGCGACGAACGTGCAGGTCGTCGACGGGAAGTTTGTGGTGCAGCTCGACTTTGGTGCGGCTCCGTTCTCCACGGGCGAAGGTCGGTTCCTCGAGATCGCGGTCCGTCAACCCGCCGGTGGTGGCGCGTACACGACGCTGACGG
>DDSG01000135.1:0-154 GCA_002343325.1 Phycisphaerales bacterium UBA2396 | reverse complement strand
GTGGCGCGTACACGACGCTGACGGGCCGCCAGTCTCTTCGCCCGGCCCCGTACGCCTTGTACGCCCTGAGCGGCTTGCAGGGCCCCCCCGGCCCGCAGGGCCCCGTCGGTCCTCAGGGTCCGACCGGCCCGCAGGGTCCAGCGGGCCCGCAGGG
>DDSG01000134.1 GCA_002343325.1 Phycisphaerales bacterium UBA2396 | reverse complement strand
GCTCTTCCGATCTCATGTAATCCACGAGCCAGGGCGGCGTGGCGTGAATGCCTAGCTTCTTGCGCAGCTCCTTGGTCACGAGCGTGTGCTCATAGACGTACGCGAGCGACTCGGGAGAAACGACCGCAAAGTTGAGCGGCCCGTTCAAGATCGCCGCCGCATCCTTCAGCACGTCGTAGCCCGAAGCGGGCTTGGCGGGCGTTGTATTCGTCGTGTCATAGTGCGCCGCGACGGCGTGCAGCACCGCCTTGGGCTTGCTCAGGTCAACGGAGGGGAAATCACCGATGCCCTTGTCCTTCAGGATCTTTCCTGCGAGCATCCGAAAGACCGATGTAAAGACGTCGCGAAGCGCGGCCTTGCTCGGATTGGGCCGCTTCATCGCCTTCAGCGTCGCGTCGATCATCGATTCGACGGTGTCGTGCAGTTTCTTGCCCGCCTCTTCACGGCGGAGCGGCAACAGCCCGGCATCCACGAAGTCGAGTTGCTTCGCCGGGTTGATCCGTGCCAGCGTCCGGCCCTGGTAGATGCTGACCGGATCGAGCTTGTTCTTGTGCCTCCGCACTAGCGCGGCAAACTCGCCCGCGAAATTCGGCTCAAAGCGTTCGGGAGCGTCCTTCCGTTGTATCCACCACTGCACCGAGCCGCTGTGAAGCACCCACACCACGGGAGCGGCCAACTCGTAGCACGATCGCACCGCTGCCACCGGGTCCGCTGTGCTTTCGACCACTGCGATGCACGCCGAGTCCATGTCACGTTCGCTTGATGCGAAGCCGACGAGCGGGATCACCGTCTGCCCGAGGTGATACTTCGCTTCCAGGCGCGCGCCCGTGTACCCACACCCCTCTAGGAGCGGTCTTAGCGAAGCGGCAGAATGGGCGGGCGGCGGCACGGCGGCGTTTTCCTCCATGAAATCGCCGGGTTCGGAGGTAGTCGTATCCTCTTTATCGGCTCACGGGGCGATTGTACGGGAATCGGGCGGGTAAGGAAAGCAGGGTAGGGATCACGCCGCCACCGTCGCCCCTGTCTTTCTCCGCACGGTCGCCTATGCGGCCACCGTCGCCGTCGTCACCTCGCTCCACGGCCCCTTTTCGCCGCGGGTGTTGACCCAGCGGGCCATGGAGACGGCGGTCTTCCCCCCCGCCGCCTTCGCGTACTCGGCGCGGAAGCTCGGCTTGGTGGTCATGGTCAGGAACCAAAGCGCGGCCTGACATCGCCTGCGTCATGCCCCGTTGTTCGACAGGGCGCGTCGGCCGAGGAACACCTCGCACCCGGTCTTGCTGTACGACCCGTGCTCGAATGCAAGCGTGAGCGGCTCGAAGCCGGCCCTCGCGATCATCTCCAGCCAGACGGCCCGAGGGAACAGGCCCATGACGTGGCGGTCATGGACCATCTCGACCACACCATGCTCGTCCTTGAGCACATAGACCATGTCGCTCACGTAGGAGTCGATCGCCGCGTCAGGCACCGAGCGCCACTCGACGTACCGCAGACCGCGTCCGCCCCGGTCGCTGCCCCCGAACTCCGTGCCGGGCTCGAACGCCTCCGAGACGAAATCCGGCTGGAAGACCGCGACGCCCCCGGGGGCGGTGTGTTCGAAGGCCGTGGCGATCGCGGCTGCAAGATCGGTGCGCGAGGCCATGTAGCAGATGGCATCATGGACGAGCACACCGTCGAAGCACCGTCCGAGCCGGATCGACCGCATGTCGCCCTCGATGTGCTCGCACTCGGGGTTGAGCCGGCGGCTCAGCGCGAGCATGTCCGGCGAGATGTCCACGAGCGTGCAGGCCAGCGTGCCCTTGAGGTGCGCGGCATTGTGCCCGCCGCCGCTGCCGAGATCGAGCAGCGTTCGCGGCGGTTTCTGGGCGTGGGTCTCGAACAACCTCCTGTAGTACGCCGCCCCCTCGGCGTAGTCGCCGACCGGCGTCAGCAGGGGATACCAATCCGCCAAGTCGCGGTAAAGCCTGAGGGCCTGGCCCGAAGTCCCTTCGCGGAAATGGCCGTGCGCCATTCGCTCGCTCCTCGCCGATCCCGAACTTGACGACTGCTCGCGTGGTCGGTGCCCCGCTGGCACTCTTTGCTCGGAGCCCGCGCCGGAGTGTAGCGTCTGATCATATCGATCTGAGCGCCTCACGGCCCGGGGCCCACCCGTTCCCCCGCACGCCGCCAGGATGAGTGCTGCGGAAGGCATGTCCATGCCTTACGCCGCGACGGTCGCCGTCGTGACCTCGGACCACGGCCCCTTTTCGCCCCGCGTGTTGACCCAGCGGGCCATGGAGACGGCGGTTTTTCCGCCTTCGCACGCCTTGAACTCCGCGCGGAAACTCGGCGTGGTGGTCATGGTCAGGAACGCGAGCGCGGCGGGGTCCGTCGGCGTGTGTCGCTAGAATCAAAGTCGTATGCGATCGGTCTCGCCGCCCAACCTGCGTTTGGTCCCGCCGGTCATGCGAGGGGCGTTGTACCTCTGGGTCGGGATGTCGATCTTCTTTGCGGTCGCCGCCATCGCGTGGCTGATCCTTCGCAAGCCGCTGGGCCTGCCGCGTGGCTTTGCCTACGACTTCGGCGCGCCAATCCTGGGCCTCACGCCGCTCTGGCTGCTGCGGACACGCCGCATCCGCCGAGCGCTCCTGAAGTCCGAGGGTCGTCTGTGCACGCACTGCGCGTACGACGTTTCCACGCTCGACCCGGCGGGGACCTGCCCCGAGTGCGGCAGGCCCTACGACATCGCCCGCGATGCGCCGCTGTGGAACTCGTTCGCCGAGAGCAAGTCGTGGGGCGTGGCGGTCAAGGCACGACCGACAAAGTAACCGCCCTACGCCGCCACCGTCGCCGTCGTGACTTCCGACCACGGCCCCTTTTCGCCGCGGGTGTTGACCCAGCGGCTCAGCCAAGTCGCGTCCGACATGGCGCTCTCAATGGAGCCCTATCGGCCCGACTTCTTCTGCATGGCCATCCGGCTCACGCCCGCCCCGACCACGGCCCCGGCTACGCCACCCGCGACGGCGGTGTTCCGCTCAAAGCCCATGAGGTGCATGGCGACGGTGGCCGCGACCGCCGCGACCACGGCGATGACCACAATCAGGACCAGTTGCTTTGCGCTCATTCCCGATCCTTTCAATGCGATGCGCCGGCCAGTGTCGAACGGATGTACTCCGAAGCGGCACACGTCACGGCTGCGGATCATAGCGTAAGCCGGAATCACGGCTTTGTCTTACGCCGCCACCGTCGCCGTCGTGACTTCCGACCACGGCCCCTTTTCGCCGCGTGTGTTGACCCAGCGGGCCATGTAGACGGCGGTTTTGCCGCCCCCCCGGCACCCCCCGCTTGATGCCGTGATGGTGCGTGTGTGGCGCGGCGCTGCCGCACCGGGGGCGCGGCACGCCCCGCGTTGACACCGCCGCACATGCGGAGCGACGTCGGGCGTGTGGCGTTGGTTGGCGGTGAGGCGCGGGCCCAACGCGTCGGCTACTTCGCGGGCCCGCCGCGGAGCAGGGCCGCACGCATGTTCGCCGCCATGCGCTCGGCCGGGACCGTGAACGCGGCCCGGGCGGCCTCGGGCACGACACGCTCGACGGTCCGCCGCCACAGATCGAGCCAGCGGTCGAAGTGGGCCTCGGTGAGTCCGGGCAGGCGCTCGTGCGCTTCGAGCGGGCGCCCGGTGTACCGCCCCGAACGCAGCACCACCGTGGACCAGAAGTCGTACATCTTCGGCAGGTGCAGCGACCAATCCGCGATGTGCCGCGCGAAGATCGGGCCGAGCAGGGAATCGTCACGCACGCCTTCGTAAAACGTGTCCACCAGCGTGCGGATCATCGCCTCGTCGGCAGACACGACGGGCGTGGCGGGGCGGCTGGGCGCGGTCAGCGGGAGTTGGTGGCCAGTGTCGTTGTGATCGTCGTGAAAACTCATGGACGTACTTCGGTCCTTCCTCGCAAGACTATAACGCATCATGCAGACGGCGCGCGACGCTCTGATGCCGGTCGCGGGACCGGCATCAGAGCCGTCGTGCCTGGCCGATGACGATTTCGCCGGGGATCAGCCCTTGAGCACGGACAAGTCCGCGCCATGGTTGATGTGGAACGCCTGCCCGCCGATCACCAGCGCGGGGACCGACTTCACGCCGGCCTCCTCCGCCTCGGCAACGCGGGACTTGTGCTGCCCGAGATGGACGATCTCGACGTTGAACTTCGTCCGATCGAGGCCCTCGGCAACCGTCCGCTCGGCGGCGACGCAAACGGGGCACCCGGCGTGGTAGAACGTGGCTTTCGTGCTCATGATGTGCTCCTACGTGCTGACATGAATGGTCCGGCGGGATTTCGATGGGCTCCGCCGTGTGCCCGGTCCTTGATCGTCCAGTGCTTGCCCGTTCACAAAGACGCTCCAGAGGCGCGGACGGAGTGCGGCCGCGACCGGCTGCATCTCGCCGCAGTCGATCCGGAGATCCGAATCGCCGATCGGTGCATCGATGAAGAGGCAATGATGCGACTTGGGTCGCCCGGGGTACTCGTTGGGTCGGAAGTACGTGCAGCCGACGCACATCCGCGCCGTCGGCACCGAACCCTGGTCCTGAAGCGTGCGGATCATCCCGATCAGGCCCCGCAGCAGCGCCGCCCGCTCCGGCTCAGGCAGCGCGTCGATGGCGTTGACCAGGGATGCCGGCCACTCCGCGGCGGTCGCCGCCTCCTTTGTCCCTCGCTTTGTGAGCGCGAGGACGATGGCCCGGCCGTCGGACTTGGACTGCGCTTTGCGGACCAGCCCCTTGGCCACGAGCGCGGCGATCGCCTCGCTGGCCGTCCCCATCGTGATCGCCATTTGTCTCGATACTTCCTTGAGACCGATGGGCTCGGGCGAGCCCGCGAGGATCGACAGGACCTGAGTCTGCGTCGGCGTCAACCCACGCCTGCCGGCCGACTGCCACGATTCGTGCCGCATCACGAGCGAGAGCTTGGCGAGACCGGCGAGGACTCGATCGGCCATGGGCGGGTTGGTGTTGGACCTCGATGGCATGGGCGGCTGACGTATAGTATGGAGTCCGAAGCATTCGGGCAAGCCGTGGAGCGGGGCCGGTCGCCGATTCGCTGTCCTGTGAGCAGGGCAGGGCGCGGAGCAACGCGATGGCAAGCGTTCACGCCTGCGGCAAGGCCGTCGGCGCGCAGGGTTCCGAGTTCGTTACGTGCTCACTTCCTCAGGCCCCTATGAGACGGGCGGCGGTGCCTATCACGCCCGCTTGAAGAGCGTGAGCACGAAACGCGTGGGCTCGAGCGCCGTCAGCCGGTGCGGGGCGTTCGCGGGCATGAGCAGCCAATCGCTCGGCCCCATGATCTTCTCGGTCGATGCCACACCGAACCGCAGGCGGCCGTCGAGCACCTGGACCGTGGCGACAAACGGCGCCCTGTGCTCGCTCATCTCCTGCCCGGCATCCATCGCGAAGATCACGACCTTGCCCTCGGGCAGGTTGAGCAGCGGCTTGCTCACCGTGGCGCCGGGCACGATCGGGCAGATCTGGAGCAGGTCGAGAAACCCGGGTGCGGTGGCATCGAGAAGCGGGGCGGCCATACGGGACTCCTTGCGATCGACTACGCGGACGCATCGATGCACGTAGTGCAAGACTCACAGTACGCCAAGGGCATCGGCGACGATGCGCCGAGCGACGTGACGCTGGTCACCCTGCCGCGGCGTCGGTGCTTTCCGAGGCGTGGACCGCCCGCCTGGGGCGAGCACCACCGCGGAGTGCGGGGCGCTCCCGTATCAAAGCTCCTCGAACTTCGCCGTAAAGTGCCGCAGAACCTCTGGAGCCTCAACAATCCGCAGCCCACGCATCTCCTCGCGATTGCCGAACAGCTCCGCGCACGCTTCAGCCACGTAGTCGTAGTGGCTCTGCGTGTACGCGCGGCGAGGCAGGGCAAGTCGCACAAGTTCCATCTTCGGCGGTGCGGCCGGGCGCGGGCCCGCCATCACCGAGCCGATCTCGCACGATCGGATCCCCGCGCTGCGATAGAGCCCGCACACGACCGCCTGCCCGGGGAACTGGTTCGCGGGGATATGCGGGCAGAAGTGCCCCGCGTCGATGTAGATCGCGTGCCCGCCCGGCGGCTCGATGATCCTGATCCCCGCCGCGAGCAGTTTCTCTCCCAGGTATGCGACGCTGCGGATGCGGTAGGAGAGGTAGTCCTCCTCCATAACTTCCTTGAAGCCCTGGGCCATCGCTTCGAGATCTCGCCCGGCGAGCCCGCCGTAGGTGACAAAGCCCTCAGTCAAAATGAGTAGGTTGCAGGCTCTGTCGAACAGGGTCCGATCTTTGATCAAGAGCAATCCCCCGATGTTGACAAGCCCGTCCTTCTTCGCCGAGATGGTCGCCCCGTCGGCCAGATCAAACATCGCTCGCGTGATCTCACGCACGCTCATCGCTGCGCACTCGGGTTCGCGGATCTTGATGAACCAGGCATTCTCCGCAAAGCGACAGGCATCCAAGAAGAGTGGCAGCTTGTGGCGGTCGCAGACGGCCCGAACTGCTCTGAGGTTGGCGAGGCTGACCGGCTGACCGCCGCTGGTGTTGTTTGTGATGGTCATCATCACAAGCGGAATGTTCTCGGCTCCGACCTTGGCGACCAGGCTTTCGAGCGCCGCAACATCCATGTTGCCCTTGAACGGATGACGGTTAGCGGGAACGGAGGCTTCGGAGATCGGCAGATTGACGGCCAGTGCGCCGCTGTGCTCGATGTTGGCACGCGTGGTGTCGAAGTGAGCATTGTTGGGCACAACCCTGCCCGGACCGCCAACGAGTTCGAAGAGGATGCGCTCGCTCGCACGCCCTTGGTGCGTCGGCAGCAGGTTGGCAAAACCGGTCAGTCCCTGCACCGTCTCCTTGAGCCGCCAGAACGACTGGCTCCCAGCGTAGCTCTCGTCCCCGCGCATGACTCCAGCCCACTGCTCGCTGCTCATCGCGCTCGCACCGGAGTCGGTGAGCAGGTCGATCAGTACATCCTCAGCACGCAACAGGAACGGGTTGAAGTGGGCCTCGCGGAGCAGAGCATCGCGCTGCTCGAGCGTGGTCATCCGAATCGGCTCCACGGCCTTGATACGGAATGGTTCGATGATGGTCTTCATGATGGATTCCACTCCATAACTTCGGCAGAGATCGATGACTAGGCTCTGCCGTGTGCCGCTAGCGCCCCGATGATGTCCACACCACATCATCGCCTCACCCCGCCCACACCGCCCGCTTCCAGATCGGCACGTCCTGCTTCAGGCGGTCGATGAAGTCGGCGACGGCGGCGAGGGTTTCGGCGCGGTGCGGCGCGGCGACCTCCAGCACGAACGAGACCTCGCCCACGCCCACACGCCCGCGGCTGTGCATCGCGACGATGGACTTCAGCCCGTGCCGCTCGGCCACCTCGCGCGCCAAGGTCAGCAGGCCGCGCTCCGCCATCGGGTCGTAGGTCTGGTAGTCCAGCGCGAGCAGATCGCGCTCCGCCACTCCGCCCCCCGCGCCGCCGCTCACCGTGCCGTGGTCCGGCTCGGCTCGTCGCACGATTCCCTCGAAGCGGAGCGTTGCTCCGACGCCGCCACCGCGCGTCAGCGCCTGCCACTTGCCCGCGTGCGCGTGGAGCGCACGGGCCTGCGCCTCGGCCGTGAGCGGGCCATCCACGATGAACGCAACCAGATCGGAAGAGGTCGTGTA
>DDSG01000148.1 GCA_002343325.1 Phycisphaerales bacterium UBA2396 | reverse complement strand
CCCCACACGTTCCCACCCCTTCTATGGCTTACCCCCCGGACCCGGTTCAGAGTACCCGCGTTGTCAGCCTTGTGCCTTCCGCCACGGAGGTACTGGATCTGATCGGATTGATCAACCGTCTGGTGGGCCGTTCGCACGAGTGCGACTTCCCGCCGGCGGCCCTGGACAGCCCGGTTCTCACAACGCAGGTCATTCCGGCCGACCTCGGGCCCGGGGAGATCGACGCGGCCGTGCGCACACGCGTTGCGGCAGGACAGCCCCTCTACACCATGAACAGCGAGCTGCTGCGTCGGTTGGCTCCCACCCACATCCTGACGCAGGACCTGTGCGATGTCTGCTCGATCGACCTGGAAAGCGTGCGTCGCGTCGCCGCCTCTTTGCCCACGCCGCCGGAAGTGGTCGCGCTGAATCCCACCACTTTTGAGGGGGTTCTCGACACCGTGCTGCAGGTCGGCATCGCGCTGGGTGCGGAGCGTCGAGCGATGGAGGAGGTGGCCCGACTGCGCGAGCGGGTGTTCTCGGCCCAGGAGTACGTCAACCCGTTCGTGGAGGGACCCTCGGTAGCGTTCTTGGAGTGGACGGATCCTCTTTTTGTGGGGGGTCATTGGGTCCCACAGATGATCGAGCGGGCGGGGGGGCGGCATGTGCTGAACCCGACGGTGGCGCGAGAAGGGAGCGGGGCGGCGATCGGGCCGCAGATGGCCGAGCGGGTCGCGGGCAAGTCGGTCGTGGTGACGGCGGAGCGGCTGGTGGAGAGTCAGCCGGAGTGGGTGATCGTGTGTCCGTGCGGCGTGGGGCTGGCGGGGGCGCGGCGCATGGCCGAGGACTTGTCGCAGGCGACGTGGTGGGAAGACCTCCCGGCGGTTCGGGCTGGTCGGGTGGTGGTTGTGGATGGGAACCAGATGTTCGCCAGGCCCGGGCCGAGGCTCGTGGAGGCCTACGAGTTTCTGGTGGGGCTGCTGAATGATCGGCCTGAGCTGATTCCGGCGGGCTTTCCGGCGGAGGTCATGCCTTCTCGCGGGTGAGTTCTTCGCCAAGAGCATCGGCGAGGCGGTGGTAGTCTTCGATGGAGTTGTAGACCTGCGCGCTGATGCGGAGGACGCGGAGGGGCTTGGTGGCGCCCAGAGGCTGGAACTGCCAGATGGGAACGACGACGCCGTGACGCTCGACGAGGGCGTCCTGGAGAGCATCGTCGTACTTGGTGGGACGCGATCCGGCGGGGGGATCGGGCAGGATGAGGGTGGCCATGGTGCCGATCATGGATTCCGGGCCGCAGACGGGCAGGCCGAGCGCGTTCTGAAGGACTTCGACGCCACGGATGACCAGGTCGTGGTTCTGGGCGTAGAGGGCGTTCCAGCCGCCGGGGAGGACCGAGCCCATGAAGTCGATGGCGGCGGGAACGGAGAGGATGCCGGAATAGTCGTCGGTGCCCATGTAGTCAAAGTCGCGGAGGAAGAGGGGTCGCTCGGGGCGGACTTTGTGGGCCCGGCTGGAGAGGCAGACGGGACGGAAGTTGGCTTGGCGTTCGAGGGGGACGTAGAGGAAGCCGGTGCCCTTGGGGGCGCTGAGCCACTTGTGCCCGCTGCCGACGAAGTAGTCGGGGTTCAGGTCGGCGATGTCGACGGGAATCTGGCCCGGGGCGTGGGTGCCGTCAACGAGGGTGGTGATCCCGTGATGGCGTCCTAGGGCGATGAGCTTGCGGATGGGGAAGATGAGGCTTGTGGCGCTGGTGATCCAGCTCACCATCATGAACCGGGTTCTGGGGGAGATGGCGGACTGAACCGCGCTGACGACGTCGTCGGGTGAGGTTGCGGGGAAGGGGACGGCGGCGCGAACGACCTTTGCACCGGTGGCGGCGCAGATGCGTTCGAGCTCGTTGATGCCGGACATGTACTCATGATCGGTGACAAGGATCTCGTCGCCCGGGCGGAAGGACTCCTGGCGGAGGATGGTGGCGAGGGCGACGGTGGCATTGACCATCGGGGCGAGGGTCGGCCCCGGGCAGCCGAGGAACGAGCCAACCCGGGCCCGCATGTCGTCCATGAGGTTCTCGAGGTCGACCTTGAAGAACCGGACGGCGTCCTGCTCCATGCGAAGGCGCAGGTCGCTCTGGTGCTTGAGGACGACGTTTGGAACGGCGCCGTAGGACCCGTGGTTGAGGAAGGTCAGCCCCGGCCTGATGGACCAGTGGGAGGCGAGAATCGGGAGGGCGGCGGGGGTTCTGGCGAAGGTGGCGTTCACACCTAGATCATCGGCGCGCACAGGTGAAAGAGACAAGCGCACAAGGGCTTTCCGCGGCGGGGTCGATTAGATTTTTTTGCGATCGCGGCGGGCGGCGTATATTGGGCCATGAGCAGCATCAAACGCGTCGAGCCCGAGAGCCCGCTGAGGGACGTGATGAGCGGGAGCGCCCGCTGGGAAATCCCCGTGCTCGACCACGGTTTCATCGCGTTGGTGGACGCGATGCCGAGGCTTTGTCCCGAGGGCAAAACGGCGGATGCGGCGATCGTGCAGGCCGCCCGGGTCAGCTATGGGCAGGGGACCAAGCAGGTGACCGAGGACCGGGGGCTGATCCGGTACCTCCTTCGGCACCGGCACACGACCCCGTTCGAGATGGTCGAGTTCAAGTTCCACGTCTGCATGCCGATCTTCATCGCGCGGCAGTGGATCCGGCATCGCACAGCGAACGTCAACGAGTATTCGGGGCGGTACTCGATCATCCCCGACCGGTTCTACAAGCCGGCCAAGGAAGAGGTCCGCAAGCAGTCTCGCAGCAACCGCCAGGGTGGCGAAGAGACGTTCGTGGGTTCGGCGGCGAACGAACAGGACATGCGTACTGCGGATGAGTTTGTCCGCTTTTTGGACACGGTCGAATCGAGCTATCACGAGTACCTGCGTCTGACGGACCAGGGTGTGAGCCGGGAACTGGCCCGCATCGGGCTTCCGGTGAACATGTATACCGAGTGGTACTGGAAGTGCGATCTCCACAACACTTTGCACTTCCTGTCGTTGCGGCTGGACAGCCACGCCCAGAGCGAGATCCGCGCGTACGCGGACGCGATGCTTCGGCTGATCGAACCGATCGTGCCGATGACGGTGGAGGCGTGGCGGGACTACGTGTTCGAGGGAACGCGGCTCAGCAGGCTGGAGATCAACGCGTTGCGGGATCTTGCGGCGGGCGGCACGGGGACGCTGCCCTCGGACAACAAACGCGAGGCCGCGGAGTGGGAGGCGAAGCGGGCGATGCTGGGCTTTGGAGTGAAACCCTGAGTCTGGCTCGGGGGGTTGAGCGAAGAGGTCGGCGGGCGGGGGGAGAAGACGGGTCAGGTTTCTGCTTGCACAAAGGGAACACGATGAACATGGGCCGTTCGATGGTGGTGTTGCTGGCGGCGGTGGGCGGCGTGGCGATGGGTCAGCCCGGCGAGGGAGCCGGGGCAGCGGGAGCGGGTGGCGGCGGACCTGGCGGTGGGCCTGGCGGTGGGCCGGGGCGTGGGGACGGCTCCCCCTGGCGGATTACATTCACGACGGCGGGTGAGTACACGACGGCGGCGGACTTCAAGGCGGACGGCGGGGGGAGCGTTTCGGTGGCGCGGGCCAATGCCGGCCTGTCGGTGAGCCGGCAGGTGGGCGACAAGGGGCTCGCGTCGGTGAGCCTGGGGTGGCAGCGGTCGTGGTACGACTTTGACTCGCCGTCGGTGTTCGGGGCGACGGCTCCGTGGGACGAGGTCAACGAGATCGATCTGTCGGTTCTGTACCGCGTGTGGATCAACGACAAGTGGAGTTGGTTCGGCGGCGGCGGCGTGAACTCGGCCGGGGAAGACGGGGCGGACTTCGGAGACACCCTGACGGGCGGCGGCGTGCTGGGCGCGGGGTACGCCTTCAACGAGAAGTTCCGCCTGACGGGCGGGCTGCTGGTGCGTTCGCAGCTCGAAGAAGACGTGACATTCGTGCCGATCATCGGCGTGGACTGGAAGTTTGCGGAGAAGTGGCGTTTGTCCACGGACTATCGGCGGAGCATCTTCCCGCGTCCCAGCCTGTCGCTGATCCACAGCCTGAGCGATTCGCTCGATCTGGCGCTGAGCGTGGGATACGAGACGAGGGTGTTCCGCCTGGACGAGGATGGATCAAACCCCGACGGCGTGGCCCGCGAGCGGCGCGTGCCGGTGGAGCTGAGCGCGGACTGGAAGGTCTCGCCGAACGTGTCGCTGAACGCGATGGCCGGCGTGTCGACGTGGGGTCGGTATCGCCTGGATGACTCCACGGGCACACGCATCTCGCAGAGCGAGGTCGAGCCGGCGGGAATCTTCGGCTTGAGCGTGAAGCTCGAGTTCTAAGCCCGCGGTGGGGATCAGCGGGATTCAGTCTTGGGCTGAGCGGGCGGCTGAGCGGGCGTGCCCGTCGGGGGCGTGGTCGCGACGGGGTTGCCTTCGGCATCGATGGGCTTGGGGCCTGTGCCGAAGGGCGGCGCATCGACGAGCTTGGCCGAGGTGATGACGGGCGGATCGATCGGGCGTTCGCCCTGGAGCTTGACCGAAGCGAGCGACTTGATGGTGTCGTGACCCGAGACGGCCTGAGCAAAGGCGGTGTAGCCGCGGTCGAGGCCGGCGGTCTGGGCACGGGAGAGGCAGATGAAGAACTGAGAGCCCGCGGAGTCCGGATCGCCCGAGCGTGCCATGGAGAGGACGCCGAAGTCGTGCGGGAGGGTGGAGCGTTCGAGGTCAATGTGGAAGCCGGGTCCGCCGTTGCCCGCGCCGGTGGGGTCGCCGCCCTGGACGACAAAGCCCGGGATAATGCGGTGGAAGATCACGCCCGTGTAGAACCCGCCCTCGATGAGCTGGCGGAAGTTCCAGACGGTGTTGGGGGCGGCATCAGGGCGGAAGGCGAACTCGATGGTGCCGAGTGAGGTTTCGAGAACGGCGTGCTTGTCGGTGTAGGCGCGATAGCCGCTACAGAGAGGCGGCACCTCGCGCCAGCGGACGGTCGACGAGCCGGCGACGATGGTCCCCTTGAGGGGGACGAGCATCGGCTGGAGCACGACCGCGGGGCCGACCTTTTCTTCACCAACCGCGAGCTGGGCGTACAGGACGCGGTAGTTGGTGTCGGACCAGAGCTGGGGGAAGAGGGTGGCGAGGTTGACGGCGCCCGCGGCGGCGGCGGCGGAAGCCACCTGCTTGGCGGTGCCGGCTTCGAGAAGTTGGATCGTGACCTCGCCCTTCTTGCCGTCGGGAACCTTGACGGACATGGGGATCTCACGGTTGATGCCGTAGTACGTCCGGTCGGGGACGAGCTGAGCGTGCGCGACGCAGGCGAAGGCGAGGGAAAGCGTGGCGGCGAAGGGCGTGTTTCTCATGGCAGAGATGGTACGCCCGGCCGGAGAACCAGTTCGCCAACGAATGGATGAGGCCGTAGTTGGGGAGAGGCCTTAGTTCGGCCGAGAAATGTCGAGGTGCCGCCAAGCTTGATCAACGTCCCGAGATTCAGCGGGGGACGCGTCGTCGACGCCGTTCTTGAGGATGCCAGAAACGAACCGCGAGGGGTCTGGATACCACTCGGCGGAGAGATCGGCCCGGAGGATGTTGGCGCCGACGACATGGCTGAAATCGCGTGCGGAGCGCATGCCGTCGCTGACGAGAGCGGCCTTGAGGGGCTCCATGCGGAAGAGGTACCGGGAGCCGTCAGGACCCGAACCACGGTATTGATAGTTGCAGACGATTTCCTGACTATTGCGGTCACCCCAGACGGGAGCGTAGCGAGAGAATGGGTGGAGGCCGGTGTGAGAGGGGCAGTAGTAGACCTTGGGCCCGCGGAGGTACTCGCCTTCGTGGAGAAGGCCCAGGCCGTCCCACGCGGAGACGACGCCGCGGCCTTGCATGTCCATCGTGTCGAGGCGGAGCGTCATCATCTCCTGCAGCTCGGACTCGCGTCGGCTGGAGCTGTCGGCCTTGAAGATGCTGGAGGGGATGAGCCCCTTGCGCTCGTCGGCGTAAGAGGCGATGCCGAAACCGATCTGGCGGATGTTGGAACGGCAGACGGTGCGGCGGGCGGTCTCGCGAAGGGTGCCGAGGCTGGGCAGAAGAATGCCGATGAGCACCGTGATGACGGCGATCGTGGTGAGAAGATCGATGAGGGTGAACGCTCTGCGCGCAACCCGCGTCTGAACCCTCGAAGATGTGGAGCGCAGTCCCGCCACGCGAACCTCCACGACAGCCGGCCCAAGCCGGACAACCCCTCCATCCTACCAGAATTCGGTCTGGGAGGGCTAGGAGATTTTGCTGAACTCTGTGGAAAAGGGTGGAACATGACCGGAAACAACCACAAGTGGTTACTTCACGTCAAATGTTCGTATTTTGTTTGATTGGGGACGGAGCGTGTGGAAAGGGGCAACCGCTGAGCGAGTCGGGGCGTATGGGCGAGATGTCGGCGGGAAGTGCGCCGGCCCGATGGGGTGTGTAGTCTGGAGCCGGGGTTCTTCCGGCGGGAGGGCAGGAAGGTCGGCCTGTGTTGGGCCGAGGGTTGCGTCGGCGGCAAGCCATGGCAACGCGAGAAGGCCAACCTGAGCGGGATCTGGACCTGATGCGCCGAGTGGCGGCGGGCGAAGAGGCCGCGTTGGCGATGCTTTACGAGCGATTCGGGTCGTTGGTGTATCGGATGGCGTTTCAGGCTGTTCCGAGCAAGAGCGAGGCCGAGGACGCGGTGCAGGAGATTTTCGTGAGGCTGTGGCGGACGGCGTCGCGGTATGACCCGTCTCGAGCGGCGCTGGTGACGTGGGTGATTCTGATCTCGCGTCGGCAGTTGGTGGACCGGATGAGGCGGAGTCGTGCGAGGCTTCGGCCGGCATCGCTGGACGAGTCGCAGGGCGGGCCGATGGTGGAGGTTGGGGGCTCGGTGTCGGGGATGGAACGGGACGAGCGGCTTGCGGCGATGCTCAAGCGGATCGACGCGTTGCCGGAGTTGCAGAGGACAGTGGTGAAGCGGGCGTATCTGGGCGGGCAGACGCTGCGGCAGATCGGCGAAGAGTTGAACACCCCGCTTGGCACGATCAAATCCGCGTTGTCTCGCGCATTGACGAGACTTCGCGAGCGGACGAACGAGGAACTGACGACATGACCACTCAGGAATTGCTTGAGAATGCACAGCTTGACGCTTTGGGTCTGCTCGATGAGCAGGAGCGCGAGCAGTTCGAGCGTGCCTTCCAGGCTGCGGCCCCTGCGCTGCGCGAGCAGATCAGGCGTGAACAGAAGCGGCTTTGCACGATCGAGTCGATCCTCCCGAACGTGGAGCCTCCCACCGGGCTTTGGCCCAAGGTGCTGGCGGCGGTGCGTGCGGCTCAGACGGCCGGAACACTGGAGTCGGCCCGGTCGCACGCCGGCACGGACCGGACGGCCAAGCCCCTGCCGATGCAGCGGTCGGCGGGCGTGCACAGGATGTGGCGTGCGTCGGCGCTCGGCTTTGCCACGGCGGCGGTCGTGATGGCCGGGGCGTTGCTCTACGTGCAGCAGACGGCGACGTCGCAGGAAACGGCGATGCTCCGCGACATGAAGCTGGCCAAGGCGGTCGAGTCGTTCGGCGCCGAGTACCTCTCCGAGCAGTTGTTCAGCAAGGAGACGTCGCGGCTGGTGATGACGGCGGCGAGCGGCGACTCGAAGGGGCGCGCCGCGATCTTCCTGAACCCGGCGTGGGACCGGGCGATGCTGTACTGCCAGAGCGTCGCGGTGGGAGAGGGGCAGACGCTGCGGCTGGTCGTTCTGAGCGAGAATGGGACGGTCGAGCGCGAGCTGGACGAGTTTTCCGGCATCGAGTCGCGGGGCGGGCTCATCATGCGTCAGGTGGCGCTGGACGACGCGGACCCGAAGCGGCTGGCCCTGGTGGCCGCCCCGAAGGGGCAGAGCGCGGATCGTGGGCAGATCCTCATGCGGATGGCGTGAGGACTCCGGAACTGATCAAGGGCTCGGTGTGGCGAGCGGCTTGACGCCGACCCGGAGTATCCCGGCGGGCTCAGGCGGCTTTCTGCAACGTGGAGGGCCAGCGGGCTTCGTCTTCGACGGCCTCGACGGACGTGCTCTGCTCGAAGCGGAGCTTGGCGAGGGTGAGACGGCGCCAGATGATGATGCCGAGAATGGCGAAGGCGACGCTGCCGGCACCGAGAATGCCCGCGGCGTAGATGGCGCGCACGGATTCGATGGGCTCTTCCCCGGCCTTGGCGGATTCGCGAAGGACGGTGACGGCGCCGTCGACGCGGCGTTCGCGGGCCTCGCGGGCCTGGCTTTGGATCGCGACGGCGAGGGTCTGCAGCTCGCGTTCGGTGCGGGCCTGACCGATGCCTTTGTACTCGAGGACGAGTTCGCCGGGCTTGGGCTCGCTGAGGACCAGATCACCTTTCATGCGGTTTTTGACCGCGGTGGGTGTCGCCATCGTGAGGATGCCCTGCTGCTCCATGCGTGTGGCGGCGAACTGGAGGAACCGAGGGTCTTCGAGCATGGACTCGTGGAAGGAACGCCATTCTTCGAGCTCGCCCTCGGTGAGGGTGCGTTCGCGGCTGTCGGCGGCGAGCACCGCGCGGGCGACGTAGACCTCGGGGGCGAATCGACCGGCGGCGAGCCACGACACGCCGGCAAGGATCGCCAGGGCGCAGGCGATAAAGAGGATTGCTGAAGCGGCCTTGCCGCGGGCTTCGACCCCTTGGGCCTTGCGGTGGGCGCTCTCGACGGATCGCTTGGCGGCGAGCACTTCCTGGCGCATGGTGAGCACCTGCTCGCACTGCTCGAATCGTTTGGCGAGCACCTCGCTGGCACGCCGGATCTTGGACGACCGTTCGCGGACGAGACGGCGGGCGAGTCTGAGACGCTCCCGGCGAGCGGGTGATTCCCCGCTCGCATCGGGCGTGGCATGAGGCGTGGCGGCCGCGTCACGATTCTGAACCTGCGCGGCGAAGGCCTCGGCCTTGGCGACCTCGAGGGTGAGCCGCTCGCGGAGCTGATCAAGGACCGTCTCGAGTTCGCGGGTATCCCGGCGGTTCTGCTCGAGTTCCTCGCGTGTGGCGTCGAGGATGGCGCGGGCGTCGGCGAGATCCTTGTTGGCCTGCTTGAGCTGTTCGCCCGCGGCCTGTTCGCGTGCCTTCGATGCGTCCAACTGCGTTCGGAGCTCCTGGAGCGTGCCGGATTCCTGTCCCTGGTACTGCTCCTTAGCGCGCGTGAGGTCAGTCGCGAGAGACTCGGTGCGCTTGCGTTGGTCGGCGAGCTGGCGTTCGAGGTCGGCGACGGCGGCGGAGAGACGCGCCTCGCGATCCTGTCCCACCTTCAGGCGGTCGGTCAGTTCCTGCGCACGCGACTCGGCCTCGCGTGCGACGCGCTCGGCCTGGAGGGTTGCATCGCTCTGCCCGCCGCGGAGTTCGTCGGCCTGCTCCTGGAGGTGCAAGGCGAGTTCCTCTGCCTTTTCGGCGCGGGCGGTTGCCTCCTGCAGCGCGCTGAGCGTCTGGGCGGCTTGCTGGCGGGCGGCCTGGAGCGCCTGCCGGAGCGACTGGGCGTCGTTCTGTTCACGGCGAAAGGCCTCTTCCAGCTTGCGCAGTTCGTCGCGCTTGCGGGCGAGCTCGGCCTGCTGGGTTTCGAGATCCTTAACGCGGGCGGTGATCGCACTTTCTCGCTCGGCGAGTTCGGCGGCGGCGGCGATGTGGGCCTGCTCGCGCGCGACGAGTTCGGCTTCCTTCGACTGTGTTGCGGCGATACGAGACTGCAGTTCGGTGCTGCGCTGCTCGATCGTGGCGGACTGTTCGAGCAAACGGGCTTCCTGCTCGGCGCGAGCGGCGGCGAGGGCCTCTGACTCCTGCTCGTGCGCACGGGTGAGCTCGATGAGTGCTTCCTGATCTTTCTTGAGCTGCTCGTTGCGCGAGCCCAGCTCGTTGGCGAGCGATTCGAGCTCGCCGCGGCGCTCCTCGAGCCTGGCCGAGAGAGCCTCGACCTCGGAGGCGCGACGGGCGACTTCGGCCTCGCGGGAGTCGAGCTTGGTTTTGCTTTCCTCCGCGTCGCGGTACATGCGCTTGAGCTGCGCAAGACCTTCCTCGACGCCCCGGAGAGCCTCGGAGAGCATCGGATCCGTCGGGAGCGACCCGGCGGGAGCGGCCTGAGGCTGGCTTGCGTTGGAGGTCATGGTGGTTCTCGGAACTACGGGTGCGGCGCACACCCCGCGCACATCCGGCGGGGCGGTTTGTGCCGGTTGTATCGGCAGGCCGGGGGGGGGACTGAAGGAACGGGACGCCGCGGAGCTCAACCGCGGTGATGGTCCTGTAAGTCGGCGTGTTATTCGGCCCATACAGTGCGTGGATGAGGATCCGACTGATCGCACAACAGCGCACGGCGACGGTCGTGGCCGAGAGCCGGCTGAGGGTCGAGGTGGAGGGATCGTTGATCGCGGAGATCGAGGGGAGCGGATGGAGGGTGCTGGATCGCACGCCGCAGTCTGCCCGGCTGGGGATGGGGGGGGCGGTGGTGCGGGTCGAGGTCGGACCGGAAGGGGTCACGGTGAAGGCGGCGGGGGCGTGCGGTGAACGGGTGTGGTCGAGGGGTTGGACATGAGAGGAGCGAGCGCGTGGCGACGTGGCTGGTGAAGACGGAGCCGGGGGAATTCTCGTTTGATGACCTTGCGCGCAAAGGCGTGGCACGGTGGGACGGGGTGTCGAACGCGCAGGCGCTCATCCACCTCCGGGCCATGAGGGATGGGGACGCGGTGCTGGTGTATCACACGGGTGATGAGAAGGCGATCGTCGGATTGGCCCGAGTGAAAGGGGAGCCTTATGAGGATCCGGCGCGGCCCGGGAAGAACGACCGGGGGGAAGCGAAGTTCGCGGTGGTGGATCTGAAGGCGGTGGGCGCGGCCCGGGAGCCGGTGGGGCTGGCACGGATCAAGGGCGACTCGCGGTTCGCGGCGTTCGCTCTTGTGAAGCAGGGGAGGCTGAGCGTGATGCCCGTGCCGACGGACCTGGCGGCGGTGTTGCGATCGTGGGCGGGGTTGCCGGCGTCGAAGTAGCTAGTGGGCGAGCCAGGCGGGCAGTTCGCGGGGCTTGCCCTGGTGATCGACGCAGGCGAGGGTGGTGGAGCCGGCGAAGGCGTGGATGTCGGCGGGTTTGCCGTCGCGCTCGATGACGACGATCTCGTACTGGTGGTCGATCTTGATTCGACCGCCGCCGGAGACTTCGACGCGGACTTCGATGAGGTCGTCGTAGAGGACGGGTCGGCGGTAGCGGGCGTCGAGCTTGACGACCACGAGGAAGGCACCGGCGGCTTCCATCTGGGCGTAGGAGACGCCCGAGCCGCGGAGGAGCTCGGTGCGAGCGCTTTCGAGCCAAGGGAGATAGGCGGCGTGATGTGCGACGCGCATGGGATCGCACTCGCAGTAGCGGACGCGGATGGGCACGACGCCCCGGCGGGGAAGCGGCGAGGAGGGTGCTGGATCGGGGTGGGCGTTCATTGGGGACGATACGCGGATGGGTTTGCGGGGTCCTATGTTTGAACCTGATGAGCAAGGTCGAGGGCAACCCGGGCGTGCGTGAAGCCGTGGTGGACGGCGAGGTGCGGGTGCGCCGGCTTTTGGCGACGGATTCGATCCCGGAGATCACGCGGCTGCTGCATCGCGCGTACGCGGGACAGGTGGCGATGGGTCTGATGCCGCTGGCGGGTCGGCAGGACGACGAGACGACGCGGCGGCGGTGTCAGAGCGGGGACTGCTACGTGGCGGTGATGGACGAGGGGGGGCGAGAGCGGATCGTCGGGGTGATTCTGTTTCACGAGGTGGAGCCGGACCAGGGCCCGCCGTGGTTCCAGAACAAGTTCGTGGACAGCTTCTCGCAGTTCGGGGTGGACCCGGATGTGCAGGGGAAAGGGATCGGGCTCAGGCTTCTGGCGACGGCGGAGCATCGCGCGCGGGAGTGTGGGGCGACGGAACTGGCGTGCAGCATGGCGGAACCGGATGCGGCGCTGATGCAGTTCTATATGAAGCGGGGGTACCGGTTCATCGAGCATTGGCAGTGGCCTTACACGAACTACCGCTCGGCGATTCTGAGCAAGAACCTGTCGGGATGAGTGGTTGGATGGTGCGGTGACTGAGCGGTTGAAAGTACTCGACTTGAAATCGAGCAGGCCCGCAAGGGCCTCGGGAGTTCGAATCTCCCCCGCACCGCTTGACAAGCGCATTTGGGTTGATGCCTGATCGCTCGCGTCGGATTCGGACGGCGGGGGCCGAACTCGGCGTTGGCTGACCGCCCCCCACTGATCCGCACATCCATCCCCGTCGATGGAACGCCTGATCGCACTCGGCGGCTTGCGATAGCTCGCATCGTCGGCGCTTGCGGCGGGGGCGTGTGTGCGGGATCATGCACGCGTGTGGTTGCTCGTCGGCGCGGCGGATGTCGGCCCCCAATCGTCGCCTGCCGGGCTGGTTGGCCCGGACACCGGCGAATTCTGGCAGACCCGGAGGAACAATGTCTCACAATCGCTCGCACGCCCTGATGGCGATCGTCGTGCCGCTGCTGCTGGCGGGGTGCTGGGGCCCGCAGGGTGGCACGGGCGAGTCGAGCACGGCCCGGGTGGTGGCGCGAACAACGGATCTTCGGATCGAGGATCTCCGATGCGAGCGGCGGCATGACCCCTTGGGGATTGATGTGCCGGCGCCTCGGCTGAGTTGGGTGCTGACATCGAATGCGCGCGGGCAGCGTCAGACGGCGTACCGCGTGCTGGTCTCGTCTTCGGAGCGATTGCTGGCGGAGGACAAGGGGGACTTGTGGGACAGTGGGAAGGTCGGCTCGTCGGAAAGCGTCGGCGTGCCGTATGGGGGTGTTGCGCTGCGGAGCGGCCAGGCGTGCTTTTGGAAGGTGCGCGTGTGGGACGGCGAGGGCACCGAGACGCCTTGGAGCCAACCCGGGTCGTGGGAAATGGGGCTGCTCGGCGAGGACGACTGGAACGCCCGGTGGCTGAGCGACGGCAAGGCCAACCCGCCCACGGACGTGGACATGTTCACCCCCGATCCCGCGCCGCTGTTCCGCAAGGAGTTCACGCTGGCCAAGCCTGTGCGTCGCGCGAGGCTTCACATCACGGGGCTTGGCTCCTACGAGGCGAGCCTGAACGGCGTCCGTGTCGGCGATCACGTACTCGACCCGGGATGGACCGCGTACGACCGTCGTGTTCTGTACAGCACCTACGACGTCACGGAGGCTCTGCGGGAGGGCGCCAACTGTGTCGGCGTGACGGTGGGCAACGGCTGGTACAACCCGCTGCCGTTGCGGATGTGGGGGCATCTGAACCTGCGCGAGCACCTGACGATCGGAAGGCCGAGGTTCATCGCGAGGCTGACCATCGACCACGACGACGGGACGAGCACGGCGATTGTCTCCGACGAGTCGTGGAAGACTTCGGAAGGGCCGGTTCGATTCAACAATATCTACCTTGGGGAGATCTACGACGCGCGTCTTGAGCAACCCGGCTGGGACACCGCGGGGTTCGACGACAGCGCGTGGCGGAAGCCCGGCCTGGCCAACGAGCCCGTCGGGCCTCTTCGGGCGCAGTCGCAGCCGCCGATCCGGATCACCGAGCGAATCCCGAGCGTTGGCGTCGCGGAGCCCAAGCCCGGCGTTGTGATCTACGACCTTGGCCAGAACATGTCCGGATGGGTTCGCGTGCGGTTCGAGAGCCCGCTGCCGGCGGGGACGGCGATCACCCTGCGATTCGGCGAGCTTCTGCACGCCGACGGCACGCTGAACCCGATGACGAGCGTGGCGGGGCAGATCAAGGGCACGCGCAAGGACGCGGGCGGGGCGGAGCAGAGCGTCGGGGGGCCGGGTGCTCCGGCGATCGCCTGGCAACGCGACGTGTACATCGCGCGCGGATCGCCCGGCGGGTCCGACTCGGAGGAGTACACGCCACGGTTCACGTTCCACGGGTTTCGCTATGTGGAGATCACGGGGCTGCCCGAAGGTACGTCGGCCGAGCGAGTCTCCGTCACGGGGCTGCGGCTGAACTCGGACGTTGCCGATGTGGGCTCGTTCGAGTGTTCCAACGAACTGCTGAACCGGATCCAGCAGATGTGCCGCCGCACGTTTCTGGCGAACATCTTCGGCGTGCAGTCGGACTGCCCGCACCGCGAGCGATTCGCGTACGGCGGGGACATCGTGGCGACGAGCGAGGCGTTCTCGCTCAACTTCGACATGTCGGGGTTCTACGCAAAGACGGTCCGCGACTTTTCGGAGGCCGCGCGACCCGACGGGCTCGTCACCGACACCGCCCCGTTCGTCGGGATTCAGTATTGCGGGGTGGGCTGGGCGATGGCCCATCCGCACCTGCTGTCGCAATTGCGGCGGGAGTATGGCGACGATCGGCTGGTGGCGGAGCACTACGAGGCCGCCAAGCGGTGGCTGCTGAGAGTCGCCCGGGAGTATCCGGACGGGCTGATCACCGCGGGCCTGAGCGATCACGAGGCGATCGAGCAGCGGCCCGCCACGCAGATGGTGACGCCGCTGTTTGTTCGCAGTGCGGATCTGCTGGCGGAGCTGGCCCACCACCTGAACAAAGCCGACGACGCCGCGCGGTTCGAAGCGCTCGCCGAGGGCTCGCGGACGGCGTATCGGCGTGCCTTTCCGCTGGTGGAGACGGCTCAGACCCAGGCGAGCCTGGCGTTTCTACTGGAGCACCGCATCGCGGCGGACGAAGAACGATCCAAGGTGCTGGCCCTGCTGATCGACGACCTGCGCGGGCGTCGTGAAGGGCGTCTGACCACCGGCATCATGGGCACGAAGTCGATGCTCGACCAGCTCTCTCGCGAGGGGCGCGCCGACGTCGCGTACGACCTGGTCAACCGGACCGACTTCCCCGGGTGGGGCTGGATGCTCGCGAACGGCGCAACGACGCTGTGGGAGCACTGGGCTCTTTCAGACAACACGTTCTCGCACAGCCACCCGATGTTCGGGTCGGTCAGCCAGTGGTTCTACAACTGGCTCGGCGGCATTCAGCCGGCGCCGGACGCGCGCGGATTCGACTCGATCCTGATCAGGCCTCAGTTCGTGCCGGGGCTCGAGTGGGTCCGGTGCCGGCACCGCAGCGTCAGGGGCGAGATCGTGAGCCACTGGCGGCGAGAGGGGCACCGGGTGGTGATGGACGTTGAGATCCCGGTCGGGGCGACCGCGCTGGTGTATGTCCCCGCGGACGATGCGGAGAGCATTACCGAGAGCGGCAGACCCGTGTCGGCGGCCGGGCGGAGCGATATCGAGGTGCTGCGGATCGAACCGAGCGGGGCCGTCGCGGTCGAGGATGGACGCCGCACGGCGACGGAGCGTGTGGTCTGCCGCGTGGGATCGGGGCGGTACCGCTTCGTGATCGAGGGAGCCCGATAGGCGTCGAGTGCGGGCCGTCGATTTGAAGTCGCAATCTCCGAATCAGGGTGGCA
>DDSG01000136.1 GCA_002343325.1 Phycisphaerales bacterium UBA2396 | reverse complement strand
GTGCGTGATGGCGTGGTGGCGGACATGGGGCGTGGGCTTCAGCCGGGGCCGGGCGCGAGGGTGATCGACGCGGCGGGGCGCGTTGTGCTGCCGGGCTTGGTGGATTGCCACACGCACGCGTGCTGGGCGGGCTCGCGGGTGGGGGAGTGGGAGCGGAAGCTCGGCGGGGCGACGTACCTGGAGATCCTGGCGGCGGGCGGGGGGATCATGTCGACGGTGCGGGCGGTGCGCGTGGCGAGCGAGGAGGAGCTGGCGGCGCTGACGCTCGCGCGGCTCGAACGCATGCTGGCGGGCGGGACGACGACGGTCGAGATCAAGAGCGGGTACGGGCTCGATACGGAGAATGAGCTCAAGATGCTGCGGGCGATCGCGAGGGCGGCGGCGGCGTGGCGGGGGACGGTGGTCATGACCGCGCTGCTCGGTCACGCGGTGGATGGGGAGCGGGGCGGGTTCGTGGACCGCGTGGTGCGAGAGACGCTGCCCGCGGTTTCCGCGGAGTTCCCGGGGATCGCGGTGGACGTGTTCGTGGAGTCGTCGGCGTGGACGCGGGAGGAGGGCGTGCGGCTGCTGGAGGCGGCGGTGGCCGCAGGGCACCCGGTGCGCGGGCATGTCGATCAGTTCACGAGCATGGGAATGACGCGGGAGTTGGCGAGGCTGGGGGCGAGGTCGGCGGATCACCTGGAGGCGTCGACGGCGGAGGATCTGGCGGTGTTGGCGGGTTCGGGGGTGATCGGTGTGGGGCTGCCGATCTGCGGGCTGCAACTGGACGGGCGGTATGCGCCGCTGCGGCGGGTGGTGGACGCGGGCGGGGCGGTGGCGGTGGGGACGAATCTCAACCCGGGTTCGGCGCCGTGCGGGTCGATGATGATGGCGATGGGGATGGCGGTGCGCGGGTGCGGGCTGACGCCGGCGGAAGCGGTGTGCGCGGGGACGGTGAACGCGGCGGCGGTGCTTGGGGTGGATCGGGGTCGGATCGTGGAGGGCGTTCGGGGTGACCTTGTGATTCTGGAGGGGGCTGAGGTGGCGGGGGCGTCGTACTGGCTCGACGGCTCGGGTGTGTGGCAGGTCGTCTGCGGCGGAGAAGTGGTCGGGGTACGGAGTGCGGGCGTATGAGCATGATCGGGGCCGAGAGCGAGGCGACGGGCGAGGCGAAGGGCGGGGCGAGCGCGGGGACGGAGGCCGCGCGAGTGCTGGCGGCGTGGATTTCGAGTGCCGCGTCGGCGGGGCGGAGCGGCGCGGAGGCGGAGCGAGCGAGGGCGGTTGGCGAACTGCTGGCGGAGCATGAGGAACTGAGGCGGAAGCTGGGCGTGGCGTCGAGGATGCTGGCGTTGAGCCCGGTGGTGTCGTTTGTGTGGCGTGTGGAGCCGGGGTACCCGGTGGAGTATGTGTCGGACAACGTGGAGACGGCGTTCGGTCACACGGTCGAGTCGCTGATGAGCGGGAGGCTGCGCTTTCTGGATCTGGTTCACGAGGGGGACGTCGAGCGAGTGAGGCGTGCGTGCGACGCTTCGGCGCGGGAGGGCCGAGTGCTGGAGCATTCGTACCGGATGAGGCGATCGGACGGGAGTGTTCTGCTGGTGCAGGAGACGTCGAGGCCGATGCGTCTGGAGGGTGGTGGTGGGGATGGTGAGATTCGGGTGATTGGATTCGTGCGCGACATGACCGCGCAGCAGGCGTTGCTGGATCAGGTTCAGGAGAGTCGGGCTCGATTGCGAGCGTTGTTCGATCAGGCGTCGGCGGGGATGGTGGAGGTTGGTCGGGATGGGCTGGTGACGGACGCGAATAAGGCGATGACGCGGTTTCTGGGGTGGGAGCGGTCGGAGGTGGTGGGGTTTCCGTGGCAGAAGATTTCTCACCCGGATGACACGGCGAGGTGCGAGCGGGAGGTCGGGCGCGTGATCGCGTGCGAGCAGGACTTCTTTCAGGTGGAGAAGCGTTATGCCCACAAGGACGGAGGCTATCGGTGGGGTCGGGTGAGCATCAGCGCGATCCGGGATGAGCGTGGGAATCTGGACCGGCTGCTGGCGGTGATTGTTGATATCGAGGAGAGCCGTCGGGCGAGAGAGCGGCTTCATGAGAGCGAAGCGCAGCTTCGAGCGATCTTCAATTCGGCGCCGATCGGGATCTCGATGGCGACGCCGGAGGGTGTGCTGCGGATCGCGAACAAGCAGCTCCAGAAGATTCTGGGTCGGAGCGAGGACGAGATTCGCGGGCTTCATTGGAGCAAGTTCACGTTTCCGGAAGACAAGGCGGAGAATGACCGTGCGATCGCGGAGGCCTTGCGGATGGGGACAGACGCATGGACGCTCGAAAAGCGGTACGTGAGGCCTGACGGGAGCGTGGTGTGGGCGAACCTGAACACAACGTTGCTCCGGGACGAGGCGGGGGTTCCGATGGGAACGGTGGCGACGGTGGAGGACATCACGCATCGGCGACGTCTGGAGCAGGAGCTGGCGGAGTCGAAACGGATGGAGTCTCTCGGGCGGCTGGCGGGGGGTGTGGCGCACGACTTCAACAATCTGTTGACGGCGATCATGGGGTATGCGTCGATTCTGCAGAAGCGGGTGCAGGATGCGGATGTGAGAGAGGTGGCGGGACGGATCACGGCGGCATCGACGAGCGCGGCGGGTCTGACGCGGCAATTGCTGGCGTTTGCGAGGCGGCAGGACGTGACCGCGGAGACGGTGGACCTTGGGGAAGCTGTGCGGCAGGCGTGCGAGATTGCGAGGGGGCTCATCGGTGCGGGGCAGCGGCTTGTGGTGACGGCGGGGCCGGAGGGGCTGCCGGTGCGAGCGGATCGTTCGCAGCTTGAGCAGGTTGTGCTCAATCTGGTGGCGAATGCCGCGGACGCGTCATCGGAGGACGGGAGGATCGAGGTTCGCGTTGAGCGGGGGCATTGGGGGTCGAACAGGGGGGAAGCCAGCCCGCGGATGGCGGTGCTCGATGTTCGCGACTTTGGGGAGGGGATCGACGCGTCGGTGCTGCCGCACATTTTCGAGCCGTTCTTTACGACCAAGCCGCGAGGAAGAGGGACCGGGCTTGGGCTGGCGACGGTGTACGGGATTGTGAAGCAGGCCGGCGGGACGGTGATGGTCGAGAGCGACCCCGGGCGAGGGTCGTTGTTCCGCGTGCTGTGGCCGTTGGCAAGCGGCGAGGGAGCGGGGGGCTCGGCGGAGGGGGCGGAGCGGGCGTTGCGTTCGGATTCGGGATCGTTGCGAGGGAGCGTGCTGGTGGTGGAGGACGAGCCGCTGGTCCGCGAGTTGGTTGAGGGAGTGCTTCGCTCGGCTGGGTGCGAGGTGGACGGGGTTGGGTCGGGTGAGGAGGCGTTGGCGAAGATGGAGCGGCGAGGGAGGCCTTATGAGGTGGTGCTGACGGACGCGGTGATGCCCGGGATGGGCGGGGTGGAGTTGATCCGGCTGCTGAAGGGTCGGGGGTATCCGGCACCGACGATCATGATGACGGGGTATTCGGAGGCGTCGGACCGGCTGAAGGCGGTGACGTATGGGGCGGAGGTGATCGGCAAGCCGTTTGCGGTGGAGGACTTGGTGTCGGCGGTGCGGAAGGCGTTGTCCGATGCGTTGGGTGGGTGAGGAACGAGTGGGGGCTCAGCGGGTGTGGAGCATGGGGATGTCGGCGTGGCGTTCGTGGGCGCAGCGGATGGCTTCTTCGTAGCCCGCATCGGCGTGGCGGAAGACGCCCATGGCGGGGTCGTTGGTGAGGACGCGCTGGATTCGAGCGGCGGCCTCGGGGGTGCCGTCGGCGACGACGACCTGGCCGGCGTGCTGGGAGAAGCCGATGCCGACACCGCCGCCGTGGTGGAAGGAGACCCAGGATGCGCCGGAGGCGATGTTGACGGCGAAATTGAGGAGGGCCCAGTCGGAGACGGCGTCGGTGCCGTCTTTCATGGCTTCGGTCTCGCGGTTGGGCGAGGCGACGGAGCCGCAGTCGAGATGGTCGCGTCCGATGACGATGGGTGCCTTGACGCGTCCGGTGCGGACGAGGTCGTTGAAGAGGAGGCCTGCCTTGTCGCGTTCGCGGTATCCGAGCCAGCAGATTCGAGCCGGGAGCCCCTGGAAGGCGACGCGTTCGCGGGCGAGTGTGAGCCAGCGGCGGAGGCCTTGGTGTTCGGGGAAGAGCTCGAGGAGTGCGCGGTCGGTGGTGTAGATGTCTTCGGGGTCGCCCGAGAGTGCGCACCAGCGGAAGGGCCCGCGGCCTTCGCAGAACTGTGGGCGGATGAAGGCGGGCACGAAGCCGGGGAAATCGAAGGCGTTGGCGACGCCCTGGTCGAGGGCGCGTTGGCGGATGTTGTTGCCGTAGTCGAAGGTGATGCTGCCGCGTTTCTGGAGGGCGAGCATGGCACGGACGTGGCGTGCCATGGAGGCGAGGGAAAGTTTCTGGTATTCGGCGGGGAAGTTCTTGCGGTATTCGCGTGCTTCCTCGACGGTCATGGAGTCGGGGCAGTAGCCGGTGAGCGGGTCGTGGGCGGAGGTTTGATCGGTGAGTGCGTCTGGTGTGATGTTGCGTTCGAGGAGGCGTTCGAGGAGTTCGATGGCGTTGCAGTTGACGCCGACGGAGATGGCCTTCTTTGCGCTGGCGTAGCGGAGAGCGGCGTCGATGCCCTCGTCGCAGGAGGGGGCGATTTCGTCGAGGTATCGGGTGTCGATTCGGCGTTGGAGCCTGGTGAGGTCGACGTCGGCGATGAGGCAGGTGCCGCCGTTCATGGTGATGCTGAGGGGCTGAGCGCCGCCCATGCCGCCGCAGCCAGCGGTGACGCAGAGTCGACCTTCGAGCGTGCCGCCGAAGTGCTGGCGGGCGAGTTCGGCGAAGGTTTCGTAGGTTCCCTGGAGGATGCCTTGGGTGCCGATGTAGATCCATGAGCCGGCGGTCATCTGGCCGTACATCATGAGGCCTTTGGCGGCGAGATCGTCGAAGTGCTGTTGAGTTGCCCAGTGGGGGACGAGGTTGGAGTTGGCGATGAGGACGCGGGGCGCGTCGGGGTGTGTGGTGATGACGCCGACGGGCTTGCCGGACTGGACGAGGAGGGTTTCGTTGGGTTCGAGGCGTTTGAGGGTGGCAACGATGGCGTCGAAGGAGGGCCAATCGCGGGCGGCCTGACCGCGACCGCCGTAGACCACGAGATCCTCGGGACGTTCGGCGACGTCCGGGTCGAGGTTGTTCATGAGCATTCGGAGGGCGGCCTCGGCCTGCCAGGTCTTGCAAGAGCGGTGCGTGCCGCGTGGGGCGCGGATGACGCGAGTGGGATGTTGAAGAGCGGGTGAGGCGGTGGCGGGCATGGGACGTCTCCGGAGCTCGGTGGAGAGCAAAGGGGAGGATCAGATGGTGGAGATTTCCTTGGTCTTGGAGTCGACCATCTGATCGATCTTGGTCTCGTACTTCTTGACGAGCTCCTGGATTTCTTCCTTGAGGGTTTCGATGTCATCCTCGGCGAAGTGCTGGCCGGCCTGGTTCTTGAGGCCGTCGGCGTGCTTGTTGGCGTCGCGGCGGACGTTTCGGATGGCGATTTTCTGTTCTTCGCCGAGCTTCTTGACGTGAGCGGCGAGTTGCTTTCGGCGGTCTGCGGAGAGAGCGGGGACGTTGATGCGGAGCTGCTTGCCTTCGGAGATGGGGTTGAGCCCGAGGCCTGCGGCTTCGATGCCCTGCTTGATGGCGCTGACGGCGCCGGCGTCGAAGGGCTTGACGAGGAGCTGGGCGGGCTCGGGGACGGAGATGGCGGCGATGGCCTTGAGGTCGGTCATGGAGCCGTAGTAGTCGACCTTGACGAATTCGAGGAGTGAGGTGCTGGCGCGTCCGGTGCGGACGCCGCGGAACTCGCTTTCGAGGTACTTGACGGACTTCTCCATGGTTTCTTCGGCTTCGAGGAGGATGGTGTCAGGGTCGGTGCTCATGGTGTGGTCCTGTGAGGAGGGAACAGATGCGTGATGGAGTGTACCTTGGGGGTGATCAGACGTGGACGAGAGTTCCGATGGGGTGTCCTTCGACGACGCGGCGGATGTTGCCCGGGGTGTCGAAGTTGAAGATGAGGACGGGGATTTTCTGGTCGAGGCAGAGGGCGAAGGCGGCGGTGTCCATGACGCGGAGGTTTTTGGAGATGGCCTCGGAGAAGGAGAGGTGTTCGAAGCGGGTGGCGGTGGGGTCTTTCTTGGGGTCGGCGGAGTAGACGCCGTCAACCTTGGTGGCCTTGAGGATGACGTCGCACTTGAGTTCGGCGGCGCGGAGTGCGGCGCAGGTGTCGGTGGTGAAGAAGGGGTTGCCGGTCCCTGCGGCGAGGATGAGGACGCGACCCTTTTCGAGGTGTCGGATGGCTCGGCCTCTGGTGAAGGGCTCGGCGACGGCGCGGATCTCGATGGCGGATTGGACGCGGGTATCGACGCCGAGGGAGAGGAGGGCCTCTTTGAGGGCGAGGGCGTTGATGACGGTGCCGAGCATTCCCATGTGGTCGGCGGTGGCCTGAGGGAGGGTGCCTTGAGCGGCGAGGGAGGCTCCGCGGATGAGGTTTCCGCCGCCGACGACGACGGCGATCTGGGTGTTGGTCTGGTGGGCGGCTTTGGCCTGAGCGATCTCGCGGGCGATGGAGGCGAGGGCGTCGGGGTCGATGCCCAGGGCGCCGGGCTTGGTGAAGGACTCGCCGGAGAGTTTGAGGAGGACGCGGGAGAAGCGAGGTCGTTGGGCGGTCATGAGGTCCCCGGATGGCGGCCAGGCTGCGGAGCCCGGCAGGCTGGGCCGAAATGCCTGTCGGGGCGTGAGTTGTCGGGGCAGGAATCCCCGGCTGGTGCATCCTTGCACCGTGTGGTGTTGTAGGGTGGGCGTGGTCGAGTCTCAAATGGGATGGCACCGGAGGGCGGGTTGGGCGTCGAGGAGGGATGGGGCGAGTGGAGGCGGGGGGGGGGGGTGTGGAACCGGGGGCGGGGCGGGGACGGGGGGGGTGGTTTGGGGGGGGGGGGGGGGG
>DDSG01000084.1 GCA_002343325.1 Phycisphaerales bacterium UBA2396 | reverse complement strand
GCTTCTGCTTCGCGGCATCCAGCGCCGCTTGCGACTCCGCGAGCCCCGCCTCCGTGTTCGCCTTGAGCGCGGCCTGGGCCTCCTCAAAGTCGCGGCCGATGCCGGCGAGCGTTGCCTCGTGCAGGGCGGCGGCCTGTTCGCGCTCGGCGGCGCGCTGTCCCTCGCGTTCGGCCACCTGCCGCTGGGCCGCGCTCTCCAGTTCCGCCAGGCGGGATTCGAGTTGATCATCGACGGCCCTCTTCGCGGCGTCCACGTCGAGCCCGGAGTCGAACAACCCCTGGATCTCCAGCATCCGCTTGGCGACCCAGGACGATGCGGACTCCCAGACCTGCTGGAATCCGGTGGTGAAGTTGGTCCAGGTCTTGGACAGGAACGACGTGGTCTCGATCCACGCGATCTCAAGGGCGTGGAAGACGATCTCCGCGGCGGCCAGCGCTCCGTACCACATGCCGTAGGCGGTGGAGACGAAGAACTCCTTGGCCTCCAGCCAAACCTTGTTGAGCGCGGCGACGCCCTGCTGCCAGACCACCTTCAGCGAGAGCCACAGGATCTCGGCGGCTAGGGCGATGTCGCCCGCCGCGAGGGCGTCGGAGATGCCGCCGACGACCTTGGTCACCCAGTCGCGCAGGCGTGTGAACTGCTCGCCAAGCCAGGCGAGGGCTTCCCCGCCAACTCCGGTGGTGACGAGGAGCACGCCGCCGAGCGCCACGATTGCGGCGATCGCCAGCCCGACCGGCGACAGGATCGCCGCGATGGCGGCTCCGATCAGGCTGAAAGCTGTACCAATGCCACCAATCACAGCCGCGACGATGCCCAGGGTCGCGCCGATGCCCGAGACGATGTACCCCAAGGCGACGATGGCGATGCCCGCCACGGCGACGGCGGCGGCGATCTTGAGCGCCCACACGACCGTCTCGCGGTTGGCCCTAATCCAGGTGGTGACGCTGACGACGATGCGGGTGATCCGCTCCGCGAGGTCCTTGAGCGTCGGCGCGAGCGCGCCGCCGATGGTGAACACGCCCTGCTTGAGCACCTTCCAGAGCGTGCCCAAGGCGTCGTTGAGGGCAGCGGCGTCGCGGGCCGTCTCGGTGCTAACGGTAAGGCCGAGGCGACGAGCCTCTTCCTGCATCGCCTCGATGCCCGCAGCACCGTCCGCCATGAGCGGCAGGAGCTTGGTCCCGGCCTTGCCGAAGACCTCCATCGCTAGCGCCGCCCGGAGGGCGGGATCGCGCACCTGTGAGATGCGCTCCGCGAGGACCTTGAACTGTTCGTCCGGAGCGAGGCCCGCCAGTTGTGCGGCAGTCAGGCCGAGCCGCCCGAGCGCATCACCCGCGGATGCCGACCCCTGCGCTGCGCCCGCCAGCGTCCGCTGCATGTTGCGGAGCCCGGACTCGAGCGTTTCCAGGTCCGTGCCGGAGAGGTCAGCCGCGAACCCCAGCTCGGACAGAGCCTCCACGCTCACGCCGGTCCGCTGGCTCATCTTGTCGAGCATGTCGCCCGTGTCGGAGAAGGCCTTCGCCGTGCCGAGCAGCGCCGCGACCGCCCCCGCGCCAATCCCCGCGAGTCGCGTGCCCACCGATCGCAGGCCAGCGCCGAAGGCTTCGAGCTGCTTCTGGGCGCGGCGAATCCCGGCGGTGAGCTTGTCGCTCACGCCGAGTTCGACGAACGCCCGTCCAGCCCGGATGCCGCGAGTATCGGCCATCAGATGGGCACCCCCACGTTACCATTCGCACGATGAGCACCAATCCCACCCCGCCCGATGCGTGGCGCACAATTGACGAGTGGCCCAGCTGGAACGACCTGCCGGCCATGTGCTGCTATCGCCTTCGACTCGTTGACAGCAATGGATCGCCGGTGCCGATTCCCCGACTCTTGGATCCTGACCCCTCGGGGTTGCTCTACATCGGGGAGACCGGGCCGGACGAGAAGTGGCCTGGCCCACACCGGGTTGCGGCTCTTGCCGCAGACCTGGCACCGCGCGTCAACGTCGATGGTCACGGTCGGACCATCGACGAGCGCGTCACCGCAGCAGTCCACGGGGTTGGAAAGACCTTCAGGGCGATAGACCTGATCAGAAAGCTCCGGAGACGCTGGCCTGGTTGCTCGCTTCAGATGATGTGGGAGGAGACGACTGACATGGAGTCGCTCGTCTCGACCGGAGACGTGACGAACGCCAATGCGGCGGTAGACGCCAACGATCCAAAGGCTCGCAATCGTGATCTGCTCGCTGCGACAGAGGGCGTAATCGGCAGCTCTGGCAAGGAGTTGGCCAGACGCCGCGAAAAGCAACTTCTGGATGAGTACGAAGACCGTTTTGGTGAGCCGCCGCCGCTCAACAGCAAGGCGGGTGAGTTCATGCGCAATAAGGACCAGCGCACCGAGCACACCGTGCAGCAGTCGGTGGTAGATGTGTCGCAGGTCGGGGACCGCTCGGTTGTCTACGACATCCTGAACCGGTTGCCGCGAGAGGTGATCGAGTCGTTCTTGACCAGCGCGCAGAGCGGCAGCGGACCCGATGGATCGACCTCCCCCCCTGACGATGAGGTCAGTATGGGAGACGGGTACGAAGAGCTCAAGCGACGCCGTGGAGGTCATGATTGACTCCTTCGGATGCTGTTCCGCCATAGCAGCGGCAGCTTCGGCCGCTCCTGCTCCAGCGCGGGGGCCATGTACGGCCGCGCAGCGATCTTGACCTTCTGCGATGTGAGCTTCCCGCCTCTGCGACGCAGCACGACGGTGTCGCCGCCGTATTCCAGCACGTTCGGGGCGACGCTCTTCTTGAAACCCACGGGGCCGACGACCACGGAGTCCGACGCCTTGTCGTACCCGAAGAGGATGAGCCGTCGCAGGCTCCCTTCGTGCGAGTGGGGAGGCTTGCCCGCCGGCGCGGAGCCCTTGCGCTTGCGGATGCTGGTCCGGGCCGCCGTGCGGATGAACGCGCCGGCCTTGCTGAGCACCTTCCGCTTGGCCCCATCGACCGCGCGGACCACCGCCGCGCGGTCGAAGAACATGTCCTTGATCCGCATGGTGATCACACGCCGCTCCCGCCCGCGGGCGTGCCTCCAGCGAGGCCGCTGCCCTTCTCCAGGCCCTTGTTGAACGACGCCTCCTTCTCCTTGCGAAGCCGGCCCGAGCCGATGAACAGGCCGACGATCCCGGTGAGCGCCGGCAGCGCGGGGCCGAGTACCGGAAGGCCCGCCACTGTGGGCCCGACGGTGTCGAGGGCGGACAGCGTGAGCTGGCTGAACAGGCCGCGGAGCTCGCCGGCCTTCTCGATGTTGCCCTTCCACTGCGCGCCGGTCGTCTGCGTCTGGTTGAACCAGTTCTGGTACTCGACCTCGGCCTCGTTCAGGCTGAGCGTGGACGGCAGCCCCGTGGTCTGCTGGATGGTGTTGGGCGTCTTGACCTTCACGAGGTCGCCCAGGTCGAAGCCCGCGCACGACGTGAGCACGAGCGCCATGAGCAGCAGGCCGACGATGTAGACGTAATGGCGGGTGGAAGGCGAGCTGAGGAACTTCATCCGTGAGCCTCCTGCGGCATGGCGGGGAGCTTGCCGTCGATGAACACGCCCTTGAGGACCGACACGCCGACCTTGATGGGTCGCTGGCGTTTGGCGAAGGGGTCGAAGTCGCTGGGGTTGAGTCGGCGGGATCGCTTGGGGTCGCGGTGGATGTTGGCGACAAGCGCCATGACGGCGGAGGCGATCGACCAGTCGTGGCGCTGCTTGCCGTCGAGCATCGCCACCAGATCACGGAGGGTCAGGGGGCCGGGGTCGATGCCGAGGATTCCTGCGCACTGGTGGACGAGCCTCCAGCAGTCGCTTCCGGTTATCCCTCTGCCAGCAGGCGGTCCGCCAGCCGATCCAGTTCGCCGCTGTCGAGCTTCTTCTCCACCAGGTCCCGCGCCCGGTCCATCACCTTCCGCGTGGCCTGGAGCACCCGCCCGAGGTTGGCCCGGTCCCTCGGGCTCGGGCAGAAACCCACGAGCTCCTCCAGCACCGCCGTCGTCGCGGCCTCGATCGCGTCGCCGGCCATCGCCTTGCCGAACTCCTCGTCGGAGACGCTGCATGCATCCGCTTCGGGCTTGCAGATGGCGTAGACCACGTCGCAGAGCAGGACGGGATCTCGGATCAGCTTCTCGATCAGCGTCCCCTCGATGACCTGCATGAGGTCCTCGCCGGTGAGGCCGCGCACGCGCTTGATGGCGGTGACGTTGATCTCGACCGACCACTGCCGCCCTTGGTTGTCCTTGAATGACCGCATCCGTGCCTCCGTGAATCAGGACCCGACAGGAATCCCACGCGAAGCCGACAGCACCGAACCCGCTCAGCCGCCAATCCATGAAGGTGCCGTCGCCGAGTACGTCACTTTCGCGGTGACCGAAACCGTGATGGCCTCCTCCAGCGCCTCGTTGCGCGAGAAGTTGGTGATGGAGAAGTCCGCTTGCAAGCCCTGCCCGCTGGTCTCATCGAGGATCTGGAAGCCGATGGGGTCGTTGCCGAAGAACGCGTTCTTGATCGCGGTGAACCCGGCGTCCTCCGTGTCCCACACCATCTCGAACTCGACGCTGGCTTCCTTCAGCGTGGCGACCGTGGCCCGCCAGCCGCTGTTGGCGCGAGTCGTGACATCCGCCTCGCCCGCCTCCAGGTTGAGCGTCACGTCGCGGGTGTTGCCCAGGACCACCCATGCCCCGCCGCCGGCCTGGCCGCCGACCTTGTAGAGCAGCTTGGCTTCCATGCCGAGTTTGATCGCCATCGTTGTTCTCCTGCTCTATCCGGCCGTGTGGCCGACTACGAACGCCACCTCACCCGCCTTGCTCCGCACGAAGATGTCCGCCAGGTTGACTTGTTCGAACGCGAGCTGCACCCCCGCCGGGACCGGGATCTCGACGCCCTTGCCGTCGGAGAGCGTCATGGCCTGCGTGTTCGTGTGCGCCGCCATGAGCGTGAACGTCGCCACGAGCGGCGCATCCGAGAGGGGCTTGTCCCCTCCGTCGAGCTCCACCTTGATGAACACGACGTTCCGCACGGCTACCTCCGCACCCGGTATGTGACGCTCAGGACGCTCGTGAACACCCGGTGCTGCTCTAACGACTCGCTCGACACGACTGGCTCGTGCGCGATGCCGACCCACGCCGCGTCGGGCGCATCGGGCAGGCGCTTCAGCCGGACGTGGTCGGCGATGGCCTCGACGAGGTCGAGCAGTCCGTCGATCTCGGCCTGTTCACCCTCGGCGGGCAGTTTCTTCTGAATGCCCACGTCGATCACGCACTCAAAGGTGCTGCTGTCCCGGGTCGCCGCGGCGATGGCCGTCGTGCGCGGCACGACCGACACGCGCAAGTCCTTGAGGTCCTCCAGTGTGAACGCGGGCTGGAACATCCGCACCGCGTTCACGGACTGCCCGAACAGGCCCGCGTTGATGTGCGCGGCCAGGGCATCGGCGATGGCAACGATGGTGCTCACGGGCGTCCCTCCCTCCCCGCATCCGCCGCGGCGCTCAGGCCCGCCACCTTGCCCTCGAGGTAGGACACGCGGCGCTCCATCGCCTGGTAGTCCGCGCGGATGGAGCGGGCCTCGCCGATGAACTCGTCGAGCCGCTTCTCGACCTGCTGGAGCTTGGTGGTGACCACGCCCCACTGGACGGTCATCGCGCCGGCGGCGAGGATGATCGTGACGAGCACCCCTGCCCAGCGAGCCTTCGTTCCGTTCTGTCCGTTGCCGTCCGCCATCACGTCTCCGTGCCGATGTGCTTGGTGTGAATCCGAAGAACCCTGCGGTAGGGGTCGCTGTACCGGAACGGCGGCTGCCCGCCCGGCGCGTTGACCTCGTACACGAACACCTGCGTTCCGACCGTCTCACGCACCTGGTCGCCGGCTCGCGGGAGGATCGGGCCGGCCCCGAGGTCAAGGTCCGCCGCCCGCACAAGGAAGTCCCGTGACTCGACGCGGTGAATCAGCCCGGCGTCGTCTGCCTGCTCGAACTCGGTCCTGCCGATGGTCGCCAGGATCTCTTTGGCTTCGGCCCCGCGCTGGTACACCACGGTGCGGCTCATGTGCTTGTGCCGCTGGTCATCCAGGAACGCCGAGCCGCGATCGAGCAGGTCGCCCATATATGCCTCCGGCGGTCACTGCAGGAGGCGGATGCGGACGGTGGTGTCGGCGTCGACGGTGGTCTTCACCGTCTTGCCGATGAGCTTGTTGGCGCCCGCCGCGGCGTTCTTGGTCGCGTTCTGCGCCCCCGCGTCCCAGTAGGCGTTGGTGCCGGCGGGCATCCCGCTACCCGCGCCCAGCGCCTTGGGGAAGTCGAACACCCCGGACACTGCGAGGGAGCCGAGCTGGTTCGCCTTGATGGGGCCCTGCGCCACGCCCACGAGTTCCGCTTGGACGACCACAGCGCCGGTGAGCACATCCGCGCCCGGGGTGTAGTCGATCGATTCGCCTTCATGCACAAACTTTGCCGGTCCTGCTGCCATGCTGCCATCTCCTTCGTCGGGTGTGACCCCGGACTCTTCTTCGCCGATGCCACTGCCGATCTCTGCGCCTGCTCCCATGGGCTTACACCTCGCCCTTGCTCTTCACGCCGCCGCGGGGGTCCTGCAGCGCGACGCCGAAGTCGTGGTACCCGCGCATCCGCACGCCGAGCTGGCTGAAGTCCGCGTCGGAGGTCTCGATGGTCGGGGCCTCCTGTCCGTTGAGGAACGCCATCTCGATGACCGGCAGGTCGCTCGGGTCGGCGAGGAGGTACCACGCCTTGGCCGAGTTGCCGGTGTAGAGCGCGTTGGACAGGTACCGGCTGACCTCGATGCGGAACTTGCCCTGGTGCGGGTTGGCCACGGGGAACTTGGTGTTCGCCGTGGTATCCCGCATCTCGACGCTCTTGTAGAGCTGCGTGCCAACTGCTGAGAGTGCTGTCGGCACCAGGAGGATCGACGGCATGACGCCCGTGGGCTTGCCGTCGGAGTCCACGAGGTCCATGAACGTGACCTCGCCCTTGGTGAGGCCGTCGATGCCCAGCGCGGTGTCCGCGCCCGAGATGAAGTTCTTGTTGCCGACGGCGAAGAACGCGGCGTTGTTCATGAACGCCGTCCAGAACACGTCGTTGATCTTGAGACCCGATCCGCGACCGAGCTTGCGGGGGACCGTGGTGATCGCGCCCAGGTCGTCGTTGATGATGTCGCGGCGGTCGATCGCCAGCATTAGGCCGTAGGTGTCGGCCTTGTTGCTGTAGGTCTCCTCGCCCAGCGTCCCATGCTTGAGCTCGCCGCCGGGGGCGACCTGCTCGTACTGGTCCTTGCCGACCAGGCGGTAGCTCGTGACGGTCTTGAAGTCGCTGACATTGCGGACGGCGCAGATGCTCCGCCAAACACGCTCGACGCTGAAGAAGCCCTCGAGCAGGAACTTGTTGGCGACGTTGGAGAGGATGCCGCCGACATCGATGATGGTCATCCCCGCCTCAATGCCCCGCCCGAAGGCGGCCTCGAGGACGCGGCGGCTGTCACGGAACGTGCGGCCGGTGTACCCGTTGGCGATGGCGGCCTCGATGAGCAGTTCCTGCAGGCCCAGCCCGCTCTGGAATCGCTTGGCCGCGACTTCGAGCGCCTGCGCCGAGCAGACTTTGTCGAGTCCTTCGAGCTTGGCGCTCTGGAAGCACGCGGCCTCCAGGACCTCGCCGGTGATGCTCGTGTCGGGGGCGTGGATGGCCGGGGCCTTGGGGCGGCTGGCGCGGAGCACTTCCAGCTCGGTGCGGGTCGCATCCCAGCCGTCGCGGATGGCCTGCGCCTCGATGTCGAGGTGCTTGCCGGCGCAGATCTTCCGCACCGCCGCGATGCGGCTGGTCTCCGCGAGGGCTTCGGCGCGAAGCGCGGCAGCGCCCGCCCCGGGCGCGGGATCGACATCACCGACGGCCGGACTGCCGCCCCCGCCTTGCTGGGCGGCGATGGAGGCGCTGGTGCGCCCGTCGGCACCGAGGTCCACGAAGCTGATCTCGCCGAGCGTCGCCTTGCGGACAACGTTGATGGGGCCGGAAAACTCCAGCCCATTCACGATCGACTTCTGCGACTCGCGGATGAACTCGAACTCTTCGACGCTGGCGCCCACCGACGCCTGCCAGGGGAACCCGTTCCGCGAGGACGCGACCACCTCGCGGGCAGTCGCGGTGTCGCGCGAGATCACGCCGGTCGCCACGAGCTGCCCGCCCTCGACCTTGATCGCGTCGGTGTGGCCGACGCCAGCGGCCGGGTCATGGGCGAACCGGATCGGGCGGTTCTGCGACGGGACCGACAGCCCGGCGAGATCGAGCACCACGGGATGACGCCAGCCGGCGACGCGCATGGCACCGCCGGTGTACGCCAGCATCTTGAAGCGAGGCAGTGCCTTCTCGGCATCGGCCCCGCCAGCGCCGGCGGCGATAGCGGTGATCTCCGCCGTGCCGGTGAGCGTGAGCGGAGACGTGCCCGCGGGCGCAGCGGCGGCTTCAAGCCGCAGACGCTTGGGCGCGAGTCGGGTCTTCGGAGCGGTGGGGGTCGGAGTCTTCGTTGCCATCGGTGTCGTCCTCTTTGGGTGCGGGCGCGCTGCCTGCGGGAGCCGTGGGGGGCGGGGGGGCAGGGGTCAGGCCGAGTTCATCCATGAGCACGAGCTCTTTGGCGCGCTGGCGGAGCTCTTGCTCCCAGTCGCGTCCCTGGCGGGCGAACTCGGCGGCGAGGGTCGTTGTGTGGTTGGCCAGGCGCGTGGCCTGGGCGGTCGCTTCCTTGGCGGGATCGACGTGCTCGACGCCGTCCCAGAACCATGCGTGCTCGGGCAGTGCCACCCCGCGTTCACGAAGCGACTGCGGGAGCAGTCCCTCCACGAGCACCGCTTCGTTGAGCCAAGCCTTGAGCAGGCGGTCGAGCACGGCGAGCTGCAGGTGGTGCTGCTCGACACGGATGCTCTTGAAGTACACCTGGTGGTCCAGGCGGCCGCTGGCGTAGTTGTAACCCGAAGAGTTCCCCGCTGCGACGTTGAATGGCATGTTCAGGCAGCGGGCGATCTCGTTGAGGATCTCGCGCTTGAACTCGCCGAAGGTGGTCGTCGGCTGCTCCGCGTGAACCTGTCCAAGCTTCCAGCCGCCGGGAAGCACCGTCGCGAGACGCTGCTCGAGCTCGACCTCGTCCATTGGCTCCAGCGGATCTGCCTCGCCGTTGGGAGGCGCGTCGGTGTAGATGACGGCGGCGAAGTTGGCGGCGGTCTCGGCGGCGGCGATCGTCGCCAGCGTGTACCGGCGGAGCTGCGCGAACAGCGGAAGCGCCGGCGTGATGTCCGGGATGCCACGGAGTTGACCGGGCCGATCGGATCGGAAGTAGTGCACGACGGCCGACGCGGCGAACGTGTCGTAGGCGGTGAGGTCGTCGATTGGGGCGCGGAGAAGGCCGCTGTCGCCCGGATGCCGCTTCAGCACTCGGTACGCGGACGGGCTACCCCACTGGTCGAGCACGATGCCGTCGATCTCGTCGGTGCGCCCACGCCGGAGAAGCGGCGTGCAGACCTGGTCCGCCTCGATGAGCTTGAGGTCCAGCGATACGGGCGACCCCCACGACGCGATCGCGGGGTTGTTGACCAGGAGCGCGAACGCCTCGCCGCTCTCGGCCCGGGCCAGCCGCATCGTCCGGAGCTTGCCGGCAAGGTCCACGGCCCGGGACCACTGCTCGAACGCGTCCTCGATGCGGGCGTTGGCTTCGGCGTCATCAGTGAGCATCTGCAACCGAGGACCGGTGCCGATGGTGTCGTTGGCGAGCGTGAGGGCGATGCCCTTCGCGTAGGAGTTGTTGGCAACCTCGTACCGGGCGCGGTTGCGGAGGATGCGCCGGACTTCGGGATTCACCGCGGCGTTGGGCGAGAGACCGTCTGCGTTCGCCCAGTGCTTCCGGTTGTCGGGCGTGGTCTGCGCCGAGTCGAACTTCGCCACCACGAACCGTCGCGGGCGACCGCCGCGCGGAGCGTCCGTGCTCCGCTCGGCGGTACGGCCGTTTCGATTCAACAGGTTGGCGATGGTCTTGAGCATGGGGTGGGGGGTGGAACTCAGACGGAGCCGGGCGGGACGATCTTGGCGAACTTGATTCCGAGGCCGGGCTTCCTCGCGGCGTCCTTGGACGCGAGGTAGCGGTCGGCCTCGATCTGGTCCTTCAGCGGGTGCTGCTCGACGCTGCCGGAGTCACCCGCCGCCTTGGCGGGACCGGCCGCGTTGTCGCGGATTGCCTGCTCAATGTCAGGGGCGGGGTCGGGCACGGAGTGCTCCAGGACTCGACAACGCGAGCCGTCTCCCGGCTACCTACGCCAACGACATGCGGGCTGTCCGCAGTGAGCGGGCTCCACACACATTCGTTCGATAGATCGAACGGCTACGTCTGGGCTTCCCGCGTCGTAACACGGCGTCCGCAATGGCGACATTCGCGCCGGCGCAAGACCGCGCCCGCGAGCAGCTTCAGGTACACCACGCGAAAGTGCTGGCAGCCGCAGACGCGACACACCAGCCCGAGCGGTGGGCCCCTGTCTTCCGGTTTGGGTTTCCTG
This sequence comes from Phycisphaerales bacterium UBA2396, assembly GCA_002343325.1. GTDB lineage: Bacteria > Planctomycetota > Phycisphaerae > Phycisphaerales > UBA1924 > UBA2396. Next base: position 10,260 of record DDSG01000084.1, on the reverse strand, counting down.
ATCCGCGGCATCAGCGTCGCTCGCCTTTCATTGCAGAGAGGCGAATACGAGGTCGGACGGTAACCTTGGCGTCCGTTCCGAAGAGCACGGCGCCTTGCATGGATGCGGCGACCGCCGACCCGACGAGGCAGTCAAGCCAGTGGTTGTCCAACCCTTCGACCCGCAGTTTCCACTCGTCCACCGTGCGGCCGCGACCCTCCGTCTTCACCCGGTACTCGCTAGTCAGGTGTTCGGACAGCAGCCGGTGCTGCTCGGCCTTCTGACCGAACAGTGATAAACACCCCGGGTCGCCCATCGGCACCGCCAGCCGCGCGTGCGCGAATGACTTCCAGTAGTTCGTATCGAACACGACGTGTCGCACTGCACGCTTGCCTGTCACAACGGGGATGCGCCAGTTGAGCCCGACGCGGTCGCCACGCTTGCGCTTGTAGTCGCTGAAGGGGACGCTGCTCGCACCCACGTAGCGACCGTGGCTGGGCATGAGTACGCCCGCGTGCGGGCTCTGGCGGCAGAACTGGTAGACCACGTCGGTGGACGATCCCCAGTTGGCATCGATCAGGCAGCGGTCGATCCGCACCATCGCGCCGTCATCGCGCCGCCATTCGCGGGCAAGATGCGACATAACGAGACGCTCCAGCCCCGCATAGATCGCGCCCTCGACGCCGGCGCGTGGCGCGGCGGCCGCCAGCGTCCGGCGCATGTCTCGCAGCGTGAAGTACCCCCCCGGCGCCTTCTGGTCCGGCTCGGTGCCATAGTCGATCACGTAGCCCGTGAAGTCGTCCTCCCACGCGGCGATGAGGTAGAACAGGGCCTTGCCCTGCACGTCCACGAACATCGTCAGCCTCGTACAACCGATGGGCACCTCGGCCCGTGCCTGCCCGTTGGCCTTCGCGGCGATCTGGTCGGCGGTGAGCAGGTCGTCCGCGGCCTGGACCTCCGGCAGCGGCTCGTTCTGGTATTCCGCGAAGAACGCCGCTTCGTCCTGGAGTTTCAGATTCATCGCGTGCTGGATGGCGGACAACTCATCGTGGTTGAACCGCTCCGGCCATGCGATCCTCGCGCCCTCGTCCATCGCCGTGCGATGCTGGCCGTAGAACCCCGTGGCGTCGGCGAGACCCCGATCGTGTCGCAGGCCCTCAGCCCGGAGTTCGGCATACCGCTGCCAAAGCGCTTCGCGTGCGGGGAAGGCGTACACCATCTTCGTCCGTTCGCCCTGCCACTGGGGGTGCTTATCGCGGTCAAGGATGCGGTCGGCCAAGTCGTCGGGACGAACCACCGTCAGCGTCATTAGCCCCGCGATCTTCTTTCCCGGTCCCGCCAGGCCGAGGATCGCGCCGGCGAGGATGCGTTCGCGGTTGGCGCATTGCGACGGCGACCTGGCGCTCTCATCGGTCTGCGGATCGTCGATCAGCACCAGCGACGGACGCGCCGAGGTGCCGTCGGCCCGCTTGTGCTTCATGCCCCGAATGCGCCCGGTGATGCCCGCCACGCGGATGATCGCGCCCGCCGCCGGTGAGCCCGGGATCGTCGGCAACACGATTTCCTTCGCGGTCCATCCGATGTGCGTCTGCTTGCCCTGGAACAGCTGGCCCGACGCCCGCTGGTGGATGCCTTCGAGGGACCGAATAGGGTGGCAGGCCTCGGGAAAGTCGCCGGCGAGCAGCTCGCTGTTCTCCAGCTCCGCCTTGATGCTCTCCAGCATCCCGGCCGCGTGCTCCTCGTCCGAGCCGATGAGCGCCACGAAGTCCCGGTGCCCATAGAGCATCGCCCAGAGACAGGCGACCTCGCAGAGGCTGGTCTTGCCGCTGCCGCGCGGCATCGCCATCGCAAACAGCCCGCCCTCCAGGACCGCCTGCTCAATCTTGGAAACGACCCGCAGGTGGTCGGGGGACCACGGGAGATGAAACGTCTGCGCGAAGTATGCGTCGCAGAAGTACCGAAAGTCCCGAGCGGCCCTCTCCTTCCGCGCCGGGTCAGCGATGGGCGGCAGTTCGCCGATGTCCCGTCCCGAGAGCGAGAGAATGGCGTTGCGGAGGCGAGCCCGCTCCTTCATCGCTTCGTAGCCGGTGAGGCCAGCGGGTTCGGCGGCGGCCGCGGCAAGCGCTTCGTGCCGCGTCGCCACGAGCCACGCGACGTATCGGAACAGATCGACCTTCCCCGCGTCGCCATCCGCCGCGACGCGGAAGCCCGCGCGCGTGCGATGGCGGTGGAGCTGCCGCTCGCTCACCACCTCGCCCAGCGGAGTGCTATTGAGCAGCCGCGCCAGTTCGCCCGGCTTGAGATTGCGCGGGTCAATCGCCACCTGCGGACATCTCCTTCACCAGCCACGCGGCGTAGTGCACGAGGTTGATGCTCCCGTCCGCGTTGGTCGGCGTGCCGGCGTCGATGTCCGCGTGCAGCATCGCTTCGGTGACCGGCTTGCCGCCAAGGCGCGTGAGCACGCGGGCCGCATCGGCCACGGGCAAGGCCGCGGGGTTCAGCCGGGACATCCCCTGTCCTCCCGCCGCCGGCCCGGAACTAGGCGCGTGTTCGGGAGTCACGCCGCACCTCCCGGACCTGGCCGTTCCGCCACTTGCCCACATGTCCCGCGTAGTCGCCCACAACCGCGATATTCACGGCGAATCCTCGCGCATTGGCCTTGCCGGTCCGCGAGTGTCATGGCTTCATGTGACCCACGCGAGCGGCAACCACGCCCGCGACGGAGACCATGAGCATGAACGCGAAGAAGCCCAAAACGACGAAGCCCGCCCCCGTCCAACCTTCCGCTCCCGAGACCTACGCCCAGCGCCGCGGCGACATCGCTCGGCTGCTCGACGTGCTCGACATGGAGCTCGCCAAGCACGCCGAGGGCGCGAAGGCCGACCCGACCAACTGGGGCCGCGTCGGGGACCTGGGCAAGGTCCGCAGCGACCTGATCGACATGGTCGGGTTCATGAGCGGGATGGAGCGCGAAGAGGTCGAGCGGTTCTTGGCCGAGTGATCCACGCCAACCACTAGGAGCAGACGCATGTTCATCAAGTCGATCGTGATCGAGGGGGTCGAGGAGAACGTCGAGATCGCCCGCACCGACGCGGGGGCGCTGGTCACCGCGGGCAACCGGGTGCTCTGCGAAATGCGGCGCGACGAGGACCGCGAGGCCAGGTACGCCAAGGCCTGCGAGGTTGCCAAGGTCGTCATGGGGACCGACCGCCGCGGCCGCCCAGCCGGGACCAACTCGATGATCCACGACGTGCTCAACGAGATCGAGCGCGTCGCCGGTTGCTGACCGCCGCGCGGCGGCGCGGGATACCGCGCCAGCCACGCTTCCCCGCCGCGATGTGCGGTGGGATTCCGCACCACCGTTTCGGAGATGATTATGAGTACGAAGACCAAGAAGGCCGCGAAGCCCCGCACCCCCAAGATGTCCAAGAGCGCTGCCCGCGCCGAGGGGGCCGCTAAGACGGACCGCCTCCGCAAGGCTGCGATCGCCGAGATCAAGGACCGCTTGGACGGGAAGCCCACCGCTCCGGCGAAGGGCGAGAAGGCCGCGAAGCCGCCCAAGGTGGCGAAGGCCCCGAAGCCCGCGAAGGAGGCGAAGCCCAAGCGCGTCAGCGCCCTCGACGCGGCCGCGCAGGTGCTCGCCGCGTCCGAGGTGCCCATGCGGGCCAAGGAGATGATCGCCCAGATGGAGGCGAAGGGCCTCTGGAAGAGCCCCGGCGGCAAGACGCCCGAGGCCACGCTCTACGCCGCCATCATCCGAGAGATCGCCGCCAAAGGGACTGCCGCCCGATTCAAGAAGCACGAGCGCGGCGTGTTCGTGGCCGGGAAGGGGGCCTGACCCATGGCCGCCACCCGCGAAGCGCAACTCGAGGCCGTCCTTCAAGCCGCTCTCTATCTCCTTGGCGCACGCCAAGACCAGATGCTCACCATCGAAGAGTGGACGGACCTCGCGCGGGCCGTCGCAGCATGCCAAGAGCGCAAGACGGCCGACTACCTCACCGAGCACGACCTCGAGGACATCGCCGAGCGCTACGCCCTCGAATGGGACACGGCGACCGACGGATCGCTCCCCACGCTCGAAGACGATTGAAGAGGGCATCACGCGCGGCTCCCCGCCGCGACCTTCTTCCGGGTCGCGGCTTTCTCTTCGGCCACACCCTTGGCAGGAAGGCGCTCCGCCTTGCGGCCCGTGAACTTCTCCCAGCGCTGCACGATCACATCGCAATAGAGCGCGTCGAGCTCCATGAGGAACGCCCGCCGCCCGGACATCTCCGCGCCGATAAGCGTGGAGCCGCTGCCGCCGAAGAGATCGAGTACGTTCTCCCCGGGCCGCGACGAGAACTCGATGGCGCGCCGCGCGAGTTCGACGGGCTTCTCGGTGAGGTGGACCATGCTCTGCGGGTTGACCTTCTTGATCGACCACGTGTCCGGCACGTTCGCGGGGCCGAAGAAGCGGTGGGCCGCGCCCTCCTTCCAGCCGTAGAAGCACCATTCGTGGTTGCCCATGAAGTCCTTGCGTGTCAGGACCGGGTGCTCCTTGATCCAGATGATCGCCTGCGCGAAGTAGAGCTCGCAGCGCTTGAGCACCGGCGGGTAGTTGCCGCAGTTGGCGTATCCGCCCCAGATATAGAACGTGCCGCCAGGGATCAGCACGCGGGTGATGTTCCCGAACCACGCCGCGAGCAGGCGGTCGAACTCATCGTCCGACACGAAGTCGTTGGCGAGCGGCCGGTCCTTGGCCCGGAGCTTCTTGTGCGTCGCGCGGCTCTTCTCGGGGTAACGGTTGAGGTCGGCGCTCTGCTGGTCGTGCTGGTCGGCCTTGCCCGGCAACGCGAACGAACTCAGGCCTGCGACGATCGCGTTGTTGCTCCGCGGCTCGACCTTCACGTTGTACGGCGGGTCCGTGTTGACGAGATGGATCGGCTGGTGATCCAGCAGCCGGTCCAGGTCTTCGTGCTTCGATGAGTCGCCGCACATCAGGCGGTGGTTGCCGAGCACCCAGATGTCGCCGGGCACGGTCGTCGCGGCGTCGGGCGGCGCGGGGACATCATCCGGGTCGGTCAGGCCGTCGTTCCCCGCCGGGGCCATGATCGCTGCGAGGTCCTCGCTGCTGAACCCGAGCACGGCGAGGTCGAAATCCACGCCCTTCAGGTCGGCCAGCTCGATGTGGAGGAGTTCCATGTCCCACGACGTCAGGGACGCGACTTTGTTGTCGGCGATGCGCAGCGCCTTCACCTGGTCCGGCGTCAGGTCGGACGCGCGGATGGTCGGCACCTCCTTCAGCCCGAGCTTCCGCGCGGCGCGCAGCCGCGTGTGCCCGGCGATGATGACGCCGTCACCGTCGATGAGGATCGGGATCTTGAAGCCGAAGGTCTCGATCGACTTGGCAACCGCATCGATCGCGGCGTCGTTGATGGTGCGAGGGTTGCGGTCGTACTCCTTGACCGCGCCGATGGGAAGCATCTCGATGTTCACAGCGATCTCCGTCGTGGGCACCGGCGAGGGCGCGGCGCATGGGCGTCGTGGTGGCCCGCCGCGCACGCGGCAGGTCATGGATCGCTGGTTGGCTGGTTCGCTGAATCGCTCGGGCGTCAGGCCCGTCCGGGGGCGGCACACCGCCCCGATTCCCGCCCGTTACGGGCCGCGCCCGTTCGCCACGGGTCCGCCCACGTTGGCCCACGTCGCGTTCCTGGTGGCGGGGCGTACCAACCCCGCCACCCGGCTGCCCCGCCCCCGGACGCGCGAAACAAACTCTGTCGCCAAGCGCGGCTGTTCCCGCGGGCGTCTCTTCGCGTCCTGGCCCGGGAAGTACCTACCGACCCCCGACCCCCTCGCCGTAAGGCTTCCGGCTGTAAGGCTCCCACCCGGGATTGCCACCCTGACCATCAATGAAGTTGGGCGGGCGGGAACGTGGCGGGGTGCGGAGGTGGGTTTCGCACGGGGAATACGCGGGGAGATGAGTGAAGAGAAAGATGATTGCTTGTTTGCATACCTCCCCGATGCCTCCCCGCGCTTAGAGAGAAACGGAGCAGACCTGCAAAGATGCAGCGAAGCCATCGAAGGGCGTTCAGGCTCGGGATACATAGCGGGTTGCGCTCCTTCCCTTGGTTGCAACTCGAACTTCATTGATTTGCCCCGTGGCAATCAGGTTGTCGATCACCTCCTGCCGCTCGCGGACGCTCAGCCACCGCGTCTTCCAGAGCAGTTGGGTGTGGCTGATCCCCTGCGTCCCGCCGTGCTCGTCGATGATCCGGAGCACGCGCTTCTGGCGGGCGTCGAACTGCCCGTCAGCGATCCGGACATGCGCCTCGAAGAGCAGGCGTCGGGTGACGTAGCTCGACATCTCGCACGCCCAGATCGCGGCGGCCTCGTCGATCACGGGTTTCTGCGGGTTGGCGGAGCAGGCGTAGATCAGGGCGAGGCGGCAGGCCTTCTCTTCGGCGCGCGACCAAACCGCCGCAATCCCCTCGCCCTTGGCTTCCATCTCCGCGTCGGCGTGGTCGGCGAGCGCATCGAACCGCGCGGCGGCCTCGGGCGTCGCCGTCACCACCAGCGGTTCCGGGTGCTCCTTGCGGAGGTTGCCACCGGGCGAGTACTCCGACCACCACCGGACGCGGTCGACCACGGACGCGGGCGGGGGAACGCGGGCGCGACGCTGCCGCCTCGGGCGCTCCGGGCTCTCGAACACCAGCAGACGTCCGATGAACCCGTCGCTGAGGCTCTCCGACGTGAGCGACTCCCAGAAGCTATCGGGGACGGTCGTGCCATAGAGCACGACACACGGCTGGTCGACCGCCTTGTTGCGTTTGGCATCCGCGTAGGCCTTGCCCCGGACGAACGTGTCGGCGGAGCTGTAGAACTTCATGAACGCGGTCAGTACGTTGAACAGGTGCGGGGCCTTCTTGGGGTCGCCGATGGTGCGGAGGAAGCGGCCGAACTCGTCGAGCTGGAACAGGATCGCCGGCTGAGCCTCGACAGCCGTGAACAGTCCCGCGTCGCTGGCGAGATCCTCGTTCCCCTCTAGGTCGTCGGCGCCGGCGGCGAAGAGGATGTCACGGGTGAGCTTGCGCGCGTGATCTTTTCCTGCGCCGCTCTTGGCCAGGCCGACGCAGTAGACGTTGGTGCGGTTGCCGCGCTCGTCGCAGACCTTGCGGCCGGCGAGCACGGCCTGCAGGGCGATCGCGCCCGCGAGCGCCAACTGGGGCTGCGGCCGCGGCGCGTACGCGACGTTGTGCGCCACGACCTCGCCGATGAGTCCAGGTACGGAGAGCAGGTGCGGCGGAAATGGCCCGGGGTCGTCCGGACGCTCTACCTTCTCTGCGTCCCCATCATGGTGCTCGGCCGAGAACGCCGACAGGTCGACATCCGTCGCTTCCGGCGGCTGATCTCCGAAGCCCTGCGCCCGCAACGCCGACGCCGCGGCGGCGAAGTCACCTGCGTGCTCGAGCATGGCGTAGACCGCGAAGGGCGCGTACGCCTGGTTAGGCTCGAAGGGCGCCGCATTGCTGGAGAAGACGTAGAACACCCCTCCCTTGAGCGTCGCGCTGGTGCCGTGCTGCTTGCCTGGCCGTCGCCAGTGCTCGTTGTCGCCCGACTTGACCATCTTCCAGCCGTGCCGGCGCAGGATCTCCCGGGCGTCGCCCCGAACGTTGAACTCGTCACCCGGCCGGACCCGCGGGCCGCAGGGCGCGGGCTGCTCGCCGACGACGGAGGGCGCGGCATCGCCGAGCCGCCAGGCGCACCCGAGCAGAACTTCGCGCTCCTCAGCTGTGACGACGGGCGTGCTTGCCAGGTTGCCGGCGATCGTCTCGTAGCCAAGCGACGGCGCGCACAGAAACATGCCGCCCTCGCCGCGGGTCTCGATGAGGGTCACGACCACGAACCAGCCGCCACCGGCGTCTTGGCGCGGCGTGAGGGTCTTGCCCGCGATCTGGATCGGCGCGCTCCCTTCGACATCCACTCGACGCTGGGCCAGCTTGGTGTTGCCGCACACCGCCGCTTCGCACCGGTACACCACGTGGCGACCCCCGGACGGGGTGGTTTCGACGTACAGGCGGTCAGTCAGGCCCGGCTCGATCTCCTCGACCGCGGCGCGCCAGGCGTTGAACGCCTCGCCCCCGTTGTCGAAGTCGATCATCTCCAGGTTGCCCGACACCGAACCGCACACGATGCAGATCGCGTCCGGACCAATCTCAATCCACGCGGCCAGTTCGGCGGGGGTGGGGAGGCGTTTCTGGAATCCCGACCAGCGCGGCAGCGCGACACGCTTTTCGTCGCCCCGACGCAGAGCGGGAAGCACGCACAGCCCGGCGCTCAGGTACGCCGTAGCCGCGGGACCGAGTTGGAGTTCGGCGGTGGCGCTCAGAACGGGATCTCCTCATCCGGGATGCCGTACGTCATGCCCACCGGCTCGGCAGGCACCTCGGGCAGCCCTTCCTCGCTATCCAGCCGCGACGGCTTGTCGCCGAGCCGGTGCGCAACGACGCGCTCGAACTGGTCGCCGGCCTTCTTCTCAACCGTGATGTGGACGGTGGGCGCGAGGGCGCCCGCCTTGGCCATCTCGACGGCTTCCTCGGTGCCGCCTGGGACGGGTTCGACCGAGCGGGTCCGCCACCACGCCTCGGCCTTGGTGCGCGCGTAGCCGGTGTGGTCGAAGCAGACCCACTCGCGGAAGTAGCGATTGAATCCGACGCGGTACTCCACCCGCATCGTCAGCGGCGCCGATGGGTCGCTCCGCTTCATGTGGACGTGGTACGTCGTCTCGCTGACGTGGTGCTCCTCGCGGGTGGCCTGTCCGGAGAGGATGCCCTCGGTGCTGGCCTGCGCCTCGTGCTTCTGCTTGCTCGGCTCCGGGAACTGGTGCCCGCACTGCGGGCAGGTCTGGTACCCGGCGGCGATCAACGCCTGGCATTGCGGACATTCCTTCGCCGGCGCCTCGCCCTCCCCGCGGTCGAACGTCTCCACCCGCACGGCGTCCACGGGCCCGTGCCGCAGGACATTGCCGCCGAAGTCGAGCACGAGGCAGTCGGCCTTACCCGGGTGCAGGCGGAAACCCCGGCCCACCATCTGGTAGTACAGCCCGGGCGACATCGTCGGCCGCACCAGCGCGACGCAGTCGATGTGCGGGGCGTCAAACCCCGTGGTGAGCACGTTCATGTTGCACAGGTACTTGAGCGCCCCAGCGCGGAAACGATCGAGGATCGCGCTGCGCACTCCCGAGGGCGTCTCGCCCGAGACGAACCCGCACTCAACTCCGTGCTTGGACCTCAGCACCTCGACGATGTGCTGTCCATGCCGGATGCCCGACGCGAACATCAGCGTGGCGTTGCGGTCCTTCGTGTGCTCAACGAGTTCGGCGCAGGCGCCCTCGACCAGGCCGTCCTTGTCCATGAGGTCCTCGACCTCGCTGGCGACGAACTCTCCGGCGCGGACGTGCAGGTCGTCGGTGGAGATTTTCTGGAGTCCCGCCTTCGTCCTCAGGGGCGACAGGAAACCCTGCACGATCAGCTCGCGGACCCCGACCTCGAAGCAAATGTGGTTGAGAATGTTCTCGGCGGCGCAGATCGGGCCGGACTTGAGCCGGTAGGGCGTGGCCGTTAGCCCGATGATGCGGACGTGAGGATTGACGACCTTGGCGTCGGCGATGAACTGGCGGTACATCCCGTCGTCCTCGGCGGGGACCATGTGCGCCTCGTCTACGATGATCAGATCCACCGGGCCCAGGTCGCACGCCTTCTTCCAGATGCTCTGGATGCCGGCGATCGTGACGGCGTAGCCGAGGTCCTTGCGCTTAAGACCTGCCGAGTAAATGCCCATGGGCACATCGGGCGCAATCACCTGCAACTTGTCGGCGGCCTGCTCGAGGAGTTCCTTGACGTGGGCCAGGATGACTACGCGGCCGCTCCATTGAGACACCGCGTCGCGGCACATGGTGGCGATCACCGGCGTCTTACCGCCGCCCGTGGGGATCACCACGCACGGGTTGTCATCGCGTGCCCGCAGGTGCTCGTACACCGCGGCGATGGCATCGGATTGGTAGGGACGAAGCTCCATCAGGGGACTCCCACTTCGTGAACGCCGCTCTCTACAATCACCTGATGCGAGTCACCGTATTGATCCTGACGCTCGCGGCAGCCTCGCTTTCGGCCTGCCGTTCGACGCCCGACGTACTGGAGACGGGAGCGGCCATGATTCAAGTTGAGGTTCTGGGTTTCGGTGACTGTCCGAACACCCCAGAGTTTCTCCGGCGCGTGCAGATGGCGGCCACTCGTGTGGACGGCG
>DDSG01000023.1:86708-86862 GCA_002343325.1 Phycisphaerales bacterium UBA2396 | reverse complement strand
GGCCTGGAACTCGCGCGCGTGCGTGAGCCGGTCGGCGTCGCGGAAGGTCAGGCGTGGAGAAGCGGCGTCGCCCACGGCGGATGGTAGAGCCGAAGCCGGGGCGTTACCGCTTGGGTCGGCCCTGGGGGAGCAGCCCGATCACGATCAGCACCAC
>DDSG01000023.1:0-86438 GCA_002343325.1 Phycisphaerales bacterium UBA2396 | reverse complement strand
AGATCCCGAGCATCCAGAGGCGGGTGTCGCGCCCTGTCGCGAGGCGGTGCAGGGTGGTGTCCACGCGCTGCTGCTCGGGGAGGGCGATGGGGTCGGGTTCCAGGGCAGGGAAAACGGAGGCGGCATCGCCCGAGTTGGCGCCCACGTTGCCGCCCAGCGGCGTGCGATCGGTGGGGATCTGGTTGAGCTGGGTCGCCGCCAGAGAGATCAGCAGGCCTTCGTCGCGGCGTTCGAGTGCCCCGAGGAATTCCTCGTGGCGGGCGAGGCGCTGGATCCGGTGCTCCTCGATGATCCGGGCCCGGTCGCGGAGCCAGCGGGCGTGGTGAAGCTCGTCCAGCGCGGGGAGCAGCACGGTGGCCGCCAGCAGGCAGAGCCCGGAGATCAGGAAAAGCCAGCCCGGGTCGAACGCGACGCCCAAGGCCCGCGGGGCGGCCGCGGGGCGGTTGGCATCGGGCGACGGGTTGGCGTGGGCGGTGCGCACGGTTGAAGTACAGTATCGGCACAAGGACCTCGGATCGTGGAATCGAGGACCCGGAACCTCGCGTTCGGCGGGAGCGAGGGCGACGCGACCTATCATCCGGGCTCATGCGACGCAGGATCGGCATCACGGGTGTCGGCGTGGTCTCACCCTTTGGCGTGGGTATCGACGCGCTCTGGGCGGGGCTGGTGGAGGGGCGATCGGCCATCGGACCGATCCGGGCTTTCGATGCCTCCGGGTTCCCGTGCCGACTGGCGGGCGAGGTGCAGGGGTACAGCGCCCGGGATCTGCTGCCCAAGCACTATCGCAAGGCGACCAAGGTGATGGCCCGCGACACGGAGTTGGCGGTGGGGATCGCCAAGCTCGCGGTCGAGGACGCCGGGCTGGTGACGCGGGCATCGCTGGGGGAGGATGGGCAGGGGACGACGTCCTATCCCGGGGATCGGGTGGGGTGCCAGATCGGGGCCGGGCTCATCGCCGCGGAGACCGAGGAACTGACGAGTGCGCTGGCGACGGCGGTTGCGGATGGGTCGTTCAGCCTGAAGGTCTGGGGTGAGAGCGGGTTGTCGAACCTCCAGCCGCTGTGGCTGCTCAAGTACCTGCCGAACATGCTGGCCTGCCACGTGACGATCATCCACGGTGCGGAAGGCCCGAGCAACACGATCACCTGCGGTGAGGCGAGCGGGCTGCTGTCGCTTGGTGAAAGCGCGCGGGTGATCGAGCGGGGGGCGGCCGACGTCTGCTTCTCGGGCGGGGCCGAGAGCAAGGTCAACCTGATGGGGCTTCTCCGGCAGACGTTCGCGGGTCGAGCGGGCGAGACGGGGTCGGCCGTCGTCGGGACCGACGTGGTTCGGCCGTATGCACCGGGTTCGATCGGGGTGATCGGTGAGGGTGGCGGCATTCTGATGGCCGAGGCGCTGGATTCGGCCCGGTCGCGAGGGGCCCGGGTGTACGCCGAGGTTGCGGGGTTTGGGGCGGGGTGTTCGTCCTGGCCGCCCTATGTGCCCGAGGGGGAGCGAGCGGCCGGTGCCGAGATGTCGGGGGATGGGTTGGAGTTGGCGATCAGGCGGGCGTTGAAGGATGCAAACCTTGAGCCCGGGGCGATCGACGCGATCGTGCCCCAGGCGAGCGGCACGGAACTCGAAGATCGGGCGGAGCTCGGCGCGCTGCGGGCGGTCTTCGGCGATCGGCTGGGTTCGATCCCCGCGGTCACGCTCACGCCGAACATTGGCAACGCGTGCGCCGGGGCGGGCGCGATGGCCGCGGCGGTGGGGGCCAAGGTCGTTGCGGAGCAGCGGCTGCCGGCGTGCCTCAACGGTCCCGGGGCGGCGTGGGCCGTGTCGAGCGGGGGCGGCCCCGCGTCGATCGGAGCGGTGTTGGTCTGTTCCGGTTCGCTTGGTGGACAGAACGCCGCGGCGGTCCTGACCCGACCGAAGGCTTGAAGATTGTGTTCGGATCAGTCTTGAGAAGCAGTCCTACGGAGATTCAACCATGCATGGCGATTCCCACTCTCGATACGACTCTCGCGGCGATTCCAGGGGCGACTACCGCGGCGGCGGTGGCCGGGGTGGGCGCGGCGCTCCTCGCGAGCGGCGCGGCATCCCCCTCTCGGCGCTGGATCCGGCGCTGACGGCGGTCTCTCACAAGGTCATCGGCTGCGCCCGAGACGTCCACATGGCGCTGGGCTCGGGCTTCTCCGAGGCGGTCTACGCCGAGGCGCTGCGCAACGAGCTGACGGCCCAGGGCGTCTCGTTCGAGATGGCGTATCCGATCGCGATCCGCTACAAGGACGCGGTGGTGGGGCAGGTGATCGCCGACTTCCTGATCGAGGGGAAGTTCATCCTCGAGGTGATGGCCGAGCCGCGGGAGGTATCCGGCGCGGATCGCTCCGCGCTGCGGGCCCAGCTGCGTGCCTCGGACATGACGCTGGGGCTGATCATCAACTTCGCCGGGCGTCTGCTCAAGGACGGGCTTGTGCGCGTGCTGAACGTGGACAAGCTCAACCGCGAGGGCGGGCTGGGCTTGCCGGACGAGGAGCACGAGCACGAGAGCGAGGGCGGGCAGGTCGATTTCGACGAGAACCACTGAGCCAGGCATGCCATCCAACCGCGTCGTCATCACGGGTATGGGCTGGGTCACCCCGCTGGGCACCACGCTCGGCGGGGTGTGGGAGGCGCTGCTGTCGGGGCGTTCGGCGATCGGGCCGGTGACGCGTTTCGAGGCCGCGACGTTCCCGACCAATTTCGCCGCCGAGGTCCGCGACTTTGATTTTGCGAGTTCGTTCCCCCAGGCCCAGCGATTCGGGCGGGTCGGTCACAGCACGCGGTTTGCCCTCGCGGCGGCGCACGACGCGGTGCGTTCGGCCGGGCTGCTGGGTCCGTCGGGCGAGCCCGCGGTCGACACGACCGACATGGGCGTCTACCTCGGCGCGGGCGAAGGAACGCTCGACTTTGAGAACTTCGCGAAGTCGAACCTTGCCGGCTGGCTCGCCGACCAACGCCGAGTCGACGGCTCGGCGTGGGCCCGAACAGCGCGGCAGTCGATGGTCGCCACGCGAGAGATCGAGCAGGAGCCCAACCTGACGGTTTCGGCCGTGGCGCAGGCGTTCCGGCTCCGCGGGCCGGCGTTCAACTGCATGACGGCGTGCGCCGCCAGCACGCAGGCGATTGGCGAGGCGTTCGAGATCATCCGCCGGGGCGACGCGCCCGCCATGCTTGCGGGCGGGGCTCACACGATGATCCACCCGCTGGGCATGACCGGATTCATCCGCCTGACCGCGATGAGCCAGCGGCGCAACTCGCCCCAGACCGCGGCGAGACCCTTCGATCAGACGCGAGACGGCTTTGTGATGGGCGAGGGCGCGGGGATTCTCGTGCTCGAGGACCTTGCCCACGCCAAGCGCCGCGGTGCTCCCGTGCTCGCGGAGGTGGTTGGGTACGGGTCGTCCGCGGACGCCTTCCGGATCACCGACATTCAGCCCGAGGGCAAGGGCGCGATCGCGGCGATGTCGCAGGCTCTGCGGCAGGCGGGGATCAACCCGCGCGAGCCCGGTGCCGATGGCCGCGCCCCGGTGCACTACATCTCCGCCCACGGGACTGGCACCAAGGAGAACGACAAGATCGAGACGCTCGCGGTCAAGGGCGTTTTCGGCCCGCTCGCCCCGAAGGTCCCGTTCTCGTCGATCAAGAGCATGATGGGGCACTTGATCCAGGCCGCCGGGGCCGTCGAGCTCATGACCTGCGTGCTCGCGATTCAGTCGGGGCGCATTCCGCCCACGATGAACTACTCGACGCCCGATCCGGATTGCGACCTCGATTATGTTCCCAACGCCTCGCGCGATCTCAACTCCGCCGGCGGGGTTGATGTCTGCCTGTCCAACTCGTTCGGCTTCGGCGGACAGAACAACACCGTGGTCGTGCGGCGCTACCGCGAAGGCTGAGGCTCACTCCGACAGGCCGGTGAAGAGGCCGATCCCCAGCAGCACGAGCACGATCGCCGTCACGCAGACATAGAGACGATCTCGCTCGCGAGCAAAGAGCACGAGCGAGATCGCGACCCGAAGCACGGGCGTGGCGACCAGCGCGAGGATGCCCAAGGCCATCACGCCCGGGCCTTCACAGCGCAGCGCCGACCGGACCACGCCCCACGGTGAATCCAGCCCCTGGGCGACCCCCGCGAAGGGGGCGCGGGGCGGCGTGGGGGTGCCTTGGATCAGCGAGAGCACGATCCCCACGGCGCAGAGTGCGGCGGCGATCCACACGCCCGTGATCAGCAGCCGCGAAAGCCAGATCTGCATGCGCGCATCGGGCGTGGTCATATCTCACCCCGAATCGCCCGGATGAGCAGTTGGGCGCCGGAGGCGGCGACCGTGATTGCGAAGATCACACGAAGCCAGCGGACCTTGGCCCGAGCAAGGACCTTTGTTCCGATGAGTGCCCCGGCCATCGCGCCCAGCGCCACGGGTGCGCACAGCGAAGGCTCGAGCTGCCCGCGGTGCAGGTAGACCCCTGCGGACGCGGCCGCCGTCACGCCCATCATGAGATTGCTGGTGGTCGTGCTGACCTTGAAGGGCAGACGCATGAGCCGATCCATCGCGAAGACCTTGACGACGCCCGACCCGATCCCCACCAGGGCCGACAGTGCGCCCGCGAAGAGCATCACGCCCATCGCCGCCGGCACGCGGTGTACGCGGTAGTGCTTCGGTCCCGCCGGGGTTGGGTAGCTCCCGTCGAGCCGGAAGCGGGCGGAGAACGGGTCTGGGGCGAACTCGCCGGGGGTTTGCGGCGGGTCGCGGAGAGCGTTCCACGCCGACCAGAACACCACGGCGGCGAAGATGTACGCGATCACGTCGCTCCGCAGGTATGCGGCCAGCATGGCGCCCGCGAGCGCCCCCGCGGTGGTGGCGATCTCGAGGAGCATCGCGACGCGCGTGTTGGTGTATCCCTCGCGGACGTACGCCGCCGCCGACCCGCAACTGGTCGCGATGACCGCGACGAGGGATGTTCCGATCGCGTAGCGGAGATCGACCCCGAATCCCAGGACGAGCATCGAGACGATCACCACGCCCCCGCCAAGCCCGGTGAGCGCACCCAGGCACCCCGCGAGCACGGAGCCTCCAAAGAGCACAAGGGTTTCGGTTTCGGGGGCCATTCTTCATCAAACCTGAGCAGAAGCCGCACAGTCCCGGCGTGAAGATTCACGCTCAGCGTACACCGCTGGGGCTCGGGAGGTCTTGATGCTCGCCTTCGCCATCGCACTGCTCGCTGTCGCCGCTCCGCCCAAGGTCGAACGCCTCGCCACGATCGTGGTGCCCGCCAACGCGGTCGATCTGTCGGGAATGACCGATCTCATCGCCGGCGATGTACCACACGGCCGACTTGGCGGATTCGGGTCCGCGATCGAGTACACCGGCAAGGACAACGCCTACATCATCCTCCCCGACCGGGGCCCGCGCGACGGCGGCACCGCCTACCAGTGTCGATTCCACCTCGCGACGATCGCCCCCGCTTCCGACAGCCCAGCCCGCTGGGAATTCGCCCTGACCCGCACGGTGATCCTCAAGGATGAGCAGGGGCGGCCGTTCATCGGGTCCTCGGGCGCGTACCGCCCCAGCGGCGACCCCGACGGCCGCGACGACCGCCGCCTGGATCCCGAGGGCGTCCGTGTCGGCCCGGACGGCACCATCTTCGTGAGCGATGAGTACGGCCCGCGCGTGCTGGCGTTCTCGCCGGATGGCACGCTGCTGCGCAGGCTGCCCGTGCCCGCGCGATACAACCCAGTAGTCCGCGACGGGCTCGAAGAAGGAGAGTTGCCGCCGCACAACGTCAAGGGACGCCAGCCAAACCGCGGCTTCGAGGGGCTCGCCATCACGCCCGACGGCTCCACCCTGCTCGCCTTCCTGCAAAGCCCGCTCATCCAGGACGGCGGGCTCGACGAGGCCAACGAACGCATCGGACGCTTCATCCGCGTGCTGCACGTTCCCGTGACGGGCACTGTCGACTTGGTGGAGTGGGTCTACCCGATGAGGAGCGCTCAGTTTGGAACCAACGAGCTGCTCCACTGGACCGGGCAGACGTATCTCGCGATCGAACGCGACAACAAAGAGGGTGACAAGGCGAAGGCCAAGCGGGTGATCGCCGCCGACTTTTCCCGCGCGACCAACGTCGCCGCCTTGCCCGAACTGCCCTCGCTCAAGCTCCCGCCGGAGATCGTCCCGGCCGAGGTCTCGACGTTGATCGACCTGCTCGATCCCGCCTTTGGACTCAACACCCCGTCCGCCCCCATGCCCGCCAAGGTCGAAGGGCTGGCCTGGGGCCCCACACTCCCCGACGGCCGCCGTGTGCTGATCGTCACGACCGACAACGACTTCAAGCACGACGAGCCTTCCTATCTGTGGATCTTCGCGGTGCGAGACTAGGGCTCGCCCCCTACGATCCCGCCCTATGAGCAACGCCCCCGTGAAGTCGATGGACGCGATCATGGCCCTCTGCAAGCGCAGGGGGTTCATCTACCAGGCCTCGGAGATCTACGGCGGGATCAACGGCTTCTGGGACTACGGGCCGCTGGGCGCCCAGCTCAAGAAGAACCTCCGCGAAGCCTGGTGGCAGGACATGATCCTCCGCCCCGCCTGGGGACGCCCCGGGCCCAACGGGCAGCGCGTCCGCTGCGTTCCGGTTGAGACGCGCATCGTCCAGCACCCCAAGGTCTGGCAGGCCTCCGGCCACGTCGGCGGGTTCAACGACCCAATGGTGGATTGCAAGGAAACCAAAAACCGGTACCGCTTCGACCATGTCAGCGTCTTCGTGCCCGCCTCGGGCGACCCTGGAGACAAACCTCTGTTCGCGTTCATGAAAGACGCGCCGAGCGAGGCGAAACAGCAGAAGAAGGCCGAGAAGGCCTTCGGTCAGGTCAAGGTGGTTCCTCTCACGACGATCCCCGTGGCCAACTTTGCCAAGGTGCTGGGTCCCGACGCCGAGAAAGTCGGGACGCTTACCGAGCCCCGCCAGTTCAATCTGATGTTCAAGACCTACATTGGCGCGACGGCGACCGAGGACGACACCGCCTACCTCCGTCCCGAGACGGCGCAGGGCATTTTCGTGCAGTTCAAGAACGTGGTGGACACGACGCGCGTCAAGATTCCCTTCGGCATCGGGAACACGGGCACGTCGTTCCGCAACGAGGTGACGCCGCGAAACTTCACGTTCCGCTCGCGCGAGTTCGAGCAGGCCGAGCTCGAGTTCTTCTGCCATCCCGACGAGTCGTTCGAGTGGTACAAGTTCTGGCGCGACTTCCGGATGGAATGGTGGAAGAGCCTCGGGCTCGCCGGCGAGAACCTCATTCTCCGCGAGCACGAAAAAGACGAGCTCTCGCACTATTCCGTCGGCACCTCCGACGTCGAGTACCGCTTCCCCTTCACCGCGCCGGGCTTCGGCGAGCTCGAGGGCATCGCCCACCGCGGTTGCTTCGACCTCACGCAGCACCAGACCCACTCGGGCGCCAAGATGGAGTACAACGACACCGATCGCGGCGAGATCCTGCCCAACGGCGGCCGCCGCGGCGAACGGTACATTCCGCACTGCATCGAGCCCGCAGCGGGGCTTGATCGCGGCGTGCTCGCCCTGCTCTGCGAGGCCTACACGAAGGATGAAAGCCGCGCCTCCCCCGAGTTCCTCAAGCTGCATCCGCGCCTTGCCCCGGTCAAGGCCGCCGTGTTCCCCCTGGTCGCCAAGGACGGGATGCCCGAGGTGGCGGAGAAGCTCCACAGCGAGCTCGCCGATCGCTTCTGGCGCGCGGGGAACATCGAGATGGACGAGAAGCAGTCGATCGGCAAGCGGTACGCCCGCATGGACGAGGCCGGCACCCCCTTCTGCATCACCATCGACAGCGACACCCTGAGCGGGCAGATGGTCACGATCCGCGATCGCGACACGGCACAGCAGGAGAAGGTCGCGCTCGACAAGGTGGCCGATTGGCTGGCCGTCAAGCTCGGCGTCTGACCCGGGAATCCACCAGAAAGGGTGAACGCAGTCGAAAGATGCGTACAGATACTTGTTTCAACGAATGAATAGGCCTTTGATTCGTCGTGCACGCGTTTGGAGCCGTAGCGCCGCCACTGGGCGGCCCGGCGAGCCGGGCTCGTGGCACACCGGTGGTCGCCCGCGGGGCGGCCCCGGGTTCGAACAAGGAGGTCATGTCAAATGAAGTGCTTCGCGTGCTCGATTCTCGGTGCGGCTTCGGTGGTGGCGGTGGTGGGGATTGGGGCGGCGACAGTCGGCTTTGCGCCCGCGCCCGCGGCTCCGGCTGAGAAGGTTGCTGCGGCAACGGCGTTCGAGGTGGACACGGTCCACTCCGCCGTCGTCTTCAAGATCCAGCACGCCGGCGTGTCCAACTTCTACGGCACGTTCGCAAAGACGACCGGCACGGTGAACTGGGATTCGGCCAAGCCCGAGGCCTCGACGATTACCATCGCCATCGATGCCGAGAGCATCTCGAGCGGCAACGCGAAGCGTGACCAGCACCTTCGCAACCCCGACTTCTTCAACGCCAAGGAATTCCCCCAGATCACCTTCAAGTCGACCGGCATGAAGAAGACCGGCGAGAAGACCTTTGAGCTGGCCGGCGAACTGACGCTGCTCGGCAAGACCAAGCCCGTGACGGCGACGCTCGTCTGGACGGGCGAGAAGGACGCCGGGCCCCAGTTCGGCTATCGCATCGGCCTGGACGCGACCTTCACCATCAAGCGTTCGGACTTTGGGATGACCTACGGCGTCGCCCAAGGCAGCCTGAGCGACGAGGTCACGATCATGGCCGGCCTGGCGGCGGTCCGCAAGTAATCTGGTACGCTCTCACGCGGCGGAGCCTCGAAAGGGGCTCAGCCGATTTCGAGCGGGCAGGGCGCCCGCGCCACGGAGTGCGTCCCCGTGCCCATCGCCTTTCTCTTGCTGTCCGTGATCGTGCCGCTGCTGCTCGCTTGCGTGCCGGTGGCGATCGAGTTTTTGCGGGCGCGCGATCCGATCGCGGGCCCACCCCGGGCCTGGGCCGCCGTCGCGGCGCTCGGCGCTGCGTTCCTCGCCGGTGTCGTGCCGATCATCGGGCGCTGGCCCGAGTTCCCGCCGGTCTCCGCCGAGGAGTGGCTCCTCTCCATCGCGTTGGCCGCGGTGGTCCTCGCGTTGCTCGACGCCGTGCTGCCTTCGCGTTGGTGGTCCGCCCTGCTGGTATCGATCGGCATGGTCGCGCTGGCCTACGTGATCACGCAGGGGCCGCTGGCCTCGGCGTCGAGGCGTTGGGGGGAAGGCTCGACGCGTCTGCTTTGGTTCGCGGGCGTGATGGCCGCTCTGGTGGTGCCCGCCGTGCTGGTCCGCTCGGGCACGCGTGCCGCTCCGCACGGCGGATCAATCTTCGCGCTGGGCATCGTGACCGCCGGCACGATCGCCTGCTACGTCCTCGCTGGGTCGGCCAAGTTCGCGCAGCTCGAGAGTCTTGTGGGACTCGGGCTGCTTCCGCTGTGGCTCGCGGCGATGGTCCGCCGGCCCTGGACGTTGCACTTTGGGTTTCCTGTTCTGTTCGGGCTGCTCCACGGCACGCTCTGGTCCTATGCCGCGTTCTACACGGAAATGCCTCTTTCCGCCGCGATCCTGGGCGTGCTCGCTCCCGTTTCCGTCGCGGCCGCGAGGCTGCCGGGCGTGCCCAAGCGCATCAGCGTGACTTTCGGGCTGCAGGCGGGCGTCGCGCTCGCGATGATCGGGGCCGCGGTGATTCTCGTCGCGATGAATCGCCCCGAATCAGCCGACAGCCCGTACGACGCTGCGTACTAGACGATCTTCACCGGAGGTGATGCGTGATCGTGACGATGCTCGCTGCGTGGTTTGTTGTGGCAAGCCCCCCGGCGATGCCGGACCCGCCCGCGCCGGTTGCTTCCGAGTTGCTGACGATCGCGGAAAGGTCGGGCTATCGCGCGACCTCGTCCCACGCGGACGTGGTCGCCCAGCTCGACGCGATCGCCGCGAGATACCCGATTGCCCGCCGCGTGCGCATGGGCACGACGCATGAAGGGCGCGACATTCCGGTGCTGGTGATCGCCGATCCGCCGGTTGGCTCCGCCGAGGAAGCCCGGCTCGCCGCGTCCAACGGCAGGCCCACGGTGCTTCTCTTTGGGAACATCCACGCGGGCGAGTGCGACGCGAAGGAGGCGCTGGGCATCCTCGCGAGACAGCTCGTCGAGGGGGATCCGATCGTCAGATCGCTGGTGGTCGCCATCGCACCGATCTACAACGCGGATGGGAACGAACGCGTCGGCCCCACCGCGGTGCACCGCCCCGGGCAGGTCGGGCCCGAGCAGGGGTGCGGCGTGCGCGAGAACGCGCAGGGGCTCGATCTCAACCGCGACTTCATCAAGGTCGCCGCTCCCGAAACGCGCGCCCTCATCGATTTCATGAATCGCTGGGACCCCCTCGTCATCGCCGACGGGCACACGACCAACGGCAGCAACCACCGATACCTCATGACCTACGCCGGCCCGAAGTCGCCCGCGGGGGACGAATCGATCATCGCGCTGTCACGCGAGCGCTTCATGCCCGAGGTCGCGAGGCTCTTTCACGAACGCACCGGTCATCACTCCTTCTGGTATGGCAACTTCGAGGGCGCCTTCGGCGACGCCGATCGCGGACAGACACGCTGGGAGACCTTTCCCGCCGAGGCGAGATTCGGAACAACGTACATTGGTCTGCGCGGACGGCTGAGCGTGCTGACCGAGAGCTACTCGTACGCCACGTACCGGGATCGGGTGCTCGGTCAGTTGGCGTTCTTCCGCGCAATTCTCGACACGGCAGTCGCACAGCGGGAGGATCTCATCCGGATCACACGCGAGGCCGACGAGCGGGCCGTGCGACTCGGCAAGGCCGCCGCGGATCAGGTCGCCATTCGGAGCAAGGCTCAGGCTCGTCCCGGCGGTGCCACGATCCTGGGGTTCGTCGAGGAAGTGCGAAGCGGACGCTCCGTGTCCACCGGCGAACCCAAGGACGTTCGCGTCGAACTCTGGGACCTCTTCATTCCCGAGCGGACCGTCCGTCGTCCCCGGGCCTATGCGATCCTCCGGGACCCGGGCGGCGTCATCGACGCCCTGCGAGCGCACGGCATCGCCATGCGTCAGACGACCGCCGAAACCACCGTCGATGCAGAGACTTTTCTGATCCGTTCGGCCAAGCCCGCCTCCCGCCCGTTCCAAGGACGCATTCCCATCGCCATCGATGCCGACACGTCCCGAGGCTCTGTCACGCTCCCCGCGGGCACGTGGATCGTCAGCACAGCCCAGCCACTCGGGCATCTGGTGGTGTACCTCCTGGAACCCGGGAGTGAGGACGGCCTGGCGACGTGGAACTTCTTCGATCCGGCGATTCAGGGTGAGCCGGCGGCCGATCGGCCTTATCCGGTTGTTCGACTGCTGTCAGACCCTGCCGAGTGACCTGTCTCTCGGCTGTATTCAGCGGTCAGAGATCGTGCCGCTGCCGGTCTCGGTGCCGGCCTCCGGTTCTGTCGGCTCGGGGGTCATGCCCATCGCCGCGTCCAGTGCGCCCTTGATCTCCGAGACAAGATCGGCCGCCCGCGTCGTCTTCGCCCTGAGCAGGAACTCCCCGTCGGGCCTGACCACAATCACGCCGGGGAACGCCGCGATCCGCAGGTCCTCGGCGAGCTTGTCGCCCCCGAGCGCCAGCGTGACGCCCGGCGCAGCCTCGAAGAGTCGGGCGATCTCGTCGTTGCTCTTCTGGCGGACGGCGACCGCGACAAACTTCGCCTTGCCCGCGTAGCGATCGCACAACGACTGGAGTTCGGGCGCGAGTTTCCGCGTCGACATCGACCACGAGCCGCCGAAAATCAGCACCACGTGCGATCCCCGCAGCGAGGCAGCGGTGACCGTGTTCCCTTTCGCGTCGCGAAGTTCAAACTCCGGGAGCGTGTGGATCTCGGCATGCGCCGATTCCGCCGCAGGGGCGGGCGTCGCGGGCGCACGTTCTCCCGAACTCTCGGGTTCAGAGGGCGGAGACTCGGCCGACGGGTCGATCAGCACGGGCGTCCCGGGATTGACCGGGGGGGGCACAGTGTTGCCCGGCAGAATCACCCTCCCATCATCCATCACAATCGGTGTGCTCGGCGCATTCTGGTCCGCGGGTGTGACCGGTTTGGCCGTTGGCACCGCGGTCGGCGTCCCCGAACCCGCGGGGGGCGTCGCGGGCTTGGTTGCCGCCGATTCTTCCCTCGTGTACCCCTCGGGCAGGGCGATCTTCATCTCCTCGGCACTGACCGACTGACCGACGACCACATCCTTGAACTCCAGCACCATCGTCGACCGCCGCTCAGAACTGCGATTCTCCCGTGTGATCTTCCGCGGCCAGTGGTCCGCCTTGCCGATCCACAGCGTCATGTCTCCCGACGCCGAACCCGTCTCAAAGTGCAGCACGTCGCATTCCACCCCGCCGACCGTCTCTGACTCCTTCATCGAGATCTTCCGCGCCTCCATCTCTTTCGCCAGCGGCTTGGCAGCGAAGAGATCGTTCACCGATCGCAGGTTGGTGACCCCGGCCGTATCGAGCGATTTGCCCCGTGCCTGAGAAGCGGGCTTGTTGAGCAGTTTCTTCGCCTCATGGTCGAGCCACTGCGCGTTGCCCCCGCTGTAGAGGATGTCGAATTCCTGTTCCGGGTTCTTGGGCGTGCGTCGTCCCTTGCCGGTCAGGCGAAACTCCCAGGCGGACCCCTCCCGCCGAGCGACGACCTTGGCTTCCACGCCGCCGATCATGTCCTTGGCATACCCCTCGACGCTGAACGCGGCTGTGAATCGAACGCCCGAGGCGTTTTTGAACGCGTCGACCATCTCGTCGAGCCGCTGCTGGGCCTCGGGTTCAACTTCGCGAGAGGGTGCCGCCGCGGGCTGGGGCCTGGGCGTCTCATCGCCAACTTTGGTTGGTTCGGCGATGGACTGGGCGAGCGCCGGAGAAGCGAACCCCACGACCGCCAGGATCCACAGTGCCGACACGCCCTTGCTCTTGCTTCGCATCGCCGTTGCTCCTTGGGGCCAGATCGCTCCGCACGGATTCATCCGCCCCGATGTCTCCCCAGCAAGCGCGCCAGCGCCGCTCCGGGATCATCCTCCCGCATCAGATGTTCGCCGATCAAACCAATTCCGACACCCGCACGAACCAGAACGTCCAGATCCGCCTCGGTCTTGAGCCCGGACTCACTGACAAGAACCGAACGGTCGGGCACGGATGACGCGAGCCGCACCGTGTGTCCAGTATCGACCTTCATCGTGGCGAGGTCTCGGTTATTGATCCCCAGCAGGACATTCCCGCGCGAGGCGAGCGGCAGCACCCTCGCCAGGTGCTCTTCGCCGTGAATCTCCGCCAAGACGCCCATCCCAAGCCCCAGTGCAATGTCCGTCAGCCCGACGAGCCTCGCGTCATCCAGGCACTCGGCGATCAGCAGCACCGCGTCCGCGCCGGCCGCCCGTGCCTCAAAGACCTGGTACTCGTCGATCAGAAAGTCCTTGCGGAGCACCGGCAAGGGCACTTCCCGGCGGATTCGCGCGATGAACGACAGGTCGCCGCCGAAGAACCGCCCCTCGGTGAGGCAACTGATCGCCCGCGCCCCGCCCGCGTGATACCGTCCGGCGAAGGCTTCGGGCCGGAACCCGGGGCCCGCATACTCCGGGCGGATCAGCCCGGCCGAGGGGCTCTGCCGCTTGACCTCCGCGATCACACTGAACCCGGGATGCCCCACCAGCGCCGATGCCCACGCGCGGCACCGCTCGGCGTCCCGCGCCGCTCGCCGAACGTCCCCCTCGGGCCGCTCACGCTTCGCCGCGGCCACCACGCCGCGCACGTGCTCCACGATCGTCTCCAGCGTGCCCTGCCTCAACGCGACCCTCCTCGTCTTCGCCTGCATTGTTGCGTCCACGGCCATTGGAAGCCCGGCCCTCGCTCAGGACCTGATTCCACCAGAAGCGGGTGCTGTTCCGACCCCCCCAGACCTTCCGGCGATCGCGGAACGGTGGGACATTCCCGCGTGGGCCAACGTCCTCGCGGCCCTCTCGGCCCCGATCGTGCTCGCGATGCTCTGGTTCTCCGATGTCATCCGCCCGGGCTCTTTCGCCCGCAACAAGCCCGCGAAACTCTCAAACCAGAACCCCGCGGCCATCCTTGTCGCGGGGCTGCTGATCTACCTCGCGGGCGGCATGGGCGGTGCCCTCGCCTACTCCATGCTCCCCTGGCCCCGCGATGTCAGCATGCTGACCACCAAGGGGCAGGGGGTGGTGCTGTTGGGCGCCAGCCTCGCCGGGTCCGCGGCCGCCCTCGCCGTCCTGATGCTCATGGGCGGCGGCACGCTCCGCAAAGACCTGACGCCACGCGATCCCTGGCTCGGATTTCTCGCCCTGGTCATCACCTACCCGGTGATCGCCGCGGCATCGTGGCTTTCCAACACCCTCGCAACCATGGTCGAGGGGGCCCCGCCCGACCCTATCGCCCACAAGACCTTGGAGTCCATCGTCGACAATCCCGCCGACGTCTGGGCGATCGTCCTGATGGCCTGTGCCGTGTTGGGCGCACCGCTGGTCGAAGAGGTCATTTTCCGTGTCTGTCTGCAGGGCTCCATTGCCAGAGCCACGGGCATGCACTGGGTCGCGGTGCTGGTTTCGGCCGGCTTGTTCGCTCTAGTCCACACCGCCGGCCAGACCGTCCCGTGGCACGCCGTCCCCCCCTTGCTGGTTCTCGGTGTGTCGTTGGGGGTGGTGTACGCACGCACGGGACGTGCCGCCCCTGTCGTGGTCATGCACGCAGCCTTTAACGTTTTGAACATCGCCCTGGCCGTGCTGCTTCACTAGCCCCGCGGCGATATCCTTCCCCGCATGTCCTCCTGGGTGAACCACAAGTACAACTGGCTCGCGGGCCTCTTTCTTCTCACCGGGCTCGCGGGAACAGTGACACTCAGCTTCGTGTTCGCCGGGGGTGCTCCGCTCGGCTGGAACAAGACCTTCACTGTTCGTTTTTCCCTGTCCGACGGCACCGCCGGGCTCAAGGCCGGTTCCGCGGTCCAGCTCGGAGGCCAGCAGGTCGGCCGCGTTCAGTCCATCGACTTTGAGTATCGCGACGGGCAAGTTCCTTCCAGCATCCTCGTGGTCGTCCAGATGCGATCCGATCTCGTCCTCTTCGACAACGCCTCGATCACGATCGACAAGCCCCTGCTCGGCACGATCAGCACCCTAAACATCACCAGCGCGGGGGACCCCGCCACGCTTGCCACGACCATCGGCGCCGGCCCTCAGGTTGACGACGGCGATGTTCTCGCCGGCTCGCTCGCGCCCCCCGCCTTCCTTGCGCAGGCCGGGTTCGGACCCGAGCAGGTCAGGCAAGTTCAGCAGATCCTGACCGACGCCAGCTCCGCCGTCGCGGACACCAAGAAGCTCGTTTCGGGCAATTCCGAGCGCATCGGCACAGCCATCAACACCGCCGCCGACGCCATCGATGATTTCGCGACCCGGCTCCCCGTCTGGTCGAAGAACCTCGAGGACATTCTCGCGACGATCACCACCGGCGCTGAGCGGCTTGATCCGATTCTCACCAAGGTTGAAGGCGGCATCGACCGTGCCACGAAGGTCGTTGATACGGTCCAGGCCACGCTCGACCGCAACCAGGAACACATCGACAGCACGTTCCGCGCGGTCGATCAGCTCGCGTCGGGGCTCGCCGGCGACACGCTGGGATTCGTTCTCGAAACGGCGAGAAAGGCCCCCGAGATCGCCGAAGACCTCCGGGCCGTCAGTCAGGACGCCCGGAAGATCACCTCGACGCTCGCCGCCGAGCTCCCCAATGTTCGGCGCACGCTCGTCAGCGGCAGGCAGGCCGCGGATAGCCTTCGACTCGGGATCGACGAGATCGTCGCGCAGCCCTGGCGCATTCTGCAGCGCCCCACCACCAAGGAGCTGCGTGAGCAGCTCGTCTACGACTCCGCCCGCGCGTACGCCCAGGCGGTCGGCGACCTCCGCTCGATGGCCGAGAGCCTCGAATCGGTCACCGCGACCGATCGTCAGGTTGATCCCGATCAGATCCGCGCGATGGTCGAGTCACTCCGCGAGTCGCTGCTCAATGCCCGCCGTGCGCAGGACTCGCTCGAGAATCAGCTCCTCGAACTGCTTATCACCACCGGGCCCGGCTCGGCCAAGACGCAGCCCCAGCAGCGTCCCTGAACATCACATGAATCCTCGGCAACCTCTTTCTCCCGCACCCCGCAGGCATGGTGCGAAGCGTGCGCTCGCGCAGGCAGCCGCCGCCACCGCCGGGCTCGCGGCTCTCTCTTTCGTCATCTACCTCACCGCCAATCTCAAGCCCACTCCGAACATCCAGCTCCACACCGAGCCCGATGTGCCGCGATTGCCCGACGTCGTCGAGGGGCGCGGCGTGGGCGTGTTCTTCCTGCGTCCGGACGCCGATGCTCGCGATCCACGGCAGCCCTCGGACCCCGATCCCGTCGCCGGCTTCGTCTGGCAACGCAATCCGCCAACGACAACTCGACGCGTGGTACTGCTCGTTCATGGGCTCGATGAACCCGGCGGCATCTGGGACCAGCTCGCTCCCGCGCTCGCCGATGCAGGATTCGTCGTCGCACGCTTTGAGTACCCCAACGATCAGCCGATCGCTCGCTCCGCCGCCATGCTCGGCATCGCGCTGCGGGAGCTCGCAGCGAGGGGCGTGGCCGAAGTGGATCTCATCGGTCACTCCATGGGCGGGCTCATCAGCTACGACGCGGTCACACGCCCGGACTTCGCCCCCGGCCTTCGGCCCCTTCGCGTGGCGAGATTGATCACCCTCGGCACGCCGTACGCCGGCTCCGCGTGGGCTCGGCATCGATGGATTGCCGAGTGGCGTGAGCAGGCCTCCCGCTTCGTGCACCACCGCAACGACGAACAGGGCGACACGCTCCCCACGGAGATCAAGGGAGCCGCCGGCACCGATCTTCTCCCCGGCTCGGCCTACCTCCGCGAGCTTGCCGAGCGGCCGCGGCCATCCGGCCTTGCTCACACCGCCATTGTCGGGCGTGTCTTCACCTCCAGCGGCTCGCTCGGGCCCGTCTCCACGCTCATCGTTCCTGCCAACGACATGCTGGGCGATGGCGTGGTCTCCGTCGACTCCGCCAAGGCCTTCCACATTCCCGACACGGTCGAGCTCAACGCGTCCCATCGCGGCATGCTGCGCACGCTCGTGCCCGGATCCGACGCAACGCCCCTGGCGATCCCCATCGTGCTCGATCGCCTTCGCCAGGACGGGCCCGCCACGAAACCCCGCCAATAAACAAGGGCCGCCCTCGACGGACGGCCCTTGGTCATGATTCACACTTGTATTGCTTCAGCAGCCCGTTTCGAAGGCGTCGGAGAAGCCCGCGAAGTCGAAGAAGTCGATGAAGCCGTCGCCGTCGAAGTCGGCCCGTGGATTGCCCGCGTCAAAGGCGTCGATGTAATCGGCGTAGTCAAAGAAGTCCAGGAAGCCGTCGCAGTTGAAGTCGGCCGGGCACAGCGTCACCGTCACGGTGTTGCTCGTCACCGACGAGCAGCCGTTGGAGATAAGCACCCGCCACTGCCCCGCCTGCCCCGGCGCGACCGGGTTGAAGACCAGCGGGTTCACGTTCGTGTTGGGCACTTCGACGTTGTTGCGGAACCAGCGGTACGTGATCGGGCCCGTGCCCGTCACGCCCACCGACAGCGAGATGCTCCCGCCCGGGCACGTCGCGACGTCCACGGGCTGCTGCGTGATCGCCACGGGGAACGTGGGCGTGTACGAAGAGAAGTACGAGGAAGGCAGCCCGCCCGCCAGCAGGAAGTTCCCGCCCGCGAACAGCTTGTTCTGGAAGGCCTCCAGAGCAAACACAGGCCCGTCCGTCCCGTTGTTCACGTTGCGCCAGGCCGTCCCGTCCCACGCGGCCAGGTTCTGCCCGCCCGCGCCACCGACGACGATCCGACCGGCGATGCTCTTGATCGAGTACACGTCAAACCCGGGCCCGTTGCCCAGACGCTCCCAGCGGCCCGTGTTGGAGTTGAGCCGTGCGAACTTCGCGATCGCCGGATTGGCGTTCTGAATGTTCGTGAAGTCGCCGCCCGCGTACAGCACGCCGTCGATCACCGCCGTCGTGTACACAACGGCCGGGGGCGGGGGGTTGCCCGGCGGAGGCTGCCACGTCGTCTGCGTCGCGCTGATCGCCGACCAACGCTCGGTGTCGTAGTTCCAGCGGGCGATCGGGCCCGTCTGAATCCCGCCCGCGAGCGTGAACGCGCCCGCCGCCAGCAGGTCATTCCCGAGCGTCCCCAGCGAGAGCACGGCGTTGTCCACTCCGAACGTCACCGCGTCGTAGTTGCCAAAGCCGTCGTACTGAGCGACGTTGCCGTAGTTGATGAGGTCGCCGCCGATGTACAGCCGGCCGCGGTAGCTCGTCGCGGCGAACACCGGCCCGTCCACGAATCCGCGGGGCTGCCACGACGCGCCGTTCCAGGCCGCGATGTTCCCGAGCGACGTCCCGCCCGAGAAGTTGAACTCGCCGACCGCGACCAGCGTGTTGTCGTGCGGCGCCAGGTCGTACACCGCCGGCAGCGACAGCGATCCGCCGAGCAACTGCAGCCCGGCGCCCACAGGCGCCCACGTCGAGCCGTTGAAGCTCGCCACGCCCGTCGCCTGAACGATGTCGTCCGTTCGGCCGAAGTTCCCCGCCGCGATGAGCTGCCCGTTATAGACCTCCATCGCGCTCACGGGGTTGTCAAAGCCCTTGCCCATCCGGCGCCACGCCGCGCCGTCGAACCAGGAAATCCCCTTCATGCGTGCGCCGTTCGTGACGGGCACGACGCCCAGGTTGCCCATCGCCGCCACCTGCCCGCGGAAGCTCGCCAGGCCCGTCACCGGGCCGAGGATCCCGTCCCCCGCCGTCCCGAAGTACCGCGTCCCGTTCCAGCGCACGATGTTCCGGCACGTGGCGGGCAGAGACACGCCCGCCACCGAGAAGTCGCCGCCCACGATCAGCTCCGTGCCGACCTGAGCCATCGCGTACACCTGCGAGGTGTCGAAGGGCTTGAACACGCCGCCGTTCACGCCCGCCGGAATGCCGCCCGTCGTCCGAGCAAAGCTCGCGCCGACGTTGTCCCACACGCCGCCGCCGTACAGCTGATTGCCGTACACAAACAGCGTGTACACCGCCGGGGTGTACGGGAACGGCGCCGTCAGCGGCTGGCCGCCCAGAATCGACTGCCACACGCCCGCCTGCGCGTTCCACCGCGCCCAATGCTCACAGTCAATCGGCTCGCCCTCCATGTCGACGCCCGACCAGACGAACCGTCCGCCCGCGTACAGCGTGTTGTTGTACACCGCGAGCGCGTAGACCACGCTCGTCACCGGGTCGCCCGTCATCGGGTCCGGCTCCTGGAACCCAGGGCCCACCGGACGCCAGCTCGCGCCGTCCCACCGCGCCACGCTGTCGCACGTCCGGCCCGAGGCCTGCCGGAAGAACCCCGAGATGAACAACTGACCGTTGAAGATCGCTGTCGAGAACACCGGGCCGTTCGTCCCCGTGTGGTAAGGCGTCCACGCCCCCGTCAGCCCATCGAGCTTCGCGATGTTCGCCGCCGCCACCCCGCCCGCGCGGGCGAACTCCCCGCCCACGATCATCTCCGTCCCGACTGCCCGGGTCGTCCACGCCGCACCGAAACCGCCGGCGTTGGTCGTCACGCCCCCGCTCACGTTCCGCCAGATCCCAAAGGGGTTCTGGCCGTTGAACAGAGGCTCCCACGACGCCAGGCTGTTCACGATCGTCGTGTTCGCAAGCTTGTACCGCCCCGAGGCGTACAAAAGCTCAGGCGTCGGCCCCGCACCGTCCGGGTCCCACGCCGTCAGCCACCCGCTGCCCGTGTTGCTGATCCCGGGAACGCCCACGCCGGTCCACGTACCGTCGCACTGCGCCAGCGCGCTGCCCGCTGTGGCCAGCAGGCCCACCACGCCCGCCGCACCCATGCTCATCACACCCAGTTTCGATTTCTGCATCTTCGCTCTCCACGCGGTCTGAACGTTCTCTCACAACAAACACACCCGCTCAACCCCCTGTTAAGGGAGTCTCGCGGTGCGCCCGCTCCCGCCTTCCCGCGCGCACGATCACCGCCGCTCGGGCTTGAGGCTCTCGGATCTACGACACATTTCGTGCCACCGGTTCCTTCTCTAAGGTACATGCACTTCCGGTTGAGTCAATCCAACCCTCACACTCTCCCCACGATTCCTCACCTTCCGCAGACTTACCGGCACCCCAGAAGCCCACGTTGCGCGTTCACGCGATGGGCCATCCTCCTTCACGCCGTCCCGACCGCGATCTGCCTTTCCCTTTATTCGGACTCTGTTATGATCTCCCCATGGCCCAGCGACGCCATCACTACGAGCACGCCTTTGAGTGGTATCTCCGGGCTCGCCGTGTGCCCTATGTCGCCGTCGACGAGGCCCGCAAGGCCCTCATCCCCGAAGGGCAGGGGCTCAAAGTCCGCGTGACTCCGCCTCAGGCCGATCAGGACCACGACGCCGCCCTGAAGAGCTTCGACTTCGTGATCTACGGCCAAGGGTCCAACCTGCTCGTCGAGGTCAAAGGCCGCCGCATCCCACGCCGCAGCCTCGCCGCCGCCAACCGCCGAGGCCGACTCGAATCGTGGGTCACCCTTGAAGACATCCACTCCATGGCCGCCTGGGGCCGGCTTTTCGGCCCGGACTTCACGCCCACCTTCCTGTTCGTGTACTGGTGCGACGACCAACCCCCGGACGCCCTCTTCGAAGAGACCTTCGAGCATCGCGGCAAGTGGTACGCCCTTCGCGCCATCACGCTCGAAGACTACCGCTCCGCGATGCGTGTCCGAAGCCTTCGTTGGGGCACGGTTCATCTCTCCTCGCAGTCCTTCGACCGCCTGAGCCGCCCCTTCGCGCCCCCCATCGCCGCGGGCATGCTCTCCGACCCTCCGCCGGGCCCGCCCGTGTTTGAGCCGCTGTAACCGCGTGATCCGTCCACAACGTCGCCATCCCGAAATGAACCGCGGGCCCGTTGATCGACTCAACGGGCCCGCGGAAAGACTCACTCTTCAGGTCGGAAGAGGGCTTAGCGACCTTCGGCCAGGATCGCCGCCTGCGCCGCCGCCAGTCGGGCGATCGGCACGCGGAAGGGCGAGCACGACACGTAGTCGAGCCCGGCCTTGTGGAAGAAGTGGACGCTCTTGGGGTCGCCGCCGTGCTCGCCGCACACGCCGACCTTGAGGTCGCCCTTGACCTTCCGCCCGTTGGTCGTCGCCATCTCGACGAGCTGGCCAACGCCCGTCTGGTCGATCGACTGGAACGGGTCCACGGGGAGGATGTCCTTCCCGAGGTAATCCGGCAGGAACCCGTTGATGTCGTCGCGGCTGAACCCGAAGGTCATCTGCGTCAGGTCGTTGGTGCCGAACGAGAAGAAGTCGGCGTTCTGCGCGATCTCCGACGCCGTCAGCGCCGCCCGCGGAACCTCGATCATCGTCCCGATCTTGATGTCCAGACGCGGCTTGTAGTCCTCGTCCGCCTTGACCTTCGCGATCGTCTGCTCCGTCAGCTCGCGAAGGAACGACAGCTCCTTCTTCGTCCCCACCAGCGGGATCATGATCTCGGGCATCGCACGGATGTTGCTCCGCAGGCACTCGATCGTCGCCTCCACGATCGCCCGAACCTGCATCTCCAGGATCTCGGGATACGTGATGCACAGCCGGCAGCCGCGGTGCCCGAGCATCGGGTTCGCCTCGTGCAGCATGCTCACACGCTGCTTGACCTTTTCAAGGCTCACGCCCATCGTCTTCGCCAGCTCCGCCTGCTGCTTCTCGTCATGGGGCACGAACTCGTGCAGCGGGGGGTCGATCAGGCGGATCGTCACCGGCAGGCCCTTCATCGCCTTGAAGATCCCCACGAAGTCCTCGCGCTGATAAGGCAGCAGCTTCTCGAGCGCCTTCACACGGGCTTCCTTCGTCTCAGACAGGATCATCTCACGCATCGCCTTGATGCGGTCGCCCTCGAAGAACATGTGCTCCGTGCGCGTCAGGCCGATGCCCTCGGCCCCGAAGTCCCGGGCACGCTGCGCGTCCGCCGGGGTGTCCGCGTTCGTCCGGATCGCCAGCGTCCGGTACTTGTCCGCCCAGCGCATCACCGTCGCGAAGTCACTCGACAGCTTCGGCTCAACCGTCGGGATCGAGCCCGCGTACACCTCGCCCGTCGAGCCATCGATCGAGATCGTGTCGCGCGAGGTAAACGTCCGACCCTTCACGGTCATCGTTCCCTTCGCCGCGTCGATCAGAATCTCGCCCGCGCCCACGACGCAGCACTTGCCCCATCCGCGGGCGACCACCGCCGCGTGGCTCGTCATGCCGCCCGTGCTCGTCAGGATGCCCGCCGAGGTGTGCATGCCTTCGACGTCCTCGGGGCTCGTCTCCTTGCGCACCAGGATCACCGCTTCGCCGGCCTTCCCGCGACGCACCGCGTCCTCCGCCGTAAACGCCAGCTTCCCGACCGCCGCGCCCGGAGACGCCGGCAGACCTTCCGTCAGCCGGTCGCCGTGCGCCGCCAGCACCTTCTTCTTCGTCTGGTCAAAGCTCGGCAGCAGCAGCTGTGTCAGGTCCCCGGCGGGGATCCGCACCAGCGCCTTCTTCTCGTCGACCAGCTTCTCCTTCACCATGTCGCACGCGATCTTCACCGCCGCCGCGCCCGTCCGCTTGCCCGTGCGCGTCTGCAGCATGAACAGCGTCCCGCGCTCGATCGTGAACTCGATGTCCTGCATCTCGCGGTAGTGCTTCTCCAGCTTCCCCTTGATCTCAAGGAGCTGCTGGTACACTCGCTTGTTCCACTTGGGCATCTGGTCCACGGGCTGCGGCGTGCGGATGCCCGCCACCACGTCCTCGCCCTGCGCGTTGATCAGGAACTCCCCGTAGAACTCGTTCTCGCCCGTCGCCGGGTTCCGCGTGAACGCCACGCCCGTGCCCGAGTCGTCGCCCATGTTTCCGAACACCATGCACTGGATGTTCACCGCCGTCCCGGCAAGCCCCGTGATCCCCTGCAGACGCCGGTACACCAGAGAGCGCTCGCCGTTCCACGACTTGAACACCGCCTCGATCGCCAGCTCGAGCTGCTTGAACGGGTTCTGCGGGAAGTCCTCCCCGACATACCGCCGGTAGACCTTCTTGTACTCCTCGCACAGCTCCACGATCCCCGCCTCGGGAACCTCGGTGTCGATCGACGCCTTGTACTTCTTCTTGATCGAGTCGAACGCGTGCTCGAAGTGATGGTGATCACACCCCATCACCACGTCACCGAACATGTTGATCAGCCGGCGATACGCGTCGTACGCGAACCGCTTGTTCCCCGTCGAAGACGCCAGGCCTTCGACCGCCGCGTCCGTCAGCCCAAGGTTCAGGATCGTGTCCATCATTCCGGGCATGCTCACCGCCGCACCCGACCGCACCGACACCAGCAGCGGATTCTCCGTGGAGCCGAACTTCTTCCCCGTCTCCTTCTCCAGCATCGCGATGTTCTTGTGAACCTCGTTCATCAAGCCGTGCGGCAGACGCTGCCCGTTGCGGTAGTACGCCGCGCACGTGTCCGTCGTGATCGTGAACCCGGGCGGCACCGGCAACCCGATCGACACCATGTCCGCCAGATTCGCGCCCTTCCCGCCCAGCAGAAGCTTCATCTCCGGCTTGCCCTCGGCCTTCGTCTTGCCGAAGTAGTACACCATCTTCCCGGGCTTGCTCCGCATCGTCGGCTGAGCGCCGTTCGCCCCTCCAGACTCCCCAGTCACCTTCTTCACCGTCTTCTTCACCACCTTCACCACTGGGGCGGCGCTCTTCTTCGACGTCGCGGTGTTCGCCGGCATCTCTTCACCCTTTGCTGCTTGCGTCCCGCTCGGCTTCCCCGTGCGGACCCTCGATCCGTCGACCCCGCCTACCCGGCGGTCCCAACCAGATCAAGACGTGCGTGTTCGTGTGGCGTTCGGTCTTTCTCGACCTCGCCAACAAGCCATGAGTCTAGGTCTCACCCTTGCCCCAGACGACACTGCAAACGTTGCAAACGCCGTCAACTCATCACCTTGACCCATCCCTTACGGGCCAGACGTACCATCACCCGTGCCCGACGCCGCGCACACCCTCGTCTCCCTGAGCGATCCGCCTGAACAGGTCGCCTTGCGATGGCCCGCCGACCGCGCGATGGTCGCCTGGGGCCTCGGCCGTGCCAGCCCCTGGTCCAGGTGGGCGATCCTTGCCGAACCATCCGAGTCCATCTTGGCGCGCGAGGCCGTATCGGTCCAACGACTGCTCGACCTCTGGCGCGAGCCCAAGGCTGATTCGGACTCGACATCCGATGAATGCCCACCATTTGTGGGTGGTTGGATCGGGGCGTTCTCGTACGAGTACGGGCACGCGCTCGAGCCCTCGGCGGGGGTCATTCCGGCGGCCGCTCGGCCCTGGCCGATGGCGGCCTTTCATCGCGTCGACGGCGCCTGGTGCTACGACAAGATCCTCCGTCGCTGGCACGCGGTGGGGACGGCCGAGGGGTTTCCGCCCCAGACCTCCCAGCACCACGACACCGCGACCGTGCGCGCCGGGCCCTGGTCCTCGACAACGGGCCGCGCCGCGTACATCGAGAGCGTGGCCCGCGCGATCGAGTACATCCGTGCGGGGGACATCTATCAGGTCAATCTCGCCCACGAACTCCGTGCCGTCTTCGAGGGCACGACGATCGGCGCACTGCTCCGGCTGGTGATCGCGGCCGATCCGTGGTACGCCGCGCTGATCCCGCTCGAAGACGCCCCGCTCCGCCGCGCGATCGTCTCGGCGAGCCCCGAGCTCTTCTTCACCTTTGATGCCGCCTCGCGTCGCCTGGTGACCCGTCCGATGAAGGGCACGCGATCGGCGGCACGCGCCGAGGAACTCCGCGACAGCCCCAAGGAACACGCCGAACTCGCCATGATCACCGACCTCATGCGGAACGATCTGGGCCGCGTGGCAGCCTTCGGCAGCGTCCGCGTCGAAGACCCGCGCCAGCTCGAACCCCACGGCGGGCTTGTGCAGGGCGTGTCGAGCGTCTCGGCCCGCCTGCGCGAAGGGCTCACGCTTCCCGACGTTGTACACGCGCTGTTTCCCGGGGGAAGCATCACCGGTGCGCCCAAAGTCCGCGCCATGCAGATCATCGCCGAGCTCGAGCACGCGAACCGAGGCCCGTACTGCGGAGCGCTGGGCTACGTCTCCGACAACGGCAACGCCGCGTTTTCCATGGGCATCCGCACCCTCACGCTCGAAGGGCTCCCGGGATCGGGCCGCCATGATTTCAACATCGCCAACGCCTCGTACCGCGTCGGCGCGGGGATCGTCGCCGACAGCACACCCGAGGGAGAATGGCAGGAAACGCTCGTGAAGGCTTCGCCCCTGCGTGCGCTCGGGCTCGCTTCGCCGGAGTCCATCGCATGAGCGGGCCACCTCTTCGCACCGACGTGATCGACATCTACCTCTTCCGCCGACACCCCGACCTGCAATTCCTCCAACTCCTCCGCCGAGAAGAACCCCTCGCCAGCACCTGGCAGCCCGTCATGGGGCACATCGAGCCCGGCGAAACCACCTTCGCCGCCTTCTGGCGCGAACTGCGCGAAGAGACCGGGCTCGACGCGCAGTCTCCCATGATCTGTGGCGCGTGGGCGCTCGAAGAAGTGCACCCGTTCTTTGTCGTCCGCGCCGACGCGATCTTTCTCAGTCCGAGATTCGCCGTCGAGGTTGCTCCAAGTTGGTCGCCCACGCTCAATCACGAGCACACCGAGCACCGCTGGGTGCCCCTTCCCGAGGTCCCGTCGAGGTTCATGTGGCCGGGTCAGCTCGGTGCGATCGACGAACTGACCCGCCGGGTGCTCCCCGCGGGCTCACTCTGCGAGCCGATCCTCCGTCTTGCCCGCCCTTAGCGCCGCCGCTGCCCGTCCACCAGTCGCTCGATCCCCAGCGGGTTGTCGCTTCGGAGTTCCTCGGGCAGCAGATCCTCCGGCGTGTTCTGGAAGCAGACTGGCCTGCACCACCGCCGGATCGCCAGCGGGCCCACCGCGGTGCTCTCGGGCCGATTGCACGCGGGGAAAGGCCCTCCGTGCACCATCGGCGCACACACCTCGACTCCCGTGGGCACGCCGTTCACCACCACGCGCCCGCACCGAGCAACCAGCGACGTCATCACCCGCCGCGCATCGGGATCCGTACCGCCGCACCACAGCGTCCCCGTCAGGCTTCCTTCGATGCACGCCAGCGACGCGAGCACGTCCTCGACGTCGTCGCATTCGACGAGCATCAGCGCGGGCCCGAAGCACTCTTCCGCCAGCGACGCGTTGCTTCGGAACGACGCCGACGCGACCCGCATCAGCGCGGGACGGGCGACCAGCGGACCCTCGGCGGGCTTCTGTCCCGTCTCTCCCGCGAGCAGCCTGACGTTCGCGGCCGAGGCGTTCGCGGCCAGCTTCTCCGTGAACGACCCGCGCACCCTCGGATTGAGCATCACGACCGGTGAGACCGCCCCGATCGCCTTGGCCATCGCCGACGCCAGCGATTCGAACCATGCGCCACGGACCGCGAAAACCAGCCCCGGGCACGTGCACATCTGCCCCCCGGAGGCCACCGCGCTCGCCGCGAGCTTCTCGGCGACCGCTCCCGCCTCGCCCGCCGAGGCCAGGGCGACCACCGGGTTCACACTCCCCATCTCGGCGTACACGGGGATCGGATCGGGACGTTCCGCGCCAAGCCTTGCCAGTGCCATGCCCCCCGAGGGCGAGCCGGTGAAGCCCGCGGCCTTGATCGACGGGTGCGTGACCAGTTCTCTCGCGATCGCCAGATCTCGATCACCACCCGCCGGGAGGTACGAGAACGTTCCCTCGGGCAGCCCGCATGCCGAGACCGCGCCGCGAACCACCTCGGCGACCATCGCGCCCGTGCCCGGGTG
This sequence comes from Phycisphaerales bacterium UBA2396, assembly GCA_002343325.1. Lineage (GTDB taxonomy): Bacteria > Planctomycetota > Phycisphaerae > Phycisphaerales > UBA1924 > UBA2396. The sequence continues at coordinate 59,435 of DDSG01000023.1, read as the reverse complement.
CGAAGGATGCCCCTTGACGACCACCGGGCATCCCGCCGCGAGCGCCGAGGCGGTATCCCCTCCCGCCACGCTGTACGCGAGCGGGAAGTTGCTCGCGCCGTAGACCGCGACGGGGCCCAGCGGAACGAGCATCCGCCGAAGATCGGGCTTGGGCAGGGGCGCCCGCGTCGGCAGGCTCGACTCCAGAATCGCTTCAACCCACGAACCCTCCCGAACCAGCCCCGCGAACATCCGGAGCTGGTTCACCGTCCGGTCGCGCTCGCCCGCCAGCCGCGGAGATGCCGGCAGCCCCGTCTCGGCCGAGGCCTGTTCGAGGAGCCGATCTCCAAGCGCCGCAAGCCCTTCCGCCGTTCGTTCCAGAAGATCCGTCCGCGCCGATCGGCCCACGCCCGCCCGGAACGCCTCACCCGCGGCGCGGCACGCCCGATCCACCTCCCCCCGATCGGCGGCCCTAAACGTCGGCCCGGGTTGGCCCGTCGTGGGAATCGTGCTCGTGAACGTCGATGCCATCATTGCTCCCACGCGTGATCGCGCTGTGTTCGGTATGCTCTTTCCCGGCCATGCTTGCCCGCGTCCAATCCTACTTGCTCCATGGGATCGAGGCCCTGCCCTGCGAGGTCGAAGTCGATTACGACGACGCCTCCGAGAACAAGCCGGGCACTGTGGTCGGTCTGCCCGATGCCGCCGTCAAGGAATCGCTGGAGCGCGTCGCGGCCGCCCTCTCGAACACCGGTTACGCCTGGCCTCGCGGACGGGTGCTGATCAACCTTGCCCCCGCCGACGTGCGCAAGGAAGGCCCCGTCTACGACCTGCCCATCGCCGTCGGGCTCCTCATCGTGCAGGGCATCATCCCCTCCGCCCTCCCACGCCGGGGCTCACTGGCCAGCCCCGATCCGCCCGGGCTCGATCATCGGCGTCTGGTCTTTGCGGGCGAGGTCGCGCTCGACGGCAGGCTTCGCCCCATCAAGGGCGCCATCGCCCTTGCCTCCATGGCTCGCCAGCGCGGCGCCGCGGGCATCGTCCTCCCCAGCGAGAACGCGCCCGAGGCCGCCGTGGTGTCGGGCCTGAGTGTCTACGGCGTGCGCACGCTCACGGAAGTCGTCGGCCTCCTGTCCGGGCGGCTCGACGCCGCGCCCTTCCCCGCCACCGACGTCGAGTCGCTGCTCCGCACCACCCCAGCCCCCATCGACTTCGCCGAGATCCGCGGACAAGAGGGCGTCAAGCGTGCCATCACCATCGCGGCCGCCGGCTCGCACAACATTCTCATGCTGGGCCCCGCGGGAACCGGCAAGACCATGATGGCCAAGGCCTTGCCCGGCGTGCTGCCCCCGCTGACACCCGAGGAAGCCATCGAGATCACTCGGATCTACTCCGCCGCCGGGTTGCTCCCGCCCGGAGTGGGCCTGATTTCCAGTCGGCCTGTCCGCTCGCCGCATCACACCGCCAGTCCGCCCGCCGTGGTCGGCGGCGGGCAGGTGCCCAGGCCCGGCGAGATCAGCCTCGCGCACCGGGGCGTGCTCTTCCTCGATGAACTCCCCGAATTCCCCCGCGACGTGCTGGAGACACTGCGCCAGCCGATGGAAGATCATGAGGTCACCATCGCCCGAAGCCATACGTCCGTGCGCTTTCCGGCGAACTTCATGCTCGTCGCCGCGATGAACCCCACGCCCAAAGGGCATCTCGAGGCCGGGGAAGTCGGGCGCCGGGCGATGGAGCGATATCTGTCCAAGCTCTCCGGGCCGCTGCTGGACCGGATCGACGTGCACGTCGAGGCCCCGGCGGTGCCGTTCAAGGAGCTGTCGAGCGCTCCGCGAGGAAGTTCGACGGCGGTCATCCGCGAGGACGTCCTGCGCTGCCGGACCGCGCAGATGTCCAGGCAGGGTGCGACCACGCCCAACTCAAGGCTCAGCGGGAAACAGCTCGATCAGTGGGCGCCGATGAGCGACGCGGCGAGAACACTGCTGGGACAAGCGCTGACCGAATTGGGGTTGTCGGCGCGGGCGTACGACAAGATCCGTCGCGTGGCGCGCACCATCGCGGACTTGGCGGGCGCCGAGGGGCTGGATGTCGAGCATGTGTCCGAGGCCGTGCAGTACAGGCTGCTGGACCGGAAGCTGTAACCGAGTTGGGCGGTGTGGGCGGGTGGGGGGCGCAGAAAGAGAGCGCCGGGCCCGTCGTTACCCGAGGAGAGGCAAAGCAACGACCTGGCCCGGCCGCCCTATGGGCCACGAGGAGGGAGTGGCGGTGACCGCCGTGGTTCTACACCGCAGGAGAGAGCGACAGGATCACGGTTCGTGCGCGTGCGACCCGAGTCTCGGGTCGAATCCTCACAAGAATGCGAGGAGAGCCAGGGCGGCGGCGGCGTAGACGCCGGCAATCAGATCATCGATCAGGATGCCCCACCCCGCGGGGAGTCTCTGCAACCCTCGCGCGGGTGGTGGCTTGGCGATGTCGGCGAGTCGGAAAAGCAGGAACGCGCCGCCGATGAGCCACCAGGGGTGTGCGCACGCTGGCAGAAGTGGGATGATCAGCAGAGGGATGCACTGGCCGGCGGTCTCGTCGGCGACGGCCTGGCTGGGGTCCTTTCGCCAGCGGGCCTCGGCCTGATCACCCTGGAGGATGCACCCCGTGCAGGCCCAGAGGAAGTTGACGGCGAGCAGGAGGGTGCAGAGCCGGGGGTGGGCGTGGGGGCCCAGGCCCGAGAGGGTGAGGATGCAGATGAGGAGAACGGGGGGGAGTGATCCCCAAGTGCCCGGGGCGGGGCGCTTGTGGCCGAGGCCGAGCACGGTGATCCAGCGGAGTTCGTGGTGCATGGGTTAGTGTCGGAACGCGGTGCTGCCGCGGATGAGGTAGGGGAGTCCGCTGGCGAGGGTGGCGGCGACGGTAATCCAGACGGCCCAGTCGATGAGGTGTCTGCCCGCAGAGCCGGGGGCGCAGTCGGTGAGTGCGGGCACGACGATGACGAGGGGGATGACCAGCGACTGGAGGACCATTTTGAGTTTGCCGGTGAAGTTGGCGGAGAAGTCCTGTCCCTCGGCCTCGAGCACGGCACGGATGGAGGTGACGAGCAACTCCCGCCCGAGCATCACAACGACCATCCAGGGCTCGATGCCGCTGAGCTGTAGAGAGGCGCCGTCGGGTCGGACGAGAGCGAACTGGGGGCCGGCGAGCATGACAAAGGCGCCGATGACGAGGATTTTGTCGGCGAAGGGATCCATGATGCGCCCGAATCGGGTGATGGCGCCCCATCGGCGGGCGAGGTAGCCGTCGAGCGCGTCGGTGAGGGCGGCGAGCCCGAAGCATGCGGCGGCGAGCCAGAGGCGCCAGGTGGGCATCGTGTCGCTGGGGCCCCCGGTCCAGGTCTGGGGTGTGGTCCACAGAGCCAGTTGGATGAAGAAGACGAGGGAAAGGACCAGGCGCGAGAGCGTGATGGCGTTGGGGAGCCAACGTCGCCACCCGACCGCGCGGTTGGGGTCGATCGAGATTGCGGCGGCGGTGGACATCGGGTCCATCGTACCGGGCGGTGCGCCTTCCGGGTCGTGCGCTCGGTTGAAGCGGGTAGCCACCCAAACTATCCTCTCGGCCTTGGCGGTCGGGGGAGGTGAGGGTTGGGAAGGGGTTGGGGCGGGGCGTTTGTGCCGTGGGGCGTTCTGTGGGCGCGGGCCGCCGATGCGGCTTGCGAGGGTTCGAGGTCGGTGGTTCCGAGGGACGCCTCGGGCCGCAACGTGGCGAGTACCCGTGGAAAGTCTGATACATCCGGTGCTTTTGCTGGCGATGTGCGCTCTGGGCGCGGTGGGTGTGTGCCTCGCGTTGCCGCGGCGAGGGCTGACGCCCCAGGTCGTGGGTGCGGCGGTCGCGGGGCTCGCGGCGGGCGTGGTGGTGCTGGCGCTGACGCTCAAGAATCCTGAGCATCGCCCCAATGTGTACTTCTATATCTTTGCCGCGGTGGCGCTCGGCTCGGCGGTACGGGTGATTACCCACCCCAAGCCGGTGTACGCCGCGCTCTACTTCATTCTGACGATCATCGCATCCGCCGGCCTGTATCTCGTTCTCTCTGCGGAGTTTATGGCGTTCGCCCTGATCATCGTTTACGCGGGCGCGATCCTGATTACCTACCTGTTCGTGATCATGCTGGCCAGCCAGAGCGCCAGCGAAGAAACCGACAAGGGCGAGCAGGAATACGACATTTCGGCCCGCGAGCCGATCGCGGCGTCGGTGGTCGGATTCCTGCTGCTGGCGACCCTTACGGCGTTCGCGTTCCGCGGTGCCTCGGAACTGCCCGGCAGCGTCTCGGCGACGAGTGGGCTGACGAAACACCCACTTTCGGTTGGCGTGGTGGAGCGTGAGACGGCGATCCTCGCGGACATGCCTCGCCGGGTGGAGCAGGAGCTTCGCCGGGCGGGGTTGCTGAAGGATGGGGACAAGGTGGTGGTTTCGGAGGATGGTGCGGCGGATGTTGACTTGGCCGGGGGCACGATCGGGGTGGTGAGGGCGAGCGGCGGCACGGAGCGGGTGGCGATTCCGGCGGGGTTCATGCCCAAGAACGTGGAGAGCGTGGGGTTCAATCTGCTGCGGGATCATCCGGGTTCGATCGAGATCGCGGGCGTGGTGCTGCTGATGGCGATGCTGGGTGCGGTGGTGCTGAGCCGCAAGCAGGTCGAGTTGGATGAGGAACTGAAGAAGCAGCAGGCGCACCGGTTGGCGGGTGAGCCGGGCGAGGGAGGAGCGGCATGATGTGGCTCTTGGCGCAGGCCGGTCATCCGGTGGCGATGCACGAGGCGACGCTGGCGCACTACCTGTTTGTGGCGGCGGCGATGTTCGTGATCGGGGTGATCGGGTTTCTGACGCGTCGGAACCTGATCGTGATGTTCCTGTGCACGGAACTGATGTTCCTGGCGGCGGGGATCGCGGCGATCGCGTTCGGGCGTTTCTGGCTTGATTACACCGGGCAGAGCCTGGTGATTTTCGTGGTGACGGTGGCGGCGGCGGAAGCGGCGATGGCGCTGGCGCTGGTGGTGCTGCTGTTCCGCAAGCGTGAGACGCTTTCGGCTGAGGCGTGGCAGGAACTCAAGGGCTGATCGATCGCAGGGCGGACGGCGACGCCCCGAGGAATGTCGAGATGACGATGCTGGCGGACATGCTTTCGGCGATGACGAGCCCGGCGGCGGGCGGGCAGGTGTCGCACGGGGCGGGGCTCATGATGCTTGTGCCGGTGCTGACGCTGCTGGGCGTGGCGCTGTGCACCCTGTGCGCGATCTTCCGGGTCAAGAGCAAGCTGCCCGCGTGGATCAGCGTCGGCTGTCTGGCGGGGAGCTTTGTGGCGGTGGCGGCGACGTACGCCGGGTTCGACGGGGGCGTGAAGATCGCGCACGCGTTCGAGTGGATCACGTTCCACTGGTCGGACGCGCCGGTCTCAGGCGGGAAGGCGTCGTTTGTGGCGAACTTCTCGTTCTACATCGACAACCTGACGCTGCTGTGGATGCTGTTTGTCACCGGGCTGGCAACGCTCATCGCGCTCTACGCGAGCGAGTACATGAGCCACGACGTGGGGACCGGGTATTGCCGGTTCTTCGTGGCGTTCTGCCTGTTCGTGTTCAGCATGGCATGCCTGGTGATGGGCGACAACCTGCTGCTGCTGTATCTGGGTTGGGAGGGCGTGGGCCTGTGTTCGTACCTGCTGATCGGGTACTTCTACAAGAAGCCCAGCGCGGTGGCGGCGGCGAAGAAGGCGTTCATCATGAACCGCATCGGCGACCTTGGGCTCGCCCTTGGGATCATGCTGACGTTCGTGCACTTCGGGAGCATCGAGTACACGGTGATTTTCGAGAAGGCCAAGCCTTACCTCGCGGCGATGTCGGAAGGACGGTACGGCGACATCCCGACGATGGTGAAGGTGATCCCCCTGCTGCTGATGGTGGGGGCGTTCGGCAAGTCGGCGCAGTTGCCGCTGTACGTGTGGCTGCCCGACGCGATGGAAGGCCCGACGCCCGTGTCGGCGCTGATCCACGCGGCGACGATGGTGACGGCGGGGGTGTACCTGATCGCGCGGACATACCCCCTGTTCCTGCTGAGCGAGTGGGCGCTGCCGATCGTGGCGTGGGTGGGAACGCTGACGGCGTTCCTGGCGGCGACAATCGGGATGGCGCAGTTCGACATCAAGCGGATCATGGCGTATTCGACCGTGAGCCAGCTCGGGTACATGTTCGCCGGGCTGGGCGTGCTGGCGTCGACGGGGGCGGCGTTCCACGTCTTCACGCACGCGTTCTTCAAGGCGATGCTGTTCCTCTCGTGCGGTGCGGTGATGCACGGGTTCGCGGGGCAGCTTGATCTGCGGAAGCTGTCGGGCGTCGCGTTCATGAAGGGTTGGGGGATCGTCGGGATCGCGATGTTCGTCGGGTGTTTGAACCTCGCGGGGTTCCCGTTTACGGCGGGGTACTTCTCGAAGGACATGATCCTGGCCGAGGCGTTTACGACGCCCGGCATGGCGGGGATCGGCTGGGTGCTGCTGCTGACGGCGGGGCTGACGGCGTACTACACGTTCCGCGTCTTCTTCCGCGTGTTTGTTGGTCCGAAGCACTTTGAGCCGGGCGACGAGGTCCACGCGCACGATGACCACGGGCATGGCGACGGGCATGGGCACGCGGGCGACCACGGTGGTCACGGACACGCGGACGGGCATGGGAACGGCCATGGGCACGGCTCGCACGAGTTCCACCCGCACGCGCCGGGGTGGGCGATCAACACGGTGCTGGCGATTCTGACGGTCGCGACGATCGCGGCGGCCGGGGCGTACTTCCTCAAGCCCGCGGACGGTGGGCACGGCGGCTGGGTTGGCGGGATGGTGCACAGCTCGTCGGCGGCGTACGAGTCGCCGTTTGTTCATCACGAGGCGGCCGACGGGCATGCCAAGGGTCATGCGGCGGCGCTTCCCTCGGCGTACCGGACGGGCGAGGCGGGGCATGGCGGGACGTTCCTGGGGTGGGACCCGCACAAGGTGATGTACTACGTGTCGGCGGTGGTGGGGGCGCTGGGGATTCTGGTGGCGTTTGTGCTGCACTACGCGGGGCGGACGTCGGCGGCGACGAGCCGTGCGGATGCCTTGCTGACGAAGGTTGGGGGCGTGGCGCGTCTGGCGCAGCGGAAGTGGCTGGTGGATGAGTTGTACGACGCGCTCATCCGCAAGCCCCTGTGGGTGTTGTCGAATGTGTTCCACCTGATCGACAAGCTGGTGGTGGACGGGTTGGTTGATCTGGCGGGGTTCATCCCGCGTGCGGTGGGCGGGTCGATCCGTCCGGCGCAGTCCGGCGTGCTGCACGGCTATGCGTTGGGCATGGCGGGCGGCTTGGCGCTCTTCCTGGTGATCGTTCTGCTGGTGACTTTCGCATGAACAGTTTCGGGATACTCGCGGCGCTGATGGTGGTCCCCCTGCTCTTTGCAGGGGCGGTCGCCTTTCTGCCTGCCAAGAACGCCAAGCACATCGCACTGGCGGGGACGCTGCTGGCGTGCGTGTTCGGCGCGGCGGCGGCGTGGATGTTTCCGTGGTCGATGAGCGATACGCCTCAGCTCACCAGCGAGGCGGAGTGGATTCCCGCGCTGGGGATCAAGTTCGCGCTGGGCGCGGACGGGGTCTCGATGGCGCTGATCCTGCTCACGCTGCTGCTGGGGCCGATCTGCGTGGCGTGCTCGTTCACGGCGATCACCGAGCGTGAGCGCACGTACTACGCGTGGCTGCTGGTGCTCCAGGCGGCGATGACGGGCGTGTTCGCGGCGCAGGACCTGGTGCTGTTCTACATCTGCTTTGAGTTCACGCTGATCCCGATGTACTTCCTGATCAGCCTGTACGGCTCGACGAACCGTCGCAAGGCGGCGATCAAGTTCTTCCTGTACACGTTCGTGGGTTCGGTGGTCGCGCTGGCGGGCTTTGTGTTCGTGGCGTGGTCGCACGCGTCGGCGAACGCCGGGCAGTGGACGTTTGACGTCGCGGCGCTTCAGAAGACCGCGGCGGGGCTTGAGCCGTCGACGCAGGGTTGGGTGCTGCTGGCGTTGATGCTCGGGTTCGCGGTGAAGGTGCCCTTGTTCCCGGTGCACACCTGGCTGCCGCTGGCGCACACGGAGGCTCCGACGGCCGGGTCGGTGGTGCTGGCGGGCGTGCTGCTGAAGCTGGGGACGTACGGGATGCTGCGGTTCGCGATGCCGTATGCCCCGCTGGCGTTCGCGGAGTACGCGCCGCTGATGGCGACTCTCTGCATCGTGGGGATTCTGTACGGCGGTCTGATCTGCTGGGTGCAGCAGGACGTGAAGAAGCTGGTGGCGTACTCGTCGGTGGCGCACCTTGGGTTCTGCATTCTGGGAATGGTGGCGCTGAACAACACGGGCCTGCGCGGGTCGGTGTTGTACATGATCAACCACGGGCTGTCGACGGGCGGGCTGTTCTTGCTGATCGGGATGGTGTACGAGCGGTTCCACACGCGCGACATGCGCGAGCTGGGCGGGCTCGCGGCCCGGATGCCGGTGTGGTCGAGCTTCATGGTCTTCTTCGCGATGGCGTCGGTGGGGCTGCCCGGGCTCAACGGCTTCGTGAGCGAGTTCATGTGTCTGATGGGGACGTTCCAGGCGTCGCCGTTGTGGTCGGGCGGCGTGTGCACGATCTCCGGGGATGCGACGCCCGGTGCGAGCATCGGCGGGAACCTCGGGCCGATCTACGCGGCGATCGCCGGGCTTGGGATGATCATCGCGGCGATGTACATCCTGATGATGGTGGGGAAGGTGGTGTGGGGCCCGCTGAAGATTCCGGGTGGGCACGGGGATCATGGCCACGCAGATCACGGGCACGATTCGCACGACGGCTCGCACGGGGTGCTGCCGCGGGACCTGTCGTTCCGCGAGGTGGCGGTGCTGATGCCGCTGGCGGTGTGCTGCGTGTGGCTTGGGGTGTATCCCAAGCCGGCGTTGGAGGCGATCGACCCGGCGGTTCGTCATGTGTTGCAGACGGTTCACAGCGCGGGGAAGCCCGCGCCGACGATTCAGGGGGATCTGGGAACGAGCGAGCCCGCGGTGCGCGAGGCGGATAAGTCGGAGGTTGAGCGATGATCGAACGTCTGGCCTATTTGTGGCCGGAGATCGCCCTGTTCGTCACGACATGCGTTGTGATGGTGCTGGGGCTGTCGCCAAGCCGACCGACGCGGAAGCTCTCGGCGGTGGTGTCGGGATTCGGGGTGCTGGCGGCGCTGGTGCTCGCGGTGCTGACGACCCCGCACGGGGACGCGGTGACGCATCCGGGTGGGCAGACGCTGCTGCCGGACCTGCCGCGGTACGCCAAGGTGGTGATCGCGGGTGTGGGCCTGCTGCTGCTGATGCTGGCGGCGGGCACGGTGGACCGTGCGGACGAGGACCGGATCGCGGCGGGCGTGCAGAAGTTCGATCCGCTGCGTTCCAACCGGGCTGAGTTCTACGCGTTCTTCTTGTTCAGCCTGACGGGGCTGATGCTGTGCGCGAGCGCGAGCGATCTGGTGTGGCTGTTCCTGGCGCTCGAGCTGACGAGCCTGCCGAGCTACATCATGGTGGCGATCTCGACGAGCCGTGCGAGGTCGCAGGAGGCGTCGGTCAAGTACTTCTTCCTTGGCGCGATGGGCGCGGCCATCTTCCTGATGGGGTTCGTGTTCATCTACGGCGGGACCGGCTCGACGAATCTCAACGTGATCGCGGAATCGATCGCTCGGTCGGGCGTCAACAGCATCACGATGCTCGGGCTTTTGCTCTCGTTCATCGGGCTTGGGTTCAAGATCGCGGCGGTGCCGATGCACTTCTACACGGCGGACGTGTACGAGGGCGCGGCGCCGCAGGTCTCCGCATTCCTGGCGTTCGTGCCCAAGACGGCGGGCTTCATCGCGATGGCGCTGCTCGCCGCCGCGGTGGGCTGGACGCACGGGCCCGAGGGTCAGTCGCTGCCCCCCGAGATCCGCATGACGCTGTGGGTCATGGCGGCCCTGACGATGACGGTCGGGAACGTTCTGGCGATCTGGCAGACGTCGATCAAGCGGATGCTCGCGTACTCGTCGATCGCCCACTCCGGGTACATGCTCGTCGGGCTGATCGCGGGCCCGGGCGCGGGCCCGGGCGCGGAGAACGGTCTCTCGGCCGTCATGTTCTACCTGCTCGCGTACGGCGTGACGAATGCCGGCGCGTTCGCGGTGCTGGCGTGTCTCGAACGTCGCCAGGCGGACGGTGAACCGATCGAGATCGATCGCTTCGCGGATCTCAAGGGTTTGTGTAAGACGCACCCTGTGCTCGGATGGGTGATGGTGCTGTGCGCCCTGTCGCTGCTGGGCTTCCCGCCCCTGCTCGGCTTCTTCGCCAAGGTACCCCTGTTCACCTCGGGGATCGCGGCGGGAGAGATTCCCCTGGTGATCGTGCTTGGCGTCAACTCGGCGATCGCGGCGTTCTACTACCTGCGGCTTGTGCAGGCGTCGTTCCTCGAAGCGCCGGATCGCGACGTGGCCCCGATGGACGTGGCACCCTTCGCCTCGCGCCAGGCGGCCGGCGTGCTCTCGGCGACGGGCGTGGTGCTGCTGGTGGCGGCGTCGGGTTGGCTGTTCGCGCAGAGCGGCCGAGCTGGCACGCCCGATCGGCGGGATGATCGGGGCGTGATCCGCACGCCGACGGAGAAGCCCGCGGACGGCCGGTTCGAGGCGACCCCCTGAGCATGTGACGTACGATGGGCGGTCGACGAAAGGAACCGCCCCATGACGACGCTTTCGCCCATTCAGACGCGATTTGTGCCGGCCCAGATTGATTGCACCCGGTGGGAAGCGATCGAGCCGCTGGCCCGCGCGCTGCTCGACCGCCCCGTGGGAACGCAGAGCGAGCTTGAGGATTGGCTTGTGGATCGGGGCGAGCTTGAGGCTGCGATCGCCGAGGCGGGCAACCTCCTGTACATCAATATGACGTGCGACACGGAGGACGCGGGCGCCCAGTCGGCGTACGCGTCGTTCATCGAGACGATCCCGCCGAAGTACAAGCCCGTGTCGTTCGAGCTTGATCGTCGGCAGGCCGAGCTTTCGGAGAAGCTGGGGCTTCCCTCGCGACCCGGGGATCGGTACGAGGTTCTGACGCGTGGCGTGAAGGTGGAGGCGGAGCTGTACCGGGCCGAGAACGTCCCGATCCAGACGGAGCTTGCGCTGCTGTCGCAGAAGTACGACCAGGTGTCGGGGGCGATGTCGGTGCAGTTCCAGGGTCAGGAGCGGACGCTGCCCCAGATGGCCCGATACCAGGAGGAAACCGATCGCAGCGTGCGAGAGGCGGCGTGGCGAGCGGTCGCCGAGCGCCGCATGCGCGATCGCGAAGAGATCGACGGGATCTATGACCAGATGGTCGCCCTGCGGCACAAGGTTGCAATCAACGCGGGCTTCCGCGACTTTACCGCGTATGCGTTCAAGGAGAAGCACCGGTTCGATTACGGCGAGCGTGAGTGCCGGGCGTTCCACGATGCCTGCGAGAAGGCGGTGGTGCCGCTGGTCAGGCGATTGAGCGCGAAGCGGCGTGAGAAGCTGTCGCTGGCGCAGCTGAGGCCTTGGGACCTGGCGGTGGACGTGAAGGGCCGCCCGCCGCTGAGGCCCTTTGAGAACGGGCGTGAGCTGCAGAGCAAGTGCGTGGAGGTGATGCGTCGGCTGGACCCGCGTCTTGGCGAGATGCTCGCCTCGATGGGTGACGGCTCGAACACCAAGGGCGTCAAGACCGGCGAGTCGTTGGATCTGGATAGCCGCCGCGGCAAAGCGCCGGGCGGGTACCAATCGATGCTCGAACGGCGTCGCGTGCCGTTCATCTTCATGAACGCGGCGGGCATGTCGAACGACGTGACGGTGATGCTGCACGAGGCCGGGCACGCGTTCCACAGCATGCTGGCGAAGCATGAGCCATTGCTGGCGTATCGATCAGCGCCGATTGAGTTCTGCGAGGTCGCGAGCATGTCGATGGAAATGCTCACGATGCCTCACATGGGCGTGGTGTATCGGAGCGAGGAAGACCTGGCGCGTGCTCGTCGGCAGCAATTGCTGAGGTCCATCACGATCCTGCCGTGGATCGCCCAGATCGACGCGTTCCAGTTCTGGGTGTACGCGAACCCGAAGCACACGCGCGACCAGCGCACGCGCTGCTGGCTCGATCTGGACGAGCGGCTCGGAGCGGGCGTGGAGTGGTCGGGGCTTGAACCGATCCGCGAGAGTTTGTGGCATCGGCAGTTGCACCTGTTCAACGTGCCGTTCTACTACATCGAGTACGGGATCGCTCAGCTCGGCGCGTTGCAGTTGTGGCTTGTCTCGCTGGAGCGCTCGCCCCGCGAGGCGGTGGAGCTGTACCTCAAGGCCATGTCGCTCGGCGGGAGTCGCCCGTTGCCCCGGCTGTTCGAGGCGGCCGGGCTGAAGTTTGATTTCGGCCCGGAGACGGTGAAGCGGCTGACGGACCGCGTGGAGGCGGAGCTCGACAAGCTGCCCGAGTAATCGCCATGACGATCTATCCTCCGGGCGGAACGCACGATCTGTCCGATCTTTTGGCCGACTTTGGCCGGTGGATCTCGGAGTACTGGCGGTCTCTTCCGGCACGTCCCGTCCTCTCACAGGTCGGGCCCGGGGATGTGCTCGGTCGGCTCCCGGCGCACCCCCCCGAGCAGCCCGGCGGGGCGTCCCTGTGGGAGGAAATCCGCGCGGACTTGGACTCGATCGTGGTGCCGGGGCTCACGCACTGGCAGCACCCGGGGTTCTACGCGTACTTCCCGGCGAACATCTCGGTGCCGGCCATTGTGGGCGATCTGGTCTCGGCCGGGCTCGGCGTGCAGGGGATGCTGTGGCTGACCAGCCCCGCGTGCACGGAGCTTGAGACCCGCGTTCTGGACTGGCTCCGCGAGCTGCTCGGCTTGCCCGAGTGCTTCGACAGCCGCCCGGAAGTCAGCGGCGGGCCGCCGGGCGGCGGGTGGGGCGGCGGGGTGATCCAGGGGACCGCGAGCGAGGCGACGCTGTCGGCGATGGTGGCGGGTCGGGATCGGGCACGGCGCGATCGGCAGCGGGCGGGTGTGGTCGGCCGCCCGGAGTTCGTCGTCTACGCGAGCAGCCAGGCCCATTCGTCGATCGCCAAGGCGGCCATGATCGCCGGGATCGCCGACCACGCCAACGACGATCGGCATGTTCGCCTCGTCGAGGTGGACCGCGAGCTGGCGATGAATCCCGCGGCTTTGGGCGAGGCGATGAGGCAGGATGTGGAAGCCGGGCTGACGCCTTGCTTTGTCTGCGCCAACGTCGGCACGACCGCCACGACAGCCATGGATCGCATCGATCTGATCGCGGACCAGGTCGAGCGGTTGCCCACGGGAGCGCCCAAGCCTTGGGTCCACGTCGACGCAGCCCACGCCGGGGCCGCCGCGGTCTGCCCGGAGTATCGCGGCATGCTCCGCGGGGCCGAGCGGGCCGATTCGTTCTGCTTCAACCCGCACAAGTGGCTGCTGACGAACTTTGATTGTGACTGCTTCTTTGTTCGTGATCGTCGGCCGCTGATCGAGTCGCTCTCGGTGACGCCGTCGTACTTGCGGAATCAGGCGAGCGAGTCGGGCGCGGTGATCGACTACCGAGACTGGCAGATCCCGCTGGGGCGACGCTTTCGGGCGCTCAAGTTGTGGTTTGTGATCCGTGCGTTCGGGGCGGCGGGTCTTCGCGACCACATCCGCCGGACGATCGGGCTGGCGTCAAGGTTCGAGGAGCATATGCGGGCGGACGCGCGGTTTGAGGTGGTGACGCCTCGGACGCTGAACCTGGTGTGCTTCCGGATTCGTGGTGCCAGCGACGAGGTGCAAAGGCAGGTGATGGACGGGATCAACCGCGGCGGGGCGGCCTTCCTGACCCATGCCGTCGTTCCGCTGGGAGAGGATCGCCGCCCGTCGTGCGTGCTGCGGGTCGCGGTTGGGTCGCCGCTGACGCAGGCCCCGGACATCGATCGGCTGTGGGAGATGATCTCCACGCGAGCCGACGAGGTGCTAGGCTGACGCGATGAGGACGATGCCTCTGATAGTTCTGTGCCTTGTGCTGATGTTGGCCGGGTGTCGGTCTTCGCCGCCCGCCGGCCCGACCGCGTTTCGGCTCGGCGCGGGCACGTACGAGGTGGCCTTCAACGCCGCTCGGGAGGTCCTGGGCGACTACCGGTTCGAACTGGACCGGATCGACGCGCGCGGCGGGGTGCTGACGACGCGTCCGAAGGCCACGTCGGGGCTCGCGACACCCTGGGACCGCGAGCAGGTGGGCTTCGACCAGGAACTCGAAGATCTGGCTTCGCAGCAGCAGCGGCGGGTCAGGATTTCGTTTTTGCCCGAAGGGTCGGCGGCGCCTGCGATGGGCTCAACCCCAGACGAGCCGGCCGAGATCGTCGATGTGCCCGTCGAACCCGCGGTGATGCCCGCCGACATGCTCGAGCATCGCGGCAGGGTGGCGATGCGGGTGTCGGTGCGGGTGGAGCGCCTGCAGAGGCCGGGTTGGCGCCCGGGCACGAAGTCAATCGGGCTCAGCACCTTTACGGTGGACCCGGAACTCGAGCGCCGGGGTGAGATTCCGGCGTACTTCGAGGATCTGGGAGAAGATCGCCGCCTGGCCTCGAAGATTGCGTCCGAGATCGCCGCCGCCGTGCGCCGGGCGACCCGTCCGGTCGTGCCCCCCCGTCGGTAAGGGCGGAGTGCCCGGCGAGCCGATATCGTTGCCCATGTCCGATACCTCAGGCACCACGCCCCCGCAACAGCCCGCCTCTCCCTCGGCTCCCCAGCCCGTCGGGATCAAGGAGACGGTGACCTCGCTGATCATCGCGTTCGCGCTGGCGTTCGTGTTTCGTGGCTTTGTCGTCGAACCTTACGTGATCCCGACCGGTTCGATGGCCCCCACGCTGCTGGGGGCGCACATGCGGTTCATCAACCCCTCCTCCGGGCACGATTGGGCGGTCAATCACTGGTTCCACGCGCCGGCCGGCACGCGGGACGACAACCCGGTGCCGCTTCCGCAGCAGGGGGGCGTGCTCGGCGGGACCAACATGGGCCCCGTGACAGTGGTGGACCCGCTGACGAAGGAAGAGGTTACCTTCACATCGGGTGTGCCGCTGCGGTCGGGCGACCGGATCTTCGTGCTCCGGTACCTGTGGCCGATCTTCAAGCCCGGGCGTTACGACGTCGTGGTGTTCAAGTGGCCGGGCAAATCCGAAGTCTCGTTCATCAAGCGGATGGTGGGAAAGCCCAACGAGCAGATCGCACTTTTCGACGGCGACGTCTTCGTCAGGCCTCTTGAAGGCGAGAATCGCCCGGCCGAGGGAACCAACTCATGGCTTCTTGACGGCTGGAAGACCGCCCCCAAACCCGAGCGAGAGCAGCGGGTGCTGTGGTGGACTCTCTTTGACAGCAGCGTGATTCCCTCGAAGTCGCCGGCGGGCAAGCCCTTCGCTGGGCCTTTCGTGTCCGCTGATCCCGGATGGGAGATCGCGGGTCGGCAGTCGTACGCGTACTCGGGAGGCACGCCGACGCGGCTGAAGTGGGATACCACCGCCGACAAGGCCCTCGACTATCGCCAGTTCTTCATGGATCACAACACGGCCCGTGCCGCACGCGACAAAGTGCGCCGCGGCTGGCACCTCGTCGATACCTACCCCTTCGACGAGATGTTCCAGTCAACGGGCCTGACACTGCCGGGTGACGCGTACAACAGCGGGCAGGTGCTCTTCTATCCGATCTCCGATCTCCGGTTGTCGGCCGGCGTCCAGCCCGAGAAGCAGGGCATGACCTTCTCGGCGGTGATCCGGGCCCGCGGACACGAGTTCCGCGGGCGGTTGGTCCCGTCCGGTGATGGGTACAAGGCCGTGGTGGAGATGAGACCGATCGTGGATGGGCAGTCTCCCGAGGCTGGCTGGGAAGCCAAGGGGGACGGGATGCTCGCAGGCGTGATGAAGCCCGGCGAGGTCACGAATGTCGAGTTCTGGCACGCCGACCAGACGCTGCAACTCTGGGTGAACAACCGTCCGGCCGCCTCGGGCAGGTACGAGTGGTCGCTCGCCGAGCGGGTTCGTCATACCTTGGGAATGACGCTGGAGGAAGTCCTCGCGCGCGACGAGGCCGAGCGGAACGCCAACCGTCCGCCGACCTTCGCGGTGGGCGGGAACTACTCCAAGCCCGAGCCGTGGTTCGAGTTGTCCGGGGCGGCGACGCTGCACCGCGTGCGTGTGGACCGCGACATCTATTACCAGCCGGTTCGGCCTCAGGCGACCTCGGGCGGGCTGGCGATGGACTTCTGCAACGCCTCGTATCCGGCCGACCGGTACAACATCTTCCTGGGCCCGGACCAGTACTTTGTCTGCGGGGATAACTCGCCCAACTCGGCCGACGGGCGGTATTGGACAACCGTCTCCGATCCGTGGGTCGCGCAGATCGATCCCACGCCGGGCGTGGTGAACGAGCGGCTGCTGGTGGGCAAGGCCTTCCTGGTCTACTTCCCCGCCGTGCAGTCGCGTGAGCTCTTCGGCGCCAAGATCCCGATGATCGACGCGGGCCGGGTCCGGTGGATCTGGTAACGACCGTACTTCGCTTGTGCTTACACCGACATCCGAAGCCAGTGTGCCGCGTTCTTTTTGGTCACATCCCGCGTCCGACGGTCGAGCTTGTCGCGCTCGTTGTTGAGGCTGCTCACGATGTTCTTGATGACTTCCGATTTGCTCGGCACACCGGCACTCGGAGTCCCAAGAGCGGTTTGGACGTGTGCTCCTGACGTGTGCTTACCCATCGGAACCTCCCGCTCCAACGCGGAGCACCTGCACCACGTACCAGCCTGCACTGATGAGGAGTGCAAACAGTCCAGTCAAGAACCACCTCTCCGATGATTCTATTCGCGATTTGCGCACACTGTTCCTGAATCTGAGTTCTGAGGTCGCCAACTCCACCTTTGCAATCACCAGTTTGAGTGTGTCGGAGGCGTCGGCCTCCTGCACGGCCTCACGCTCTTGTTCGGTAAAGGTAAGCAATTCGCAGGCCGAGTAGGTCTGTTCAGGTGGGTTGATGCGGGTTTGTGTCAGCGGGATCCAAGACCAGAGCTCTTTCAGCCACGGGAGAAAGTGCTCCCTCGATACTTTGACGCCGAGGGCCATCCAAATGGATCTGATGAGACAGAGACCGGCAAGGGCGCCGAGGCCAAGAATCACGAGCTTGTTGATCCATCCGAGCGTGAGGATGAAGGGGATCGCAGAGCCGGAAACAAAGAGCTTGAATCCGAGAGTCGCTGTGATCCCTGCGGTGACGAGGCTGACCTTCGACGCAAGACGGCTGGCGTTGACTTCCTCCGCCTTCCACACTCTCTCGGCGTGTGCGAGCACAATCACCTGAGACTCGGACGAACTTGATCCGGATTCGGATGGCTTCGGGGTCATCACGTGCGGGAGATTACTCGACTCTGGCAAGGTCCGGTTGGATGCTCTTTGCACAAAAATGACACAGGCCCCGGAAGATCCGGGGCCTGTGCGCACGAATGCTGGTGACTTAGGCGGCCTTGCGGAAGGTCTTGCGCGTCGCCTTGCGGGCGGTTGCCTTCTTGAACGAGAAGGCCTTGCCCGTCTTGCGGGTGGCCTTGCGGGCCGTCTTGCGGGCGGTCTTCTTGGCCGCCTTGCGCTTGCCCGTCCAGGTGCGGGCTTTGGTCGTGCGAGATTTCGTCGTGGCCATATCTGCTCCTTCAACTGGGGACACAGTGTCCCGATTCGGTGTCGGTGCCCGATTCCGTTCGGGTATGTGGGGGAAGCCCCCCGGATCACCGACCCGGTTCAGGGATCGGCCGATCGAATGGCGGGGATAAGGTTGACGCGCAAAAGACCGAAAAAAACAGGCCGACCCGCGAAAGGTTGGGAGAGAGGATCGCCTCGTGACGCAGCCAGCAGCAACAGAGTGGTCTCCGGATTCGTGGCGTGCGCGTCCGATTACGCAGGCGGTGGAGTATCCGAATGAATCGGAGCGCTGGGAGGCTGTGGGACAACTGCGGTCGTTGCCGCCGCTGGTGACAAGCTGGGAGATCGAGCGGCTTCGTCGCGAGATCGGCGAGGCGCAGCAGGGCAAGCGGTTCATTCTGCAGGGGGGGGATTGCGCCGAGACGCTCAGTGATTGCCGCCCCGACGTGATCACGAACAAGCTGAAGATCCTGCTGCAGATGTCGCTCGTGCTGGTGTACGGCGGGAAGCAGCCCGTGACGCGCATCGGGCGGTTCGCGGGGCAGTACGCCAAGCCCCGGTCGAGCCCGACCGAGACCGCGCGGATCAACGGGAAGGACGTGACGCTGCCGAGCTATTTCGGGGACCTGTTCAATCGGGCGGAGTTCTCGCCGGAGGCACGTCGGCCTGATCCGTTCCTGATGGTTCGGGCGTACAAGCACGCGGCGTTGACGCTGAACTTCATCCGTGCGCTCACGGAGGGTGGGTTCGCGGATCTGCACCACCCGGAGTACTGGGACCTTCGGTTCTTCACGCATGCAAGCCTGTCGGGTTCGCAGCGGGCGGAGTACGAGCGGATGACGCGCACGCTCGCGGACGGTCTGCGGTTCATGGAGGCGCTGGGCGAGCGCACGGTGGACGACCTGACGCGTGTTGAGTTCTTCACGAGCCACGAGGGGTTGAGCCTGGATTACGAGTCGGCGCAAACGCGGACGGTGCCGCGACGCGAGGGGTGGTACAACCTGACGACGCACCTGCCGTGGATCGGCGAGCGGACGAGGGACCCCGATGGTGCGCACGTCGAGTATTTCCGGGGTATCGCCAACCCGGTGGGCGTGAAGGTGGGGCCTTCGATCTCGCCGGAGGTGCTGCTGAGGCTGATCGACCGGCTGAATCCGCGGAACGACTCGGGGAAGATCGTGCTGATCACGCGGATGGGCGCGGAGCGAGCGTCGGAGGCGTTGCCGCCGCTGGTGGAGGTGGTTCGTCGGTCGGGGAAGTGCGTCTTGTGGGTGTGCGATCCGATGCACGGGAACGGGATCAAGACGTCTGGCGGGATCAAGACGCGCAGCTTTGACGCGATTCTGAAGGAGCTGGAGTCGACGTTTGACGCGCTCCGCGGGGGCGGTGCGCACCTGGGCGGGGTTCACTTTGAACTGACGGGCGAGGACGTGACGGAGTGCATCGGGGGGGGCGCCGGGGTGAGCGAGAGCGACCTGACGAGGAATTTCGCGTCGCCGTGCGATCCGCGGCTGAATTATCAGCAGGCGCTGGAGATGGCGTTCCTGCTGGCACGGAAGATGGGCAGGGCCGGATAACGGCCCGGCGTGGGAAGGGTTCATTGTGCCATGTGAGGCCGGGGGTGTGCGCGCGCGTGAAGTCGCGCGTCTGCGCGGTCGATACACGCGGTACAGGCCGATCGGACGCGGCCGAGTGAACCGATCCAAGGATGGAGCGAGACATGGGCAAGGGCAAGAGCGCGGCGGCGGCGTTGCCGGACTTTGCGGCGAAGGCGGAAGAGCGGATCGCGAGGCTTGATCGCCGGCGTCGGGAGCGTTCGACGCTGACGGGCGAGGGGATCGCGGTGTTCTCCGACGGGGAGGGGTACGCGAAGATCGCGAAGGTGGTGTTCCGCGATGTGTCGGGCCTGGGTCTTGGGGTGTGGTGCGGCGTTGAGATCAAGCCCGGCTCGCGGTTCACGCTGAGGCCTGATTCTGGTCTGAAGCGTGCGCACAGCGGCGTGGTGTCGCGGTGCACGCCGGAAGGGGATCGGTTTATCCTCGGGCTGGTGGTGGCGCAGGCGAAGGCGGCGTAAGGATGAGCGGGGAGAGGGTGGGGGCGAGGGCGGCGACGCTGGCGCGGTAACGCGCGGCCATGGCGTCGAGGGCGGTGGGGATCACACGGACCTGCCCGATGGTGGTGAGGAAGTTGACGTCGCCCGACCACCTCGGCACGAGGTGGACGTGGAGATGCTGGGGGAGGCCTGCGCCTGCGGCGCGGCCTTGGTTGAGGCCGATGTTGATGCCCTGGGGTGAGAGGGCGTGCTGAACGATCATGGTGGCGGCGTCGACGAGTGCCCAGAGGTGGGCGCGATCGTCGGGGCTGTAGTCGAGGAGTGTGGGCCTGGGCTCGCCGAGTGCGACGAGCAGGTGGCCGCCGGTGTACGGGTAGCGGTTGAGGAGGATGAGTCCTTTGGCGGACCTGGCGATGACATGGTTGGCGAGGTCGTGATGGGGTGTGAGCCAGTCGTCGGCGAGGAAGGAGCCGGTGGTAGGGGTGGCCGGGGGCTTGTTGTCGACGTTTTCGACGTAGGCCTGCCGCCAGGGCGCGTTGAGTGATGCGGGGCCCATGGGCGGGTCGGCTGGGGAACCTGCGCGGTTGCCGGGCGTGGAGGTCATGGGGGACGCTAGGCTGGTGGGGGCGGAGGGGTGATCGGAAGGGGTGGCGAACGGGAGCACGAGGATGGACGCGGAACGGTTGCGGCTGCTGCTGATGGCACGGCACACGTGCGTTCGTGTGGTGACGTCGGAGGAGCCGGAGGTGATCGAGGTGGCGCTCGACGCGGCGAGCAGGATGGGGCTTGAGCCGTGGCTGTGGTCGGTGACGGATGGTGTTCGGCGGGTGGTGGTGGAGACGGACCAGCCGGTGCCGAACACGACGAATCCGGCGGCGGGGCTGAGGTGGCTTTCGCAGGGGCTGAGCACGCCGAGCCTGGTGATTCTGCTGGACGTGGCGGAGCACCTGTCTGATGCGACGAATCTTCGGGCGGCGCGGGATCTGCTGGAGCGGGTTCGAGGCGGGCTGGTGGGGGCGGGGCAGACGGGTGTGGACGGGAGGCGTGTGCGGTCGGCGGTGGTGATGATCGATCACACGGATCGGGTGCCCGGGGTCATCGGGGGAGGGAGCGTTCGGCATGAGGTGTTGCCGCCGGACGATGAGGAGATTCTGGAGATTGTCAAGGGCGCGATTCGATCGGTGGCGCGTGACGGGAAGATCGATCTGGCGGTGACGCGGCCGGAGAAGGACTTTCTGCGGGATGTGGTGGTGAATTTGCGCGGGCTCACGAGGCGGGCGGTGAAGCAGTTGGCGCTGGAGATGGTGGCGGTGGATCGTCGATTGTCGGATGATGATCTGGAAGCGTTGCAGCGCGGGAAGCGGATGCTGCTGGAGGATGCGGGAGTTCTGGAGTTTGTGGATGCGCCGACGTCGCTGGCGGAGATCGGCGGGCTGGAGCGATTGAAGGCGTGGCTTTCGAGGCGGGAGGGGAGTTTTTCGCCCAAGGCGGCTGAGTTCGGTCTGACGCCGCCGCGGGGTGTGCTGCTGCTGGGTGTGCAGGGCGCGGGGAAGAGTCTGGCGGCGAAGGCGATCGCGACGGCGTGGCGTCGGCCGCTGATGAAGCTGGATCCCGGGAGTTTGTTCGACAAGTACATCGGGGAGACGGAGCGGAAGCTGCGGGATGCGTTGAAGCAGGCGGGGGCGATGGCGCCGGTGGTGTTGTGGATCGACGAGATCGAGAAGGGGTTCTCGTCGGCGGGGGATGCGGGGAATGACAATGGGGTGTCGAGGCGGATGTTTGGAACGATGCTGACGTGGCTTCAGGAGCATCGGGAGCCGGTGTTCGTGGTGGCGACAGCGAACGACATCAATGCGCTGCCTGCGGAGCTGATGCGCAAGGGTCGTTTTGATGAGATCTTTTTCGTGGACCTGCCGACGGAGCGGGTTCGTCGGATGATTTTCGAGATTCACCTGCGGAAACGGAAGCAGGACGTTTCGAAGCATGACGTGGAGGCGATGGCGCGGGAGTCTGAGGGGTTCAGCGGGGCGGAGATCGAGCAGGCGGTGCTGTCGGGGCTTCACGCGGCGTTTTCGCGAGGGAGCGAACTGACGACGGCGGACGTGATCGGGGCGTTGCGGGAGAGCCCGCCGCTGTCGGTGACGAGGCGGGAGGCGATCGAGGCGTTGCGAGCGTGGGCGGTGGGACGGTGCGTCCCGGCGGACGATCCGGCATAATGTCCTGCGCGAGAGTGAGTTGCCCGGAAGGGGCCTGACTGCGCAAGGAGCCTGCATGTTTACATCGATCGCCGTCGTTTCCAAGGGTTCGGCCCAGGTGCTGGTGCTCGGGGTGTTCAAGGGCGAGGGGCTCGACCCGAAGGCGGCGCGGCGTGACGTTTCGGGCGCGGCGGCTGCGGCGGTGGGACGCTCGGAGTTCACGGGCGAGACGGGTTCGATCGTTGAGGCATTCCCGACGTCGGGCGAGTATGCCCGTGTGATGGTGGTGGGGCTGGGCGAGCGCTCGAAGTTCGAGGCGGCGTCGCTGCGGTCGGTGGGGGGAAATGTGGGTCGGCGTCTGGCGGCGGCGAAGGCCGATTCGGCGCACGTGGATCTGTCGGCGTCGATCGCGGGGGCGAAGGCCAACGCGAAGGCGTGCGGGCGGACGTTCGGTGAGGGGCTGGGGCTGATCGGGTGGACGTGCGATGAGTTCAAGGGGACGGGCGGCAAGAAGGATGAGCGGAAGAAGCTGAGCGTGTCTGGCGAGGGGGCGGGCTTTGCGGCGGGGCTTGAGTATGGGCTTGCGCTGGCGGAATCGGCGAATTTCTGCCGGACGCTCAGCCAGACGCCTCCCAACGTGGCGACGACGGGGTTCATGGAGCGAATGGCGAGGCAGGTGGCGAAGGATTGCGGGCTTTCGATGCGGGTGTGGGAGGGTGATGCGCTGGAGAAAGAGAAGTTCGCGGGGTTGATCAATGTCGGCAAGGCGAGCGAGAACAAGCCGAGGCTGATCCGGCTGGAGTACAACCCGTTCGGGAAGGCGGTGCCCGCGGGGAAGAAGGGTCAGGCGGTGGTGCTGGTGGGCAAGACGATGACCTACGACACGGGCGGGTTGTCGCTGAAGGTGAACAACGGGATGGTGGGGATGAAGCGGGACAAGGACGGCGGATGCGCGGTGCTGGGCGCGATGCACGCGATCGCGACGGTGGTCAAGCCCAAGCGGCGCGTGGTGGCGTTCCTTGCGGCGGCGGAGAACTCGATCTCTGACGAGGCGTATCGCCCGGACGACGTGATCACGTACCGCAACGGGGTAACGGTCGAGGTGACGAACACGGACGCGGAGGGTCGTCTCGTGCTGGCCGACGCGTTGTGCTGGGTGTGCGAGAAGGAGGACCCGGCGTGCGTGGTGGACCTTGCGACGCTGACGGGGGGTGTGGTGGTCGCGCTGGGGTCGACGTACTGCGGGATGTTCTGCGAGGATGACGGGCTTCGGGCGAAGATCGAGGAGGCGTCGAAGGAGAGCGGGGAGCGTGTGTGGCGTCTGCCGATGCACGCGGAGTACCGCGAGATGATGAAGAGCCCGGTGGCGGACATCGTGAACAGCAACCCGAACCGCAAGGCGCATCCGATCCAGGGTGCTGCGTTCCTTTCGTACTTCGTGAAGGACGGCGTGCCGTGGTGTCACCTGGACATCGCGGGCGTGCACGTGTCGGACGAGAACAAGGGGATGTTCATCAACGGGCCGACGGGGTGGGGCGTGCGGCTGCTCGCCGATTTTGTCAGCGCCTATTGACGGGGCGCGTCGGCGGATGTTCTGAAGGTCCGTGAGAAGACGACCGCGTCCGCGGGGAGGACGGGGCGGCCTTGATCCCAGGCGATTTCGCCGGCGGGGATGGGTGTCGGTGTCGCGACAAACCAGACGGTGAAGGCGAGCCCTTGGGGGAAGGTATCGGGAACGAGCCTCGGGCCGGGCGGGGTTCGTTCGTTGGCGGGTGGGGGCGCGGCGAGAGGTCCGGCATCGATGAGAAGCGGGCGCGTGGCGGGAGGGCTGACGGTTTGTCCGGCGGCGTTGGTGACGGGGCCGAGGATGGCGTAGAAGGACCAGTTGGGGAAGACGTCGGCGAGGCCCCAGGCTTGCTGGCGATCGGCGGCGATCAAGACGGGCGTGGGTGCGGGGGGGCTTGTCGGTTCGATCGAGGGGCTGAGGAATCGTTCGAGGGCGGCGGAGCGTGCGCGAGCGGAGAGGCGTCCGGCGGCGGCCTCGGCGATAAGCCACTTGGATTCGTCGCTCCAGGCATGGAGACTCAGTGGTGTGCGGGTGAGAAGTCCGAGGGCGAGGCGCTCGTGTTGTTCGGGCGAGAGGGATCTTGTGCGGAGGATGTCCCACTGGTGGAGGGTGAAGCCCCGGGCGTTGGTGACGTGTGCGATAAGGGAGTTTGTGGGGAGAACTCGGGAGAGCACGGACTGGCCCGAGGATGCGGAAACAAAGGGAAGGAGGACGGAAGCGAGGAAGGGGAGGATGAGGAGGCAGAAGAGGGCGAGGCGGCCGACGTGCCAGGTGGGCTGGCCGACGACGGTGCCGCCGGGCGTGGCGAATCGAGAGCCGCATTCCGGGCACTTGGCGTCGGGGTCAGGGTCGATGCCGGTGAGGTCATACTCGCAGGCGGCGCATCGGAGTGTCTGCCCGGTGCGGATGCGGACTGTGGAAGCGAGAACAAGGGCGAGCATGAAGAGCGACATGGGGAGCGCGTCGAGAAAGGCAAGAAGCTTGCTGCCCGTAGGGATGATGGTCGAGATGATGAGGAGGTAAGAGAGCCAGACGGCGACCGGGACGCCCAGAGCGATCCATCGGGAGGGGCCGGCCGTGGGATTCCCGGGCTTTCGGGCGAGCGTTGTAGCCACGAAGAGGAAGAGTGCGGCGAGGAGGACGAGAACAATCGCGGTGTTCATGGCGTATTGCCGTCGGTTGGGTGTCGACGAGTAGGA
The DNA here is from genome assembly GCA_002343325.1 of Phycisphaerales bacterium UBA2396. GTDB lineage: Bacteria > Planctomycetota > Phycisphaerae > Phycisphaerales > UBA1924 > UBA2396. Next base: position 34,706 of record DDSG01000023.1, on the reverse strand, counting down.
CAGGATAACTGGTTGCGGGTGGCTTGTGGCGCGGGCGAATCCGGACGATACTGTAGTGAGATGAAGGCGTGGCTCTGCAGTCTGGTGCTGGTGATGGCGTCCGTGGTGACGCCATGGGTCGCTGCGCGGGTTGTGGAGCCTGGGATCGAGGGGTCGTGCTGCGGGTCGTGCGTATGCCCATGTCGGCCCGGGGTGCCTGGGCCTGATCGGGGGCGGTGTCCGTGCGATTCGAGGCCGACGCGTGGTGATGCGGGCGGGTCCTCGGCGGTCGCGACGGCGGGATCACGGGCGGAGCCGCGGTCTCGGGGGCTGCGGACGTATCCGGCGGTGCTGCTGTCGAGCGGGAAGAGTGCGGGGACAGTGCACGAGCCGAGGGGCGGCGTGCGGGCTGGCGCGTGTGATGGCGTCGTCGCGCCCAAGCGATCCGTGCTGTGCGTGTGGCTGACCTAGTTCGGACGGAGCGCCGCTGAGGATGTGGGTGGTGGGTGGCCGCGCTGGTTGAGCGTGGTCGGCGTTTCCAGTTTGTTCAAGACATGTGTGCAGTCAAAGGAGAACATCATGCGTATGCATGTGATGGTGCTGGCGTTGTCGATGGTGCTGGGCGGGTGTGCGGGGTCGGGCGGAGCGGCTGGGGTCGAGGAAGAGGGAGTGGTGCATCAGGCGACGGCTGATGAGTCGGCGCGTCTGAAGGACACGAAGCCGATCCAGGCCACGGAGGTTGTGCTGTTTGTCAACGGGCTGGGGTGCCCGTTGTGCGCGACCAACATTGACAAGGTGCTCGAGCGTGAGGACTACACGCGGAGCGTGGCGGTGGATCTGGGGATGGGCACGGTGACGCTTGGGCTCAAGCCCGAAGAGACGGCGCCGTCGCCCAAGGATCTGTACGAGCTGGTGCACGATTCCGGGTTTACGTTGGTGAAGATCAGCACGCGATAACAAGGAGCAATCGCATGAAGTACGCGAAATGGGCGTGCGCGGCGGTTCCGGTGCTGTTGGCCGGGATGCTCGCTGATCGTGCGCACGGGCAGGAAGCGATGTACACCGAGGCGGCGACGATGCCGGCCAAGGGGAACTGGATTCTGCGTTCGCAAGTTCACTTCTACCGGTACGGCGAGAACCCGCTGACGGGTGAGAAGCGTGAGGACAAGTACGAGCTGATGAACACGATCAACGTGGGGTTGGCCCGCGCGTTGTCGTTGATGGTCGAGGTGCCGATGGCGCTGAGCGAGAAGAAGGACGCGTCGGGTGACACGTCGTGGGATCGGGGCGTGGAGGACATCCACGTGACGTTCAAGTACCGGGTGTTCATGGAGAACACGGGCGGCGTGGACACGACGCGGATCGCTCTGCTGGGCGGGGCGGGCGTGACGAGCGGGGACGACCGGGACTTTGCGAGCCAGAGCGTGAACCCGCACCTCGGCGGCGTGTACACCCGCGTGTGGGGTCGTCACGGATTCAATCAGGATCTGATCTACCAGTTCAACACGGGCGGGACGCGCGAGGCCAACCTCGGAGGCGATGGGCCGGATGATGCGCTCAACTTCAACACGGCGTATCTGTACCGGATCTATCCGGACCGGTTCACGAGCGAGAGCGTGGGGGCGTGGTACGTGACGGCGGAGATCAATGGGCTTTATGAGACGAACGGGGACGTGGAGCTGCGTTGGGCGCCGGGGCTCATGTACGAGGGGCGCACGTTCGGGTTTGAGGTGATGGCGCAGTTGCCGCTGTGGAATGAGCTGGATGAGAGGCCCGAACTCGACTTTGGCGTCGGGCTAGGCTTCAGGTTTTTGTTCTGAACTGATCGGCATTGTGGAGCGGGGATGCCGCCCGCGCGGACTCTGAGTCTGAGCGGGCGGCTTTCTTTGCGCCTTGGCCGACGAGGAACAGGACGAGGGAGGCCGCCAGGGGTGGCAGCACTGGGACGAAGATGGCGAGTCCGATCCAGATGAGCCGTGGCGTTTGCTGCATGGCAAGGCTGAGTGATGTTCGACCCGCGATCGAAGCCAGGGCCTGCAGCGAGGCGACGAGGACGAGCCAGTAATGGATGTATGCCACGAGCAGAAGAGCAGCACCGATCAGGACGGGGGCGGCGAGGAGCGGACTGAAGAGACCGATGACACCAGAGCCGAACGTCATCGTCAAGGAAATGGTTGTGAAGCAGACGAGCAGCGCCAGAAACTGGATGGACGCGACGACATGGAGTTTGCGGCGCCGTGTGGCGAACCGAGTGAACGGGCGGAGGGCTTCCCCGATCAAGACCGGGGCGACCACTTGACTGGCGAAGAGCGCGACGGCCATGATCTGGAGGGCGATGACCGGGTCCGGGCGGAACAGCTTGAGAAGCGAGCTTACGGCGAGGAAGCAAGGCGGAAGGATGGCAACGGCTGCGATGGACATCAGCCGCGACATTGCACGCTGCTCGTGGTGTGAAAGGTGTGCGAGCGTGTCGGAGTAGTGCGCAATCGTCTCGTCGAGCGACAGTCCGCACGTCGGACAGCGGGCCGAGCTCAGCAGGTCGGCTCCGTTGAGCGTGGTCGCGCAGGTCGGGCAGACGAGATTCTGGAACGCTCGGGGGTCGACGGTGCTCGGGGTTCGCGCGTGCGACGATGAGCTGCCGGAAAGAGGGGTTGTCGTAGCCACTGGTGCTGCTCCCATGAGGCGGTCCAGGCGCGCACGGTTCTCGCTGTTTGGTGCCACTGCCCGAGAGGGGAGAAACGTGCACAGGACTGCCCACTGGGAATGAAGCGCGTCGGCGCCTCGTGGCCCGTTGTGAATCTGGGTAATTTCTGTTCTTCAGGAGAGGCCGCTCGTTACGAAGCACCCAATAAAGGTGGATTCTTGCACTTGGTGGGGTGTTGTCCGAGATGGTGCGCGAGGTTGTCGTAGAGGTGTTGGTGAATGGGGTGGGGGGCGAGTTGAGGTGGTGTGTGGCGTGAGAGGGGAGCGAATCCGGGGCGGGGGTTGGTTCGGATTCCTATAGTGGTCACTCGGGCGTGGGTGGAGCTAAAGCGAGGGTTGCGTGCCGTACACGATCAAGCCGGCGGAAGGGTTCGACGTCGATTCGGAGTCGGTGGGGTATTTGAAGGAGCACGTGGACACCGGCGATCGGTGGGTGCTGAACTTTGGCCCGCAGCATCCGGCGACGCACACGACGCTTCGGCTGGTGCTGGAGCTGGACGGTGAGCGGATCGCGCGGTGCACGCCGCACATCGGGTACCTGCACTCGGGGTTTGAGAAGCTTGGGGAGGCGCTCGATTACAACCAGTATGTGACGATCGCGTCGCGGATGGACTATCTGTCGCCGATCGCGAACGACATCGCGTGGCACCAGGCGGTGGAGCGGCTGTTCGGGGTGGACATCACGCCGCGGTGCAAGGTTTTGCGGACGATCATGTCGGAGGTGGCGCGGATTCAGAATCACCTGTTGTGCGTCGGCGCGGCGGGGCTGGATCTGAACGCGTTCACGGGTTTCATCTACGCGTTCAACGTTCGCGAGAAGATCTACGACCTGGTGGACTACGTGAGCGGGCAGCGGTTCCATCCGGACTGGACGCGTGTGGGGGGGCTGATGCAGGATCTGCCCTGCGCGGCGAACGGGGATGACGTGTTCAAGCGGATGGTCAAGGCGTTGATCCACAAGGAAGTGCCTTCGGCGCTGGGCGATCTGGAGGGGCTGCTGAACCGGAACCGGATTTTCCTGGACCGGACGCGTGGGATCGGCGTGATCGGGAAGGACGAGGCGGTGGCGTGGAGCCTGACGGGGCCGATGGCGCGAGGGAGCGGCGTTCGCCGGGACATTCGGAAGGACGCGCCTTACTTGTGCTACGCGGACAACTGGGACGGGAACGGCGAGGAGGCGGTGAAGTTCAGCGTGCCTGTGTGCGATGAGGGTGACGCGTATTCGCGGTACCTGGTGCGTTGCGAGGAGATCCGCCAGTCGATTTCGATCATCGAGCAGTTGATCGATCGGATTCCGCAGGGCCCGGTGGACGCGTTCGCGGACAGCAAGGTGGTCAAGCCGAACAAGAAGGACGTGTACGGGTCGATCGAGGGGCTGATCCAGCACTTCGAGTTGATCATGACGAACCGCGGATGGAAGCCGCCGGTGGCGGAGTGTTATGACGCGGTGGAGTCGGCGAACGGGGAGCTTGGGTACTACATCGTGAGCGATGGGACGCCGAGGCCTTGGCGTGCGCGGACGAGACCGCCGTGCTTCATCAACTATCAGGTGATGGCGAAGATGACGGAAGGCCACATGCTGAGCGACATTGTGGCGATTCTGGGGTCGATCAACGTGGTGGCGGCGGAGCTTGACCGCTAGAACTTCTTTGAGGCGAGTCGCCACCAGAGGACGAGCAGGCCCGCCGAGCCGGCGAAGAAGATGCCGAGCAGGAGGAGGGCGCGGACAAAGGCGGAGTTGGTGAGCGAGGCAGCCTCGATCGAGGCGGCCTGGAGTTGTCGTGCGCCGAGGCGGTCGATCTCGTCGAGGCGGGTGGTCCAGACCTGGGAAGTCATGAGCGAGTTGGTCGCGTTGAGGAGTGCGTTGGCCTCCTTGACGGCGGAGGTGAGCTGCTCGGCGGCGCGGGTGTACTCGACGATGTCGAACGGTTTGCCGGGCTGGGCGCCGGGTTTGTCGAAGCGGGCGGCGAGGAGATCGGCGGCGCGGATGGCATCGTTGACCGCGGCGGTGAGGCGTCCTGCGCTGACGACGAGGGAATCGGCGTCCTTGATGACGAGCTGGGTCTGGTCGAGAAGTCGCTGGCCCTCGGTGATGGAGGATCGCAGAGCGTTGAGCGAGGTGGTGAGGGCCTTTTCTCGCTCGTCGAGTTGGGCGAAGAAGGCCTCGCGTTCGGCCTTAATCTGATCGGGGAGGGCGGCGGCGGACTTGCTGAGGCGGTCGGCCGAGCCGGCGAGCGTGGACGAGGCCTCGAGAGCTTTCTGCACGTCGGGCTTGAGGAGGAGTTGGTCAGCGGCGGCGTCGAGCTGCCAGGAAACGATGATGGGGGCCCGGGTGCCGAGCCAGATGCCGCGTTCGCCGAGTTGGCGGACTTCCTCGATGGCGCGGGTGGCTTCGTCGAGGGGTGCGAGGAAGCCGGAGGATTTGATTTCACCGGCGAGCTGGTCGGCGCTGTTGGCGGCGAACTCGGAGAATCGGACGAAGGCGACGGACTTGACGGTGGGGTTGTTGGTGCGCCACTCGTCGAGGATCTCGCCGAGCGAGTCGACTTGTTCGCCGGTCATGGCGTTGATGGCGAGGAGCCAGATGTCGGCGCGGAGGGATCGCAGAGCACGGACGAGGGGAGTGGCGGAGGGGCCGAAGAGTCGATCGGCCTCGCCCTCGCCGACCCAGACGCGTTCCTCGAGGCTGGCGAGGACGACCATGTCGAGCAGGCCGGCGATGGCGTCGGGGTTGACGGCGATGTCGTAGACGGAGATGGCGGACTGGACGCGGAGGGATTGGGCGGCGAGGCGTTGCTCGGCGGTGAGTGGTTGCTTGAGGAGTTCGTCGGTGGCGTCCTGGATGAGGCTTGCCCAGCGATCGGCGAAGGCGTTGGTGCGGCTGTCGATTTCGCGGAGCGTGATCTGCGAGCGGCCGTCGGCGGGCTTGGTCTGGTCTGCGGTTCGGCGGGTGACGCGGGAATCGAGGTCTTGGGCGGTTCGCCGGTCGTCGGCGAGGGTTCGATCGTCGATGATGCAGCCGCCAAGCAGGGCGGCGGACAGGCAGAAGGCACCGAAGAGTGGGAGCGCGCGCGTCGTGCAGGGGTGTGCCGAGGAGCGGGTTGGGTTCATCCGGTGCTTCCCGTGGGTCCCCGGCGAAAGGAGCGGTGATGTCCGGGGGGAGGTGCGAGGCCCGAAGAGGGTAGGTTGGGGGCGATGGGGATACACTGGGGCCGGGTGCGGTGGCAGGAGACGGTCATGAAGCGTCTGACGGCGATGGCGGGGTTGGCGCTGGTGTTGTCGTTGGGTGGGTGTGCGGCGTCGCACACGGTCGAGATTCGGAACGACACGAACCGCCGGTTGTCGGCCGAGCTGATCCGGATGGGCGCTCCGGATGAGCAGAAAGTGGTGACGCAGCGTCGGTTCGAGCCCGGGCAGCGATCGGCGGTCCAGGGGTTTGATCTGGCGGAAGGGGAGATCGTGTTTGTGAGGCTGACGGTGCCCGGGGACCCAAACAGCCCTCAAAGGGTGTCGGTGGGTCCGGGGAAGACGAAGCTCCGGGTGTCTCAGATTGGGGATGTTCCGGGGGCTCCGATTCAGGTTGGCCCGATGGAACCCTGAGGCGCTGGGCGGCTACCCTTGCGTCTATGGCGTGGATCACCAAACCCTCGGGATCGATGAAGGTTGAGCGGCGGTCGGAGCCTTATCTGACGGCCGCGATGCGAGAGAAAATCTCGAAGACGATCCTGCCGCGGTATGAGAACCGGATGGGGGCGCTCTTGCCCTGCTTGCACGAGATTCAGCACGAGTACGGGTGGATTCCCGCGCAGGCGATGTTGGAGATCGCGGAAGTGCTGGGCGTGAAGCCTTCCGAGGTGTATGACACGGCGAGCTTCTACGAGGAGTACTGGCTCAAGCCGAAGGGGAAGCACCTGATCGCGGTGTGTCGGTCGATCGCGTGCGAGTGCATGAACTACCAGAAGATCACGGACACGATCCGGGAGAAGCTGGGGATCGAGGTGGGCGAGACGACGGCGGACGGGCAGTTCACGCTGGTCGAGGTGGAGTGTCTTGGGTCGTGCGACTCGGCGCCCGTGGCGTTGTTTGACGAGAAGCTCCACGAGTGGCTGACGCCGGAGAAGGCGCTGCACGCGATCGAAGCGACGCGAGCCGGGGGGCACGGCGGGCACTGAGGACGAATTGAAAAACGAAACACCCCCGAGGCCGGGCCCCGGGGGTGATTGTGTTTGGATGGGGATCGATCAGCGGGTTCGAGATGGGGCCTTGCCGGTGGTGTCGATCTTGAAGCGGGCGACCATCTCGCGGAGCCCCTCGGCCTTGAGGGAGAGCTGAGAGGCGGCGCCGGCGGCCTGGGAGGCGCCTGCGGCGGCCTGCTGGCTCATGCTGACGATCGACTCGACACTCCGCGTGACCTGCTCGGTCGCGGCGGACTGTTCCTCGGCGGCGGCGGCGATGGAGCGGATACCCGCACCGACAGCCTGGGCTTTGGAGACGATGCCGCGGAGGCTCTGACCCGCCTCGTTGGCGGCGTTCACGCCCGAATCGACCTCGCTGGTGCATGCCTGCATGCGGTTGACGGCCTGGGTGGTTTCGTCCTGGATCGCCTTGATGGAGGAGGAAACCTCTTCGGTCGCCTTGACGGTGCGTTCGGCGAGCTTGCGGACCTCGTCGGCGACGACCGCAAACCCTCGGCCGTGCTCGCCGGCCCGGGCGGCCTCGATGGCGGCGTTGAGGGCGAGGAGGTTGGTCTGGTCGGCGATATCGGAGATGACGTTGATGATCTGACCGATCTGTTCGCCGCGCTTGCCGAGCTCGTGCACGCTCGTGCCCGTCGCGTTGACGGCGTCGGCGATGCGGCGCATCCCCGCGACGGTGCCTTCGACGGTCGTGGCGCCACCTTCGGCAGCGTTTCCGGCGGCGTCGGCCTCGGTGTTGGCGTCGGCGGCCTTGCGGGCGATGTCAGAAGCGGCGGCCGACATTTCCTCGGCGGCGGAGCTGATCTGGGTGACCTGGGCCTGCTGCTGGTTCAGCCCGGCGGAGATTTCCTCGCTGCTGGCGGCGATCTGCGTGCTGGCCGCGGCAACTTCCTGAGCGGAGTTCGTCAGTTCCGCGATCATGCGGCGGAGGGACTCGCTCATGGTGTTCATCGAGGCGGTCAGGTCGCCGAGCTCGTCGTTGGTGCGGATGGCGAGCGGAGCGCCGGTCAGGTCGTTGGCGGCGATCTCGTGGGCCCGTGCGGCGACGGGGCGGAGCGAGCCGGTGATCAGGCGAGAGAGCCACAGCGCCACGCCGACGCCGAGGGCCAGCGAAACGCCCAGGACGATCCAACCAACGAGGACGGCCTGTGAAGCGCGCTGCTCGGTAGCGGTCTCTGACTCTGTCGCGATCTTGGCAAGCGTGTCGAGTGCTCGCTCGCTGGTCTCGCCCATGCGCTTGGCGGCCGGGTCGAGCTTGGTGGTGCGGACGGTCTGCTGTTGCGAGGTACGTGCAACGATCTGCGCGAAGGCGTCCGCGTAGCGCTTGGCGGACACGGATGCCCTTTCGAACATCGCACGCACGGCAGGATCGGTCGTGCGCCCGGCCGCGGCAAGGAGGTTATCGTCGAACGCAGACACCGCATCCTCGGCGGCCTTCAGGTTCTCGGGAGAAGGATCATCGAGGTATCGATTGGCGAACAGTCGAGCCTGGAACGAGATCGCCTTGCCTTCTGAGACGACCAGGAGGTCGGCGGGAGACGCTCCCGAGAGCGTCTGGGAGAGGTGGTCGGAGGCTTCTCGTCCGGCGACGTTGAGGATTTCACGCTGATCACGGAGCGACTGCTCGATGAGGTTGAAGAGTTCGGCGGTCGCGGCGGTGTAGGCCTGGTAGTCGCCCGTGAGGGCCGAGATCAGTTCGTCCTGCTCGGCGAAGGCATCGGTGTTTTTGGCTTGCTCAAGTGCCTTAATGGTGCTCTCGCGAAGCTCGTCGAATGAAGTCCGGAGCGAGGGCGTCGGGTTCAACTGGTAGTCACGCATGAGGAGGCGAGTTCGATCGATAGAGTCTGAGATCTCTCGGATCTCCCGACCGGCCTCGCCGAGCACTTGAAGGTTGTCAACCGCTTTGGCCGTCGTACTCGACGTGTGGTTGACATAGATGCCGAAGCCGCTCAAGAGCACGAGCACGGCCCCGAACCCGATTCCCAACTTCGTACCAATGTTCAATCGCATATCAAGACTCCCGGGCGGATGACAACCGCGTGCATCCCCATCGGGCCGAAGCGATCGTGTCTGCGGGTTCTACGAGGTTGGCACTCAAGAAAGACGGCGAGATCGTCGGTACAGAAAATTGGACAGCAGCATCCTGTGCTCGGAACCATTGGTCCCGGGCCTTCAGATGACACGAGGCTCTTGTTTGTGACGGGTGGCCTGATCAGTGGCCGAAGAGGTTTTTCTCGGCGAAGTAGCCGTTCTGCTCGAAGTAGGTGAGCGCCTCGTCGACGGAGGAGAAGATCTTTGTGGCGGTTTCGGTGATGAAGGGGCTTGGGGCCTTCTTGGGCTTCCAGACGACGAAGACTTCCTTGGTGTGTTCGAAGGCGTGGTGGAGTTCGCGTTCGACGCCGCTGGAGAGACCAGGGATGCCGCCGGGGAGTTCGGGGATGTAGGAGACGATCATGTCGGATTGGTCGACGAGCTTGAAATCGCGCATGTAGATCTGGCCGTCGACATCGCCGGCGATGTCGAGGATCTCGCGGACGCGAACGCGGATGGGCTCGGTGCCGGCCTTTGAGCCGCCGAAGGTGTGGGGCGTGACGTCGAGGTATTCCTTGCCTTCACGGGCGGCGGCGATGCCGCGGTCGAGGAGGAGCTTCTCGTCGACGTCGCCGGGGTCGAAGGTGATGAAGTGGTCGGCAAGGGCGGCGCGGAAGCGGTCGATCTCGGCGAGCACGTCGGGCATGTCCATGACGTGGCTCATGGGGAAGGAGGGGTAGACCTTCTTCATCTGCGGACGGCAGACGAGGCGGAACATGGTGCGGGTGGTGAGGTGGTGGCGGCCGCGGGCCATGATGTAGAACTGGGACCCGGGGATGGACTTGCTGAGGAGCTCGGTGGCGAGGATTTCTTCCTCGCGCCAGACCATGCAGTCCTTGAGGGTGGCGTCGATGTCGTGCTCGCGGTGCAGGCGGTGGTGAACGACCTCGATGTTGTCGACGAGGCAGATGAAGACGTCGGGCTGGAGTTTGGCGATCTGGTCGTAGTCGAAGGCGGCGAAGAGGCCGTGGCGCCAGCGGAATGTGGCGTGGGTGTTGACGATGATGTTGGGCTGAGGGCCGCCCTTGGGCCCGGCGGTGGTGCTCTCGGCGATGATGTCCTTGAAGGCGGCGCGGCGGAGGGAGTTGAGGCGGGAGATGGGCAGGTCGAGGATGCGTCCGGCGCGGACGTCGGTCCCCTCGGCGTACATCATGTCGCCGACGTGGTACAGGGAGAGCGTTTCACCCTGCTGCCCCGCGAAGCGAGAAACGGCGTCGAGGTAGGGCTTTTTTTCCATTCCGATCTGACCGGTGACGATCGCGCGCATGCCGGGGCTGCCTTTCTGGGCCTTTCCGGGCGGTCCCGGAGAGGGTGGAGGGGCATTCTAGAACGGCCTACTCGATTGGGCACTAGCCCCGAGCGGGGTGGAGGTCGCACTGGGAGTCGGAGCGCAAGGAGAATCCCATGAAGAACCGTGCTCGGAATGCTCTTCTGTCGGTCGTGCTGTTGGCCGGATCGGCGACGTTTCTTGTGGCCGGCCCGTTGACGCCGCCCGGCGGGCCGGTCACGGGGACCTATAAAACGCTGTCCGAGGTGGAGCCTGCGATCGCGATCAACGCGGTGAACACGCCGGGGGACGTCGACAGCGTGTATCGGATCACCCAGCCGGGCTCGTACTACCTGACTGGGAACATCGTCGGGGCATCCGGGAAGTACTGCATCAAGATCTTGGCGGACGATGTGACGATCGATCTGGGCGGGTTTGTCGTCTCGGGTCATGCCGCGTCGATCGGGGGGATCTACGGCGAGGGTGTGAGGCGGAACGTGACGATCCGAAACGGCACGGTGCGCGGCGTGGGGAATGGATCGGGAATCATCTTCTCACTGAGCAACTCGCGCTGGTGGCGTGTGGAGGATGTGAGTGCGATGGAGAACAGCGGCGCCGGGATTCGGGTTCCGAACTCCTCGACCGTGGAGAGGTGCCGCGCTGCGCAGAATGGTGGTGCGGGCATTCACACCTCCTCTTCGTGCATTGTGCGGAACAGCGTCAGCGAGGTGAACCTCGGAGATGGGGTGCGCCTGGCGAGCCACTGCACGGTCGAGGGAACCAATGTCTCGCTGAACAGCGGAGCTGGATTCAACGGACAGGGAGATGGTGTGGCGATCATCGGCTGCACCAGCAGTTCCAACACCGGGGCGGGCATCAGCGTGCTGAACGGCGCTCGAGTCGTCGACTGTGCCGTGCGCAGCAACGGCGGCGACGGCATCGTGCTGAGCACGGCGGGGATCGTGGAAGGTAACACCGTGACCTTCAGCGGCGGGCACGGCATCAGCGTTCACAGCAACTGCATCGTTCGCACGAACACCGTGGCTTCCAACGGGCAAGCGACCGAGGGTGCGGGCGTGTTCACGGCCGGTTTCCGGAACCGCATCGAGGAGAATCTCTCCAATCAGAACGATGTTGGCTACCGCGCCACCGCGTCGCTCAATTTCATCGCTCGCAACATCGCCGGTTCGAATACGACGTTGAACTGGGATATCGCGGCCGGAAACCGATGCCTCGTGGTGCAAGCGCTGGGCTCGACGGCCATCAGCGGGAACACTGGTGGCACAGGCCCCGGCTCGACGGACCCGAACGCCAACTTCACGAACTGATCGGACGTATTGCGAGTCGCCCGAGTGTTGAGAGGAAGCGATCATGGTCTGCCGCTTGCTGATGGCCTGTCTGTATGTGTCGGTGGCTTCTGCCAACCCCCTTTCCGTCGATTCGGAGAAGAAGTGGTCCTGGGGCGAGAACGTGGGCTTCATGAACTGGCGCGACGCGGGGAGCCCGATCGGTGCCCAGGGATCGCTTCTCTTTCCGGATGTCCTGGCCGGCTATGTCTGGTGCGAGAACATCGGGTACGTGAACCTCGGCGACGGATCTCCCGCGAACGGCATGGCGTACTCCAACACGAGTGGCGCTGACCATGGGGTCAACATCGCGCCGGACGGACGCTTGAGCGGGCTGGCGTGGGGCGAGAACGTCGGGTGGATCAACTTCGATACCTTCGCCGTGCTCGCGGGGCAGGGGCTCCACGCTCGATTCGATCGTTCGGCACTCCGGCTGATGGGCTATGCGTGGGGGGAGAACATCGGGTGGGTCAATCTCAATGACGCCCAGCACTATGTCGCGTTCAATTGTCCCGCTGACTTCAATGCGGACGGATTCCTGGACTTCTTCGACTTTGATGACTTCGTGACGTGCTTTGAGTCGGGCGTGTGCCCGCCGGGGCGCTCGGCGGACATCGACGGCGATGGGTTCGTCGACTTCTTTGACTTCGATGCGTTCATCGCGGCCTTCGAGGCCGGTTGCTAGTGGGCGCCCAGCCCACGGGGGCACGCTTGAGCGTTCATCGCGGCGATTCGGGCGAGTCGGCTTTGAATCGCTCCGCGGCGGCCTTGGCCTGGGCCATCGCGGCCTCCGCCCAAGGTGAGTTCCGCAGATACTCGGCCCACTTCATCATCCCCGAAGCGTCTCGCTGCGTCTCGCAGTAGTCGAACCAGAGCGTCGCGACCTGAAGGTGCTCGATAGCTGTCCGGCCGTGCGAGTCGAGCGTGTCGGAGAAAAGTCGTTCGATCTGTCGCGCGGCCTCATCCGGCTGGCCGCCGTGGATCAGGGTCGTGATCCACTGTCCGCGGGCGTTCAGGGTAAGCGCATCGGTTGGGCCGAGCGATGTGGTCGCGATCTCGGCGCCCCGCTGGGCAATGGGGAGCCCGTCCTTCAGGCGTCCGGCACTCAGAAACGTGCTGACGAGGTCGGAGCGACGCTTGATGGTCGTGCGATGGCCGGGACCCAGGATCCGCTCGGAGCCTGCGACGGCCTCCTGCATGATGGGTAGGGCTTCATCGAAATCTCCTCGGTGGTTGAGCGCACTGGCGAGGTTCTGTCGTGCCACGAGGACGCTGGGATGTTCGGCGTCGAGGTGTTCGAGCCGCCAGGCGAGGCACGCTCGGAGTATCGGGATTCCCTGGTCGAGCAGGCCGAAGTTCATGAGGGTGACCGCGTGGTTCATGCGCTCGCGGTCGGCCTCTTCGCTCTCCGGGCCGTAGTGCGCCGAGAGTCGGGCGACGGCGACCTGCTGGTACTCGAGCACTTGCTCCTTGGAAAGCCCCAGGTCGGTCGACGCGGCCATCGCGATCGACGATGAGAGGTCCACGGTCAGTTCGTCGTCGGCGCCGAGGAGCCGGGTGGCACGTGCGCGGAGTTCAGTCGCCCGCTTCCACGCCTCTTCTCGCTGCCCGATCGCGACGAGGGGCCAGAGCGTGAGCAGTCGGGAGTGGAGGGTCGGCCTCGCGTCGGGGCCGAGCGCATCGAGACGAAGCGCGTACGCGGCTTCGTGGTGCCTGAGGGCGGCCTCGTTCTCGTAGAGGCTGTTGTAGATCTGCCCCAGCATGGTATGAATGTTCGAGCGGACGATCGGAGAAAGCTCGGCGGAATCCGCGAGAAGTTGCTCGGCGCGCTCGACCATGTCTCTCATGGTGAGGTCTCGTCCGCGGGCGACCTCGGGCGTTGCGACCTGCATCACGCCGGACATGAACTCGAGCGTGCGTTCGGCGTCGGCGGCGCGGTGACGTGCTTCCCTTGCCTGCCACGCGACGCCGACTATGCCCGCGAAGATCGAGGCGAGCAAGAGACCCGCTCCGACAACTGCCGGCCTGTTCCGCCGAGCAAACTTGCGGAGCATGTACATCGCCGTGAGCGGCCTGGCGAGGACGGGCTCGTCGGCGAGGTAGCGCCGCAGGTCCGCACCCAGTTCCGATGCGGAGGCGTATCGCCGTGATGGGATCGTCTCCAGCGCCCTCGCTGCGATAGCTTCAAGCTCAGAGCCGAGATCGGGGCGGAGGGAGCGCAGACGCCGGGGCTCACGTTCGCGAACCGCCAGGGCGGCGGCGGCGACGGGCATGCCATGCGTGTTGATCGGCAGCTCGCCGGTCAGCACCTCGAAGAGGACAACGCCCAGGGCGTACACGTCGCTTCGGGTGTCCACGGCGGCGGAGTCGCCCGAAAGCTGCTCTGGGCTCATGTAGCCGATTGTGCCGACGATCTGCCCCGCCGCGGTCTGCAGAGTGGGTGCGCTGGTTTGGCCGGCGAGACGTGCGATGCCGAAGTCCAGCACCTTGGGATCGTTGTCCGCCGTAATGAGGATGTTGCCGGGCTTGAGGTCGCGGTGAATCACGCCGCGTCGATGGGCCGCGTCGACCGCCTCGCACACGCGAGCGACCATCAGCACTCGCTCGCGGGTTGTGGCGTTCTTCGCCCACGCGGTGACGGACTGGCCTTCGACGAGCTCCATCGCGATGAAGGGCATCCGTCGGGCGGCGTCGGCAAAGCCGGCCTCGTACAGCCTCGCGATCCCGGGGTGTTGTACGGCGGCGAGAATCTCGGCCTCGTGCGTGAATCGCTTGATCAGCGAGGGACCCACGAGTTCTGGTCGAACGACTTTCAGCGCAACCATTCTCTTGGGAAAGTGCTGCTCGGCGAGATAGACCACGCCCATTCCGCCGCGTCCGATTTCACGAGAAAGAGTGAAGCCCGGGAGGCTGAGTGCCGGCTGAGTATCGTGGGTGAGTTCGAGCAGCGAGGCGGCCGAATCGAGCCCATTGTCGATGATGCCGCTCGTCTGCTGGTGGTAGCGAGCGAGCGACCGAACCTCGCCCGCGACGTCGGGGTCCCGCGATGTGCCGTCGGCGAGCAGCGATTCACGCGATTCCGGCGGGGAGTTGATGAAGGCCTCGAAGAGCGCCCGAACTCGGGCATCCCGCGTGGGTTCCTGCCACCATGCTGATGACTTGGGACTCACGAACGCCTCTCCTGATCAAGCTCGCGAAGGAGCCACGCCCGGGCGTAGGACCACTCGTTCTTGATCGTCGCCTGGCTGAGTTCCATGACATCGGCGGTCTGCTCGATGGTGAGCCCGGCGAAGAAGCGGAGCATCACGACCTCGTGCTGTCGTTCGTCCCGTGCTTTGAGGCGTTCCATCGCGGCATCGAGCGCGATCATTTCCTCCGCGGCGGATTCCTGTGGGGTCTGACTCGCAAACGCGGGGATCATCGACTCGTTCAGTTCCCGGGGACCCTTTTCCTTTGGCGTGCTTACGCGGCGGGCCCGGTCGATCAGGATCCACCGCATGGCGCGGGCGGCGGCGGCGAAGAACTGGGCACGACCTCCCCAGCCGATCGCACCCGGGCCAACCAGCTTCATGTACGCCTCATGGACCAGAGCGGTGGGCTGGAGCGTGTAAGGCCCCTTTCCCTTCTCGCCCGCCATCAGCCCGCTGGCCAGGCGTCTGAGCTCGTCATACACCAGCGGGAAGAGAGACTCGGTGGCGATGCGATCGCCCTTGGCCGCGCTTTCGAGAAGTTGGGTGACCTGCGTCTGCGGGTTCATGCGTGACGGCGTCCTGCCCGCGGCCAGAGTGCCGCCGCGAGTTTGGAGCGTACCCGATCGGGTGAAGCACCCAAAATACCCTGTTCAGGCTGATTCAACACGTCGTCGTCCCCGCTTCCGGAACGTACGGAACCTGATAGGATAAGACACACTCAGGAGGTCTCCTCATGTCGAATCGAACGAACAGGATGTTGAGCGTGTGTTGCGTAGCGGTCGGGTGCGGGGTTGCGGCGTGGGCCGTCCAGCCGGAGGGGAAGAAGGACGAGCCGGGGAAAGTCGACGAGCAGGCGATGATGGAGGCTTGGACGAAGGCCATGACGCCGGGGAAGAACCACGAGCTGCTCAAGCGGATGAACGGCGAGTGGACCACCACGATGAAGGCGTTCATGGGTGGCCCGGACCAGCCTCCGATGACGAGCAGCGGCAAGGCCACGATCTCGTCGATCATGGGCGGTCGGTACTCCAAGCAGGAGTACTCAGGGAACATGATGGGCACGGAGTTTCAGGGCCTGGGAATCACGGGCTTTGACAACATCCGCAAGCTCTTCGTGGGGAGCTGGGTGGATTCTGCCGGGACGGGCATCCTCACAATGACCGGGGGGATCTCGCCGGACGAGAAGACCCTCACGATGTTCGGGCAGATGGATGAGCCGATGACGGGCGAGATCGGCAAGACCGTGAAGTGGGTGACGGAGTTCAAGACGGCGGATTCCTTCACGTTCACGGCGTACGAGGTTCTGTACGGGAAGGAGTTCGTGGCCTTCCAGATCGAGTACGCACGGGCGAAGTGAGCTCGGCCCGGCCGCCAGAAATGTGCGGCCGGTCCTTTGGATCGGACGGACGCGGAGGGGGTAGCCTGATCGGGAATCGGTGGGGGAGGGCTACTAGGATCGTCCCTTATGGCGATTCTGGTCAACGCGAAGACGAAGGTGATCTGTCAAGGCATTACCGGCTCCTTCGGAGCGGTCCACACGAAGGGGTGCTATTTGTACGGCACCGCGATGGTGGGCGGGGTGACTCCCGGGAAGGGCGGCACGAAGGACCCCAACGGGTTGCCGATCTTCGACACCGTGGCGGCGGCGGTCAAGGCGACGGGCGCCGAGGCGACGATGATCTTCGTGCCCCCCGCGGGTGCGGCCGACGCGATCATCGAGGCGGCGTACGCCGGCGTGCGGGTGATCTGCTGCATCACCGAAGGGACGCCGGTCCAGGACATGATCCGCGCGCGGGCGGTTCTTGATGAGCTCAATGGCGGTGCGGACGTTCCCGCATCCCGTCGGCGGTTCATCCTGGTGGGCCCGAATTGTCCGGGTGTGATCACGCCCGGGCCGCGCTCGAACAAGGACTCGATGACCGGCGAGCCGGGCAAGCCATACACCGCGGCCGGGTGCAAGATCGGGATCATGCCCGGGTACATTAACACGCACATCTCCGAGTCGAAGATCGGTCGATCGATCGGGATCGTCTCGCGTTCGGGCACGCTGACGTACGAGGCGGTGTGGCAGACGAGCCAGCTCGGGTACGCCCAGTCGACGTGCGTGGGCATCGGCGGCGATCCGGTCCGTGGGCTGAATCACATCGACTGCATCGAGCTGTTTGCCGAGGATCCGGAAACGCACGGCATCCTCATGATCGGCGAGATCGGCGGGACGGACGAGATCGAGGCGGCGAAGTGGGTGGCCGAGGCGCGCAAGTCGGGCCGGCTCAAGAAACCTGTCGCCGCGTTCATTGCGGGGCGGACTGCTCCCCCCGGGCGGCGAATGGGGCACGCGGGCGCGATCATCGGCGGCGCGGACGACACGGCGGACGCCAAGATCCGCGCTCTGCAGGCCGCGGGCGTGACAGTCGCGATGTCCCCCGCCGACATGGGGAAGGCGATGCACGAGGCGATGCAGGCAGCCCGCTAAGGAGAACTCGCGTGCTGCGGACCGTGTTGCACAGCAAGATCCACTTTGCCCGCGTGACCGGGGCTTTCCCCACGTACGTCGGTTCGATCACCATCGACCGCACGCTGTTGAAGGCGTTGGGTCTGCGGGCGAGCGATCAGGTGACTGTGGCGAACTGTCGGACGGGCGACAGGCTTGAGACGTACGTCTTCGAAGCTCCGGAAGGGTCGCGCCGCATCGAGCTGAACGGGGCGGCCGCCCATCTGTTCGAAGTTGGCGACGACGTGATCGTGATGCACTACGCCATGATGACGGACGAGGAGTATCGTCGGCATCGCCCGGGCGTGCTCATCATGAACCCGGACAACACGATCAAGGAAGTGACCTCGTACCCGCCCAGCGACTTCGCGTGAAGAAAGAGGCCCACGCGGGGATGACGCGTGGGCCTTGCGAAGGACCTTCTGATGTTTGCGGGGCGTTCGCCGTCGGCGGCTTAGTCGAGCGGTGCGATGCGGATGTCGCGGAAGTGGATCTCGGCGCCTTCGCTCTGCAGGCAGATGAAGCCGGGGACGATCTCGACGTCCGTTGCCCGGTTCACTTCGACGCCGTTGACCTTGAGCACGACGAGCCCGCGATCGCAGATGATCTCGTACTCGTTCCATTCGCCGAGCGGGCGTTCGACGGAGCCGCCGGCGCCCTTCATGGCGATGGGATCGCGCTTGGTGTTTCGGCCGTTGGTCCGCTCCTTGGCCGTCGTCATGACGACGTTGTCGATGTTCCAGAAGTCGCCGGCGGAACCGGACTGCAGTTGGGCTTCGACGCTCTTGGGCCAAACCTTGTCTTCGCCCACCATGCGGAGAAGCACGCCGGAGTTGCCCGCTCCCTTGGCCGGATCGAATCGCCACTGGAGCTTGAGGACGAAGTTGGTGAACTTCTCGGTGGTGCGGATGTACCCGATGGGCTGGCCTTTGCAGATGATGACGCCGTCTTTGACGGACCAGACGTCTTCCATGCTGCCCCCGCCGGGGAGGACCGCCTGCCAGCCGCTCATGTCCTGCCCGTTGAAGAGGGAGCGTTCGTTGAGCATGGGCCTGGCGAGGTCGCGGATGAGCACGTTGCGCAGGGCGAGCTCGGTGTCGCCGTGATCCTGGATCGCGATATGGCCCGTGCGAAGGACCCCGAAGCCCTTCCAGTCCTTGAACTTGCTGGAGGCGATCTTGTCGGCCCATTCCTTCGTCGGATTGCCGAGATCGTCGAAGATGCGCACGTCCACGACCTTGGTGCCGTTGAGCCAATGCTCGAGCCTGCCGTTGCGCAGGTACAGTCGCCCGGAGTTCCACTCGCCGGCGGGCTTCATCGTCTTGGTTTCGGCGGGGGTATAGAGGTCGTAGAGCGCGGCGCAGGAGTGTCCGTCGGTCGGCTTGACGCCAAAGGTCGTGTCTTCGAGCAACTGGTACTCGGGTCCGGTCATGTAGGTCGGCCCGTCGGTTTCGGCGACCCTGAACATGATCCCGGAATTGGCCTTCTCTCCGAGACGGAACTCGAAGGACATGTCAACATCGGTGAACATGTCATTGGTGATGATGTCGCCGCCGCCCCCGCCCTTGGAGATGCTGAGCGAGGAATCCGCGGCCTTCCAGCCCTTGCCGGGGAACGAGGTTTGCTTGTAGCCGCGCCAGAGGTTCAGCGCGTCGGGACCGGAGAACAGACGCCACCCCGCGGCGGTCTCGGCTTTGGAAAGCACCGCGGGCTCTCCGGTGACCAGGGCGAGTGCGAGTGGTGCGGCTAAAAGAGCGGTCATGAACATGGTGAGCCTCCTGAAAGTCGGTTGCCGGTATGCTACCACAGAGCGAAAGGAACGCGACACGTCGGGCTTCCCCCTCGAGCAGAACGAAGTGGCTCAGGGGCGAGAATCGTCGTCGTCGTCGGGATCGGCGGGGAATTCGGTCTCGGGGGAATCAGGATCGCCGCCGAGCAGCAAAGCGAGCTCGGGCGGGGGGTAGACCGACAGTTTGTTGCCATCGATGGTGTAGGGCACCTCCCGCCAGATTCCATCGTGCCTCCACCATACCCGTTTCGAGAGCGAACCCGGACCTCGGGCCTCTGCGTGCAGCGATACGGAGATGAGGTGCTGGAGATGATGAACATCGCTTGCGGTTCGGAGCGGCAGGGCAAGCAGCAAATGCCTGGTCGGGAGCGAAACCATGACGCCCAGCGGGGCGCGCAGTCTGGGGAAATCGTCGATCCGAAGCGCGACGGAGGCCGTGAAGAAGCTCATGTCCTCGAGCGCAAGGAGTTCGACGTCGTCGCCGAGGCGCACCGGTGTGAGCCCTCGGGTTGAGATCTGGTCGAGGTTGTCCATCGCGCGTGCGAACGCTTGATCCTCACCGACACCCCACCGGGCGAGCAGCTCGGGCGGCACCGTTTGAACAACGTCGGGCAGATCGGCGCACAGCACGGTCGCCAGCGAGGGGATGTCATGGCGGATGACGGCGTTCTCAGCGGCGGGCCCGAGCTGCTCTGGCTCCCAGAGACGCGGGTAGAGCTTTCGCTTCGCGGCCGTGTAGTCTTTGAGCAGGACCTCGATCTGCGATCGCTGCTCAGCCGCTCTGGTCATCGCGTCAAAATGGAGCGTGATGATTCTCGGCCACTCCTTCTCGGGTGCCGCGGCGCAGATCTGGCCCAGATTCGACATGCCCCAGGACTGCTCTTCGCCCGTGACCTCGGCGTGCACGACGCCGTCGGAATAGTGGTAGGCATCCCCGCGCCGGCCGAGCTCCTCAACCACCAGGCGTTCGAAGGCCCTGAGCTTGTCGGTCGAGTGAAAGAAACCAGCCCATTCCGGGAGGGGATCTTCCTCCGGCTCGGGTGGGGTTGGATCCGGAGAAGTGGTGGGCACAGGTTCCGCCGGCGCTGGATCGCTCGGAATCGAGGGGATCGGCGGGGCGGAATCCGATTCAGGTGTCCGATTGGCCTGTGGCCCGGCCGAGTGATCGAGCGGGCGCTGATCAGGAGGAGAAGCCCGCTTCCCGAGAAGCCGGCGAAACCACGAGAACATGCCGCCCGGCTGGTCGCCCATCGGCGAACGGTAGGGGGGTCGGGGGGATTGGACGTATCGATCCCTGTCGATATACTCTTGCACACGCCCAGCACTCAGGCGCGCGAACATGGAAGGAACAGCCATGACCACCGGACCCGCCGAAGTTCTCGCCGCACTCAAGTGGCGGTACGCGACCAAGAAGTTCGACGCGACCCGCAAGATTCCCGCGGACGTGTGGTCGAGTCTCGAACAGTCGCTGGTGCTCAGCCCGTCCTCGTACGGGTTGCAGCCCTGGAAGTTCGTGGTCGTCGAGACTCCCGCGGTCCGGGCGGAGCTTCGCAAGGCGTCGTGGAACCAGTCTCAGATCACGGACGCTTCGCACATGGTCGTGCTCTGCCGCAAGCTTGAAGTCACGCCGGCGGACGTGGAGTCGTACGTCGATCGGATCGTGGAGGTGCGAGGCGTTCCCCGCGCGGTGCTCGACGACTACCGGAAGATGATGCTCGGGTCGATCGCGAATCCCGCCGCGGTGCCGGGCGGCTCCATGGAGATCTGGACGCGCAGCCAGGTCTACATCGCGCTGGGCGTGTTCCTCGCGGCATGCGCAGTGGCCCACGTCGACGCGTGCCCGATGGAGGGGTTCGATCCGGCGGCGTACGACGCCAAGCTCGGGCTTCGCGAGCAGGGGTACACCGCGTGTGTTGTCGCGACCGTCGGGTATCGGGCCGCCGATGACGCCTTCGCCGGGATGGCCAAGGTGCGTGCCGAGGTCGCCAAGGTCATCTCCCGCGTCTAACTCGACCGACCAGGCTTCGGTTCGCTCAGCGTCCCAAGGGCCTTTGCCCTGCCTTGCCGCCCGACGGCGGGTACTGAGGGCGGTATCGCTCGGCCTTGCGGGGAGTGCGTCCGGCACGGCCGCCTGTCGGGGTACCGACGGATTCGAGATCTAGGATCGGGTGCACGAAGGGCAGACCCTTCAAGTCCCGAGGGAGGATCGCGATGAAGTCCAGCTTGTCCGAGGAGCGTCAGGCCCACCTTAGAGCTCTGTCGAACATCTATCCGACCACGGAGTCGGCGATCGCCGAGGCCGCGGCTCTTGCCGCCACGCTTGATCTGCCCCGTGGCCTCGTCCACGTCATCTCGGACATTCACGGGGAAGACGCCAAGCTGCGTCACGTCATCAACAACGCCTCAGGTGCGCTGAGGAGGCTGACCGATCAGATTCTGGGCGACCGACTCGTCGGGGAGGAGCGAAGGCAGTTCCTCGCGGTGCTCTACTACCCCCGTGAGGCGATCAACAGAATGAGCCACGAGATCGTCGCCAGCGGGCAGAGGCACCAGTGGATCTACACGACGCTTTCGCGGCAGTTCGAGATCATTCGGCACCTCCGCAAGACGCACCGCCGCGAGCACTTCGAATCGCTGCTCCCGCCCGCCTACCGCGAGCTGTTCATCGAGCTTGGTACCGCGGAGCGGCCCGACTACATCCGCGCGATGCTGCTGACGCTCGCCCAACACGACCGCGACTGGGGCGCGGTTCGTGCGGCGGCGAGGCTCATCCGCAATCTCTCGTGCGAGGAACTTCTCGTGCTCGGCGACGTCGGCGACCGGGGCCCGCGGATGGACCGCGTCGTCGACATCCTCATGAGGCAGCCCAAGTGCAACTTCATCTGGGGCAATCACGACATGCTCTGGATCGGCGCCAATCTCGGGCATGAGGCTTCGATGCTCACCTGCCTGCGGTTCAGCGCACGCTATCGCCGCCTGAGCCAGTTGGAGGAGGGATACGGCGTCATGATGGCGCCGCTCGAGAGGCTGGTGCGTCAGGTATACGCCGACGACCCCGCCGAGCGGTTCATGCCCAAGGGAGACGGATTCCGCGAATCGCTGATGGTCGCCCGCATGCAAAAAGCCATCGCGATCATGCAGTTCAAGGCCGAAGGGCGCATGATCCAGAACCACCCCGAGTGGAACCTCGATCATCGCCGACTGCTCCACCGCATTGATCTTGCTCGGCGTGTCGTGACGATCGACGGCGTGGAGCACCCGATGCTCGACGGCAACCTGCCGACCATTGATCCCAAGAACCCCTACGCCTATTCGCCCGAAGAGCAAGCCTGCGTTGAGCGACTGCGAGAGAGCTTCGTCCGTTCGATGAAGCTCCGACAGCATGTCGAGTGGATGGTCAATCACGGGGGGATGTGGACGTCCCGAGAGGAAGTACTCTTCTTCCACGCGTGCGTTCCCGTGGACGAGAGCGGCACGCCGCGATCGTTGCGTGTTGACGGCAAGGAGGTCGCCGGTCGCGAACTGATGGACTCCCTCGAGTCCGTGGTCCGCCGTGCCGTGCGCAAGCGCTGGGTTGGGCTCGACTCAGACGCCGACTGGATCTGGTACTTGTGGGGCGGTCCGCTCTCACCCCTCTTCGGCAAGGACAAGCTCGCAACGTTCGAGACGTACTTCGTGGCTGACAAGGCGACTCACAAAGAGCACAAGAACCCCTACTTCGACCTCATGAACGATGCGGGCTTTATCAGGCGGATCGGGGCGCTGTTCGGCCTTTCCGACGATGTTCTGATCGTCAACGGGCACGTGCCCGTGAAGATCGAAAAGGGCGAGCACCCCGTCAAGAAGGGCGGCAACGCGGTCACGATCGACGGCGCATTCAGCGAAGCCTACGGCGATCGCGGGTACACGCTGATCTTGAGACCCGAGTGCATCGAGCTGGCGGAACACGCGCCCTTCGGCGGGGTTGAGCAGGTGATCTCGACCGGCGCTGACATCGTTCCGACGTTTCAGACGATCCGCGCGTACGCCCAGCCGCGACTGACCCGGACCACCGACGCCGGGCGGAGGACGCAGCGTCTGGTCAGCGACCTGGACGCGCTGGTGCGGGCGTATCACGAGGGCTTGCTTGTCGAGAGAGAGGCGGAGCGGCGAGCGAGGCCCCTACGATGAGCCATGCTGTGCCCGCCCGCGTCGGGATGCCGGCACAACCTCGGAAGGGATCACCATGAATCGTTTGATTGTTGCTGGATGTGTGTCGATGGCCGCCTTGGGTGTCGCGGGTTGCAACAAGGAGGACGCCAAGCAGGCCGTCCAGAACGCAGCGCAGAAGACGCAGGATGTCGCCGCGAAGGCCGGCCAGTCCGCGGGCGAGATGGTCGACGCGGCAAAGGAAAAGGGCGGCGAGATGATCGATGCGGCCAAGAGCAAGCTGGTCGAGCTGCGTGATGCGGCGGTGGCCGGGCTCCAGCCCCAGATCGATGCCGCCAAGGGCAAACTCGATTCGCTCAAGACGCTCGCCGACAGCGTAAAGGACCCGATCAAGAAGGCCGCCGCCACACCGCTCGTTGAGGGCGCGACGAAGGCCTTCGGCGACGTGATGGCGAAGTTCGATTCGCTCAAGACTTCGACCGACGGCTGGGAAGACCTCAAGAAGCAGGTCGAGACGGCACTCGGCGCGTTCATCGGCTCGGCGGACAAGGCCGAGAGCACCCTCAAGTAATGTCCGGTCCCGCGAGCGAAGGCCCGCGGGGCCGATTCCCATCGGAGACGACTATGCCCTCTTTCGACATCGTGTCGAGGCTCAACTGGGCCGAGCTGGACAACGCGATCAACAACACCAAGAAGGCGATCGCCACGAGGTTCGATTTCCGCGGGTGCACCGCAGAGATCACCGTCGATCGCAAGGAAAAGAAGATGCACGTCCTGACCGAGGACGGCACGAAACAGAACGCCATCCAGGAAATGTTCGAGTCCGCCGCGGTCAAGCGCGGGCTCGCGCTCAAGAGCTTCGATTGGGGCGAGCCGGAAAGCGGCGCATCGGGCAAGATGAAGCGGGACATCAAGATCCGCGAGGGTCTCGAGCAGGACATGGCCAAACAGATCGTCAAGCTCGTCAAGGAGAGCAAGCTCAAGGTGCAGGCCTCCATCCAAGGGGAGGAGGTTCGTGTGACCGGGAAGCAGATCGACGATCTGCAGGCGGTCATCAAGCTGCTCACTGGCGCGGGGCTGCCCGTGCCGCTGCAATACGTCAACATGAAGAGCTAGACGCGAGCCATGCCGCCAAAGCCGCCGTGGGCGGGGAGAGCGGTCCGATCAGCCCGAGATTACGTCTCGGCGACCATCCGACTGCGGTGTACTCCCACGACGCGGGCGATGTCAGTTCGGCCGAGATCTCGCCGGCCATGACGACATCCAGGCTCCCGGCCTGCTCGTCGATCACCGTGGCGACCGCTCGCAGCGAGCGAGGATCGAGTTCGATGCCGAGTTCTTCGCGGGCCTCCGCGGAAACTCTCGACGCCAGATCGATCAAGCCAAGGCGGATTTCCCGCTGATCGTTCGGGCGGCTGATATCCAGCCCCCCGCGAGGTGCCGTCTCCCAAAGCCCGCCATAGATCCGCACGCCGTCGGATCGGCGCCCCATGAGTACTTCCGATCCGCCCCGGCGCGTCAGCACCCCCGTCACACCCATCGCCAGGGCAGGGTCCTGGCGAGCTCCCCGGAGCATGAGCCGCCGATACCCGGAGATTTCGCCTCGAATCTCGGTGTCCGACCACTCGGTCGCAAAGGCGATCGGCCCATCGTGCAGTCTCGGGTTGGCACGGATCATCCCGTCCCACGCGGCGTCGTCCGCTGGGCTCCACGACTCCGCGGAGCGACGCAACCGGATCGTGAGACCCTCACGGCCAATCGGCTGCACGCGAATGCTGCTCATGGGCCTAGCCCACCAACTGATCGAGCCCGGGCAGTTCGGGCAAGCCCAGCGCCCGCGCCTCCGCGTCGATCGCGTCCTTCAGGTGCGCCTGCGCTTGTGAGAGCCCATCGTTGACCGCCTCCGTAATCAGATTGCCCGCCAGCGTCCTCGTCTTGTCATCCGTGGCGATGCCAGCCGCGAGAGCCGGCGCGATCTCGACCGACACGACCTTGAGCGCTCCGGAGACAGTCACCCGAACCGCGCCGCCCCCGGCCGTGCCCACGAGTCTTGCCGCGGCACTCTTGGCCTTCACGCGATCCGCAGCCTCGCGGAGCGCCTCACGCTTGCCCATCAACCCCGCCAACGCCCCCATCGCCTTGAGTTTGTCGAACATCCATCGTCCTTTCTCGCCCCGGCATCACGCCGAAGCCCCTGCACACTATGGCTCTTGACGCGTTCGAGGCTGCACCATGATCAACCTCGCGCCCAGTTGATCGATCGCCCGGCGAACCAGGGGGTGATCCTGCATCGCGGGCCGATCGTCGGGTGCGGCTTCGCGGGTTCCCGGCTCCCGAGTCGCCCGCGGGCCTGGATCACCCGAAGTGACGCCGCCGCGGCTCGTCTGCTCGGCGGCATCGATCGGCGTCAGCACCACACCAACCCGCGTGTCCCACGCTCGGGTCAGCAATGCTTCGAGATCCGCGAGTTTGACGCTCGCGGCCTGCACCATCTCCCGGCGTCCAACAATGAACGCCTTGCCGCCCTCGATACGGTGCAGCGACAACTCCTCGACCAGCGCCGCCACGAACTTGCTCCCCGATCCGGCCGCCGCCCTCACGCGCGCCCACAGCGACGCCGGCGGCTCGGACAAGTCCGCGACTGACCGGGCCGCCACGTCGGGCGGTCGAGCAACCGGCGCCGCCACGGAAACCGGAGGACTCGGCGCGGTCCCCTCCGGCTTCAGCGTTTTTTTGCGGGTTCCCCGGTCGGCAGTGCCAAAGCCGTCACATCCGCCAGCTTCTCGGTCATCGCCAGGCGCACGATCAGAGCGTCCAGCAGCGTTCTTGGTGCCGCGCTGTTCCGCGCCGACCGCAGCACCGAATCGCACAGGGCGATCATGTGCACCAGCCCGGCCGCGTCGAACTTCGACGCCCGTTTCTGCTCCGAAGACCGAGCCTCGTCCGAAAGCTCGATCAGGCGAGTGTCACCCCCGCACGCCGCGATGAGCATCAGGTCTCGCAAACGCTCCGACAGCGCCTCGATCACCTGTTCCACGGAAATCCCCCGCGAAATCAGATCGTCGGTCTGTTCCAGGGCCGCCTTCGCATTCCCGTCCGCCACGGCATCCAGCACAGCCCCCACAACCTCGTGCGGCGGCAGGCCGACCAGCTCCTCAAGCAGCCGCGATGTGAGCTTCTTCTCGCCCGTCGCCATCACCCGATCCAGCAGCGACAGGCTGTCACGCATCGACCCATTCCCGAGCTTGGCGATCTGGAAGAGCAGCTCGGGCTCGGCCGACAGCTTCTCCTTCTGCACCACGTGCCTGAGGTGCTCCGCGATTCGCGTCGTCGGGATCGCACGGAAGTCAAACCGCTGGCATCGGCTCTGGATCGTCGGCGGGACCTTCTGCGGATCCGTCGTGCACAGGATGAACTTCACGTGCTCCGGCGGCTCCTCCATCGTCTTCAGCAGCGCGTTGAACGCGCTGGTCGAGAGCATGTGCACCTCGTCGATGATGTAGACCTTGTGCTTCCCGCGCAAAGGCCGGTACGCCGCGTTGGCGATCAACTCACGAACGCTGTCAACGCCGGTGTTGCTCGCGGCGTCGATCTCGATCACGTCGGTGTCCTTGCCCTGCATGATCGCCGCGTCAACCTCCGCGCTCCCCCCGTTAAGCGCCTTGGCGAAGATGCGGGCCATCGACGTCTTCCCGACCCCGCGCGTCCCGCAGAACAGGTACGCGTGCGCCACCCGACCCGCCTCGATCGCGTTGCGAAGCGTCCGGGCCACCGCCTCCTGGCCGACCACCTCGTCAAAGTCCTGGGAGCGATACCGCCGGGCGAGCACCGTGTACGTCATGCCGCGATTCTATCGCCCGCAGAGAAGCCCCGGATCTCCTGGGCCGAATCACCCCTCATCCCCCCTGGGCCGACTACCTTGCCCGAGCGCCGACATCCAGGCCGCGCACGCCCTGGATGGTGTGCGAGCCCGCAGGCCAGTCCGTGAAGATGGACCAAGACCCTTCATAGCGGCCTTCACCCCCGGGGTAGCCGGGCTCGAGATCCCGCCTCGGCATGATCGACGCTGATCCATCGATCCACCCGAGGTGCGCCGACTCAACTCGGTCCGTCTCCGGCGAATGATCCGCCACACGCTCATCGATCGCCGACAGGATCACCTTCTGACTCGGGAACAACACCTCGGCGAAGCGGACCGTCCGCCATTGCTCCGGGCCGGCTCGCTCCGCGGGCATCCAAAATTCCGGGCGGGAAACGGACGTCGCCGCGTACAGGTACGGGTGCCCCTTGCCAACCCCAAGTTCGAGGTTTCTCGTCCAGGGCGGGATGAACATGTCCGCCGTGTACGCGATGCCGTTGTAGTACTGCTGCTCCATCGCGCAAGGCCAGAACGTCGATTGCGAGAAATAGGCCAGCTTCTCGCCGCGAAAGTACAGTCCGTAAGGCCCGTGCATCGCGTGCGTCCCGTCGATCTCGATAAACCTCGGCATCGCGTCCTTGTGATCCACGCCGTACGACTGAAACACCGCCACGTGCTGCCGAAGCAGCGACAGCGACGACATCCCCACGGCCGTCGCGCGGAGAGACCCGAATGACATCAAGGCCAAACCGGCGACGATCGTCACGACCGCGATCACCATCATCAGTTCGATCAGCGTGAATCCCGATCGGGCATGGGCCTCAGCGCCCGGAGTTGTGTGAGCGGCGCCGGGTGTCGCGCGAACGACGTTGGCGTGCCGAGTCGCCGCGATCATGCACGCCAGCAACAGCACGTTTCGCAGCACAACCAGTGGAACCTGCTTGGACTCCATCCGGAACGCCAGCAGCTTGCCGAGACACTCGCACCGCGGGGGGCCGTAGATCAGAAACTGGTACAGATACGCGCCGGTGAACAGGACGATCATGCCCGTTGCCGCCCACGCGATGGCGCGCCGACGCACACCCGCGAACCACATCCCGCCGAGCAGCAGTTCCCCGGCCACAACCAGCATCGCAACGATGCCGATCGCCGCTTCCGGG
The DNA here is from genome assembly GCA_002343325.1 of Phycisphaerales bacterium UBA2396. Lineage (GTDB taxonomy): Bacteria > Planctomycetota > Phycisphaerae > Phycisphaerales > UBA1924 > UBA2396. Next base: position 6,485 of record DDSG01000023.1, on the reverse strand, counting down.
ATGATCTCCCACGAGCCGAGCGAGGCCGTGAACGACCCAAACGACAACGCCTTGCTGACGCCGGCCACGAGCAGCACCGCCATACCAAAGTGAGCAAGGAATCTCTGCATAGAAGCCCCCTTCAGCTCCGCGGACTGGACTTTGCTTGAACGGCTCGGTGCCTATCCGGTCCGCTGCCGCAGCCACACGGCCGCGACGAACACGCCCGCACCGATCAGGATCAGGTACCCCGCCCGATCGAGCGTCACCAACGCCCGAGCCGGATCGTGCGGCGGCGGCGGGCCCTTCTCGAACGTCTCATCCGCCGATTCGCGTCGCCAGAATCGCCCCGCAGGATCGTCTCGGAAGTCCGCGACGCTCAACAGGTTCAGATCGCCACGTACCGCGTCACGCGGCTGTGAACGATCGGGTACCGCAAAGTACGACCGATCTCCCGGCCAGGGCTCAACCTCGACCAGGCGATGACGGGACCGCAACGCGCCGGACGGGCTGTAGTTCTCGACCACCCGAAAGACAACGCCGATCGGCGAGTCAAACCACGGCTCCGAGGCGACAATCCTGAACCCCACCTCGGACGGCGCCGGGTCAAGCCGCCGCACGCGTCCCTCGGTCGCGAGCAAATGCCCGCCTCGCTCCACGCCGCGGAACGAAAACTCGCCGATGTTGTCCGGGAGCATCGCCGTGGCGTTCCACTCGCTCCCCGATCGTCCAAAGGTCTGCACCGTGACCTTCGGAGCCCCGATGATCATCGAAAGCCCCCCGAGCACGAAGCCGCCCAGATTACGCTGCGCTTCATCACGCGCCGGGCGGAAGTTCCTGCCGGGCGGGGGTTCTCGCGTCCCGTCCACGATGTTCAGCGTGTCGGGCGAGAGAGCCCACACCACGCCATCCGCCACCACCACGTCTTCCCAGACTCTGCTCGCCCGGGTCTCGCAAACACGGAACCGCCCCGACCCGTCAACCCACATCTCACGACGCAACCGATCCGGACCGTGGGTCAGGATTCGCTCGGCCGATTCCGCCTGCGGCCGATCCGGGTGGTCCGGCTTGCCCGCGATCCGCCGACGCATCGCCCCGAGTTCGTCCCGCGTCAGGCCCGCGTGCTGCTCGACCTCCCACACCACCCGCACACCGGTCGGCATCGGCGGCAGACCTTGATCAATCCGCGATTGCAAGGCGGGCTCAGCACCCAACGCACACACCGTGATGGCGCAGAGAAACATGCTCATGCGCTGCCTCCGTTCAGTCGATCCTGAACGACAGCATACCCCCCCCCCCCGGCCGTGTGTCAAGCGAGAGTCCGCCGCACACGACACGGGCACGTGGAGTGAATCCCCGCGATCGACGGCCAGGTTGCCGACGACCCGGACGACGCCGCTTATGGCTGCTGCGGTCAAGCCCTGACCAGGTTCACGGGCCTTCCGTGCGACGGGCCCGGCCGTCGATCGGGGGGACTCGCCCCATGATAGGCCGCCCGGCCTTGCCTCATGCCCCCTCGCGTACACTCACCCCGTGACCGACGAACGCCAACCGATCAACGCCGCCGAGCAGGACGAGCGGAGCCGAACCGTCCTCCTGCGGATCGTCCGGCTGACATTCGTTGTCACCTTTTTCACCGTCACCCTCCTCAACATCCTGAGCGTCGATCAGAAGAACCCCGACCCCGGCGAAGCCGCACGCGCCCAAGCCTGGCCCCTCGTCCTCGCGATTACCGTCGGGCTCGCGGCCATCGTGATCTCCATCGACGTCTTCACCCCGCGCAAAAAAGTCTCCACCCTCTTCTCGATCTTCCTCGGCCTGCTCGGCGCGATGATCGCCTCGCTCGCCATCGGCGCCGTCATCGACCTCGTCGTCCAAAGCTACCAGATCACCGACTCGGGGCTCGTCGCTCTCGTCAAGGTCCTCATCGGCATCGGGCTTGCCTACCTCGTCATCGTCACCGTCCTCCAGACCCAGGACGACTTCCGCCTCGTCGTCCCCTACGTCGAGTTCGTCAAGCAGATCCGTGGGCCCAGGCCCATGCTCCTTGATTCCTCCGTCCTCATCGACGGCCGAATCTATGACCTTGTCCAGACCGGCATCATCTCCCAGCCCGTCGTCGTTCCCCGCTTCATCGTCAACGAACTCCAGACGCTCGCCGACAGCTCCGACCGAAGCAAGCGGGCCAAGGGACGTCGTGGCCTGTCGATGATCGAGAAGCTCCAGGCCTCCGCAGCGATCGATCTGCGCATCGAAGACCCCATCCTCCCAGGCATGGCCGCCGACCAGATGCTCATTGAGCTCGCCCGCACCATGCCCGCCATGATCGTCACCACCGACACCGGGCTCGCCAAAGTCGCGGATATCCAAAAAGTCGCCGTCCTCCGGCTCAACGACGTCGCCGCCGCTCTCCGTTCCCCGGCCCTCCCGGGCGAGACGATCTCGATCTTCCTCCAACGCGCGGGCGAGCAGCCCGGCCAAGCCGTCGGCTTCCTCGACGAGGGCACCATGGTCGTCGTCGATCACGCCGCCCATCGCATCGGCACCGAGGTCCGCGCCACCGTCACCTCTTCCATCCCCACCGGCTCGGGCCGCATCGTCTTCGCCCGCCTCGCCGATCGTCCGCCGCCTCCGCCGCCGCCCCAGAATTTCCCGTCCGATCGGCAACCACCGCCGCCCGCATCACCGGCTGAACCACCCCCTGAAGACTCACTCCCGCAAGCCTCCAGCTCGCCCAACGTCGATCCGCCCGAGCCCTCCGTGGAGCCCCCGCCCCCCGCCAAGCCCGCGGCCTCACTACCGCCCGGACCCTTCCCGGCCAATCCGCCCCACAGCCTTCGCAAGGGCTCCCCCCGCAACCCCCGCCGCTGAACCACGCTCAGAGCTTCCGAAGCGCGTCCACCAGCGTGTCGATATGTTCCCGCGTGTGCGCCGCCGAGATCTGGCACCGCAGCCGCGCGTGCCCCTCCGGCACCACGGGGTACCCAAACCCGATCACGAACACGCCCAGCTCCAGCAGACGCTGGCTCATCGCGATCGCCTTGGCCGTTTCTCCCACGATCACCGGGCAGATCGCGGTGGGGGATTCCAGCACATCAAACCCCGCCGCCTTGATCTTTTGCCTCGCATACGCGACGTTGTCCTTGAGCCGCTGAACACGCTCAGGCTCGCGCAGCATGATCTCGATCGCCTTCTTCGCCGAGCACGCCACCGTCACCGGCAGCGCGTTCGAGAACAGCGTCGGCCTCCCCCGCTGGATCAGCAGCTCGATCACCCGCCGATCGCCCGCCACAAACCCGCCCGCGCCGCCGCCCAGCGCCTTGCCCAGCGTCCCCGTGAAGATGTCCACGCGCCCCGACGCCCCGCCCATCATCCCCCAGTGCTCGTGCGTTCCACGCCCCGTCTTGCCCATCACCCCGTGCCCGTGGCTGTCGTCCACCACCAGAATCGCGCCATACTCGTCGCACATCTGCCTCATCGTCGGCAGGTCCGCGATCGATCCTTCCATGCTGAACACGCCGTCCGTCACGACCCAGATCTGCCCGCGCTTGCCGTTCGCGTCGGTGTTCGCCGATGCTTCTTTGAGCCGCTGCTCCAGGCTGTTCGCGCCCGTCAGCGTGTTGTTCTTGTACACGCTCTTGTGCAGGCCCTTCTTGATCACCGTCGCCAGCCGGATGCTGTCAATGATGCACGCGTGGTTCAGTTCGTCCGAGATGATCGTGTCCCCCGCCTCGCAAAGAGTCGGAAACACCGCCTCGTTCGCCGTCCACGCCGACACAAACGTGTACGACGCCTGCGTCCCCATCATCGACGCGATCGCCTCTTCCAGCTCCTCGTGCGGCGTGAACGTCCCGCAGATGAACCGCACACTCGCCGTGCCCGCACCATACTCCTTCAGCCCGCGGATCCCCGCCTCGATCACCTCCGGATGATTCGCCAGGCCCAGATAGTTGTTGCTGCAGAAGCACAGGCACTCCCCGCGCCCCCGGATCCTGACCACCGGCCCCATCGGCCCTTCGAGCATCTGCAGCGTCTTCCAGACGCGATCCGCCCGAAGCGTCGCGAACAGTGCATCGGTACGAACATCGAACAACGTCCCAGTGGTCATGCGGTTCTCCACGCGAGGTATGATGCCGCCGATTCTACCGGTCCACAGGAGCCGCTCCATGCTCGCACCCAAGACTCTCGCCCACCCCGCCCGCGTTCTGGGCCCGTTCCTGCTCGCCTCCCTTGCCAACGCTCAGCCCGCGGCACCTGTCATCGTCCCGCCCCCGCCCCCCGTCGAACTTCTCGGGCTCACCTACGACGTTCCTTTCTTCCCAAACGCCGCCCACAACCCGGCCGTCCCCACGCCAGACTCCATTCTCGGCTTCCCCGTCGGCCAAAAGCCCGCCTCACCGGCTCAGGTCCGGGCGATCCTCCAAGCCCTTGCGGAAAGCCCGGCCTCCGCCCCACGTGTCAAGCTCTTCGACTACGCCACAAGCCATCAGGGTCGGCCCCTCTCCTATCTCGCCATCAGCAGCCCCTCCAACATCGCCCGTCTCGACCAGATCCGCCGCGACGCTGCCCGCCTCGCCGACCCGCGAACCATCCCCGCCGCCGAGGCCGACGCGCTCGCCGAGTCTCTCCCCATCGTCATCGTCCTCTCCTACACCATCCACGGCGACGAAATGTCCGGCACAGACGCCGCCCTCGCACTCGCCTGGCACCTCGCCGCCTGCACCGACCCCGCCGTCACCGCGCTGCTCGACCGCGCCGTCATCATCCTCGATCCCCTCATGAACCCCGACGGCCGCCAACGCTGCATCGACAGCGTCGAGCAGGGCCGAACCCGCCAGCCCAACGTCGACAACCAGTCCATATTCCACGCCCAGCCCTGGCCCGGCGGGCGCATGAACCACTACCTCTTCGACCTCAACCGCGATTGGATCTTCGCGACCCAGCCCGAAAGCAAAGGCCGCGTCCGCGCCTTCGCCGACTGGAACCCGCACTACTTTGTCGAAAGCCACGAGCAGGGCGCACTCGACACTTTCCTCTTCATGCCCCCGCGTGCCCCCATCAACCCCAACATCGGCGACAACATCAAAAAATGGTCCGCCGTCTTCGGCGACGACCAGGGCAAAGCCTTCGACGCCTTCGGCTGGCGCTACTACACCGGCGAGTGGAACGAAGAGTGGTACCCGGGGTACTCCGGCTCCTGGGCCGCCCTCCGCGGCGCCATCGACAACCTCTACGAACAAGCCAAGATCATCTCCGACGGCGTCCGCCGCCCCGAAGGCACGATCGAGCCCTATCGCGAAGCTGTCCACAAGCAGCTCGTCGCCTCCCTCGCCAACCTCCGCACCGCCGCCGCCAACGACCGCCAGATCCTCCGCGACTTCCTTGCCGATCGTCGCAAGGTTCTCGCCGGCGGCGGCACCGAAGTCGGACACGCCTCCGTTGTCACACGCTACTTCGCCCTCTCGCTCCCCGAGGGCAACCTCGCCCGCGCCCAGGCCCTCGCCGAGCTGCTCGATACCCAGCGCCTCGAAGCCCACCGCGCCCGCGACACGTTCAAAGCCTCAGGCCGCGATTCGCTCGGTCGCGACTTCACCGATCGGTCCTTCCCCGTTGGCACCATCCTCATCTCCGCCAATCAGCCCCTCGGCCGCCTCGCCGCCGCTCTGTTCGAGACCGATCCTCGCATGCCCGCGGACTTCCTCACCGAAGAACGCCGCGAACTGCTCCGCTTCGGGCGAAGCCGCCTGTACGACATCACCGGCTGGAACGTCGCCATGCTGATGGGCATCGACGTCGCCGAAGTGCGGGCAGCCCTGCCCGAAGTCGCCACCCCCCTCGACCCGGCCTCGCTGCTCGTGCCGCCCGCCCCCATCGCTCAGGATAATCAACCCCCCGCCAATCCCGCCGTCGCCCTCGCGTTCGACGGCCGCGATGACCGCAGCCTCGCCGCCGCCGTCAGACTCATGGACCAGGGGCTCAAGGTCCGCGCCACCGATAAGCCCACCGTGCTCTCGGGCATCGCGCTCGCCAGAGGCTCCATCCTCCTGACTCGCAACGACAACCCCTCCTTCACGCCGACCGAGCTCGCCGATCGCGTCCGCAACGTCGCGAGCATGCTGGGCCTCGCGCCGCTCACGATCCCCGGTGGCATGGGACCCGGCGACCTCCCCGACCTCGGCGGCGATCACTTCACGCTCCTCGAAGCCCCACGCGTCGCCGTCCTGACCCGCGAACCCTTCAGCCCCTATTCCGCGGGCGAGGTCTGGTTCACGCTCGATCACGAGCTGGGCCTGCGCGCCTCCTACCTCGACACCGCCGACCTGTCCGGAGCCGATCTCAGGCGGTACAACGTCCTCATCATCCCCGACGGCCGACCCCGCCAATGGACTTCTTCGCTCCCCGACCTGCGAGCCTGGACCCAGGCCGGCGGCACGCTCATCGCCCTCGGTTCCTCCGCCGCGGCCCTCGCCCGCGACTCCGACGGGCTCTCCCCATCCGTTCGAACG
>DDSG01000130.1 GCA_002343325.1 Phycisphaerales bacterium UBA2396 | reverse complement strand
CCCACTCCCACCCCCATCCCCACCCCTGCCTGTCCTGGGTCGTTGCCCGAGGGGGCCTGCCCTTCCCCCGGCCGGCGGCGGAACGGATGGACGACGAAGGTGGATCGGCGGAACAGCACGGGCCAGTAGTGCACGGCGGCCTGCGCCTCGATGTTCGCGGGATCCCCGGAGCGCACCGCCCGCGCCAACGCTCCGAGCTTGGCTCGGCACGCGTCGGTGTCCGGGCCCTCCGGCAGTGCCCACCTCTGGGCACGCACCTTTGCCGCGACGATCTCGGCCCAGAGCCGTTTCCGCGTGGGTTTGGAAGCCGAGAGCTGCGCGCCGAGCCGGGCCAGAAGGTGGCTGTTGGACGCGACGGGGAGGAACATGCCGGCAGGAAGGTGGTCCCGCCCGCAGACCACCAGCGCCGCCCCGTGCTCGGCCAGCGCGGCCAGCGCGGCGTGCGAGTACGTCGTGTCCCGCTGATCGACCATGACCACGCCGAGATCCTCGCACGGGATCGACCCCGCGAGGTTCGCCGGCCGGGCGGGCAACGGTCGCGGGGGCTCCAGCTTCCGCAGCACCAGAAGCTGCCCGTCACGGACGGTCAGATGCACCCCGTGCGGTTCCCGGCTGATCTCGACGTTGCGCTTGATCACCGACTCACCCTCCCTCCACCCCCACTCCCTCCCCCAAACCGAACTCTCTCGACGCCTTTGCCTCGAAGGGTCGGCCGTTCAATCCCGGTGCAGCACCGTGACCACGCCCAGCGGGGAGACGCGGACCTTGACCGCGTGGGGGTGCCCCGGCGGGGCGAGCGAGGCGAGGTCCGACGGGGTCGCCGTGAAGGACTCCCGCTGGGAATCGGGCACGGGTTTGCCCGACGAGTCCTTCCGCGGGCCGGCGGCGCGGGCGTCCCAATCGGGCACGAGCACCACCGACTGCGGCTTGTCGAGCTTGGCCACGACGAAATACCCCGGCTCCTTCGTCCACTTGTGCCGCATGTACAGCGTCTCGCCCTCGCAGAGCGACATCACGAACCGGCCGCCGAGGGCCTCGTCATCCGCCCGGTTCACGATCGGGTGGGCCCGCTCGATCGCGGCGATGATCGGACGCCAAGACCGCTTGTCGGCCTCGCTCATCACGCCCGGACACCTGAACTCATCCGGCTTGGGTACACCGACCGCCTTGAACTGCTTGAGACGCGCCAGCTTCCGCATGGCGGCCTCGTATGCCGTCACCACGGTTCCGGTCCACTTGGTCTTTCGAGTCCGCCCTGTTGACATGCGTATCTCGATGTGATGGTTGTTCTGGAGGTCGTAAAGACGGACCGCGGCAGCACACGACTCCTTGATTTCCTCGTTGGTCTTCGGGTCCCAACGCCGGCGAGGAATATCTGGCGGTTCGGCTATTGCACGAATAACGACGACGGTACGGAGAGGCACACCCGACGGCGTCGGGATCGCCTGATCGCGCGGAAGGACGCGCCTGAGATCGGCATCGGTGAAACCGCCGCGGACGCGATAGTTGGCATTTTCGGCGACCCCCAGGCTCAGGCCCGTGTCCCGGAGCCAGCGCCTGAGAAAGTCTCGCGTCGTACGGTCACGCACGAGCCCGGGGCCAGGAGCCGGATCGCGCAAGGCGGCGAGCGAGGCTCTCAATCGCGTTCTTTCCGATATCGGCACGTTCTGCGCATGGAACCGCGCCGTTAGTTCGTCCCAGCCGGGCGGAACGCGGAGGTGGGCCGGCTTGAGATCGGCGATTCGCATCCGCACCGTGACGAAGCTCGGGTGGCGGGTCCCGTCGGGGTTGAGTACGGGCCCATACATGGTGGGCTTGTGCAAGGGGCCGATCAACTTCCGCTTCACCGGGCGGTGGCAGATCGGGCGCGGGGTCGATCCGTCGCCGAAAACGGCGCGGCGGACCGCCTCGCGGAACTCTTCCCGCGTGCCGAAGGGTTCGGGCGGGGGGATCGGGTTCGCCCGGCGGTAGCGTTCCATCGCCTCCGCGTCCGCCGTGTTGATCCCCGCGGCCTCGGCCGCCCGCTCGCGCTCGTCCCACGCGAGCTGCACGGCGCGGGTGCTCAGGGCGACGACCACGGCGTCCACGGCGTGATGGCGATGGTCCCCCCGGTTCTTCTGCTTTCGCCGGTGCTCCTCCTGCTCCTCGAGCCCCTTGGCCGCCGCGCCGTGCGCGTCGAAGAAAAGGCCCCACTCCCGCCGCAATCGGCCGGTCCACAGCCCGTCGGTCGTGAAGATGCGCCGCTGGCCCTCCGGGTCGCCCTCGCCCATCGACCGTTCGGGGAGACCCTTGCCGTCGTAGAGGGCGTCGGCCAGGTACGCCATGACCTGCCGCGCGGCGTACCTGGTCGCGGCCTCCTGGCGCGGGGTCATGCCCTGGATGTCCTTCACGTCCTTGGCGAACTGCTCCAGCTTGCGGCGGTCGTCGCGGACGTCAAAGTAGCACGCCCACAGCGGCGCGCCCCCGGCCTTTCTCACCGCGTCCGTCGGCCGGGGACGGGCGATCTCGCCGTAGAGGCCCTCGACACGGGCGTACCCCTCCGCGAACCCGCCCGGGAGCGTGGCGTTCCAGTACTCGCGCGGCGTGCGACGGGCCATCTCGCGGTTGCACTCGGTATGCGACAGCACGAGGTTCGACTGGCCGTTGTCCCCGCCCCCGCCTCGCGGGATGATGTGCGCCACCTCGCACCCTTCCCCGTCGGCGGCGGCGCGGGGGGTCAGCGTGCCACTCGTGCCCCCGCAGAGCGGGCAGCGCCCCCCCTGCTGCGCCCACAGAACAACGCGGAGCGTCGCGGCCTCCTGCTGCGTGGGCGTGCGACCGTCGAGACCGAAGTGCTCGATGATGTCCCGGCGGATCCGATCGCGCAACCGATTGCGGAACAGGGCCCGGTCGGCGTCCTTGGCCCCCAGACGTGCCTCGCGGGAGAGCTCGATGCGGATCTGGTCGGGCTTGCGTCCGAAGGTGGTCATGAACTCCACCAGGTGGCGACGCACCTCGTGGATCGCCTTGCGGACCACCGGGTTGGCGATCAGTGGGGCGGGGGGTGGCTCGGCGAGCGGGCGGCCGTCGGGCCCGATCACCGGCCGACCGTCCTTCATCAGCACGTGCTTGCCCATGTAGTGCCGATCCCGGGCCGTGGCGCCCTTGGCCCCCGTGGCATAACGCCGCCGCGTGATCGCGTCCATCGGTTCGCCGGTCGTCACGTCCCGGAAATCCCCGTCCTCGGCCAGCACTTTCCGCGCCTCGATCTGCGTGAGCCACCGGTACGAAGATGGGCAATGCGGGTCGGGCCAGGGCTCGGGGCGGTCCATCACCGTCAGCAGATTGCGCACCGCGCGACGGCCGAGCTTGAGCCGCTTGCTCTTGATCGACGGCCGCCGCTTCCACGCCTCGATCACCGCACCGGCCTGCGTCGCCGACAGCCCCCCCCACGAGAGAAGCCCCGCGCGAAGCGCCGCCTCGTCCGCACCCTCCGCCGGATCGCGCTTGAGCAGCACCCGGTTGATCCCCTCGCGGAGCGATTCGGACATCCCCGACCAGGCCTCGACGCCGATGGCCCCGTGCACGATCTCGCGGGCGAACCAGTCCGTGTTGATCTCGCGGTTCTCGTCGGACTCGATGCTAAACCGGACGGGCGTGTTCTTCGTCGCCCTCCCCCACCCCATCAGCTCCCGCAGGTCCGTGACGCTCACGCTCTGCTTCGGACGGGGCGGGTGCTGCTTCCCCTTGACCGTCCGGGCGGGCGTCATCCCCAGCGGACCGCTCAGGTACGCCAGCACTTTCTCTCGCTCCTCTGGCGTCAGCGGCCGTACCGGCTTCCCCCGCTCGATGACGCGCAGGTTGTTCACCATCTCAACCACCCGAAACCTCGAGGCGTGCCGATCCGCGTGCGGGACGCACCGCTCCGTTGGCTCCAGGTCGCAGCGCCCGAGCATCCCCGCATCCCACGTCGCGCGACGCTGCCCGAACAGCAGCCCCCCCTCCTTGAACATCTGCTTGTACGCCCTCCGCTGCTCCTCGGTGGCGGTGGGATCCTTGTCCAGAGCGGTACGGTCCGGATCGTCCAACGCCAGCCGCAATTCGTCGGTCAGCAGCGCGGCCGTCGGACCTCCCATCCGCTTCTGTGCCGCCCAGAGCCGCCCGAACTCCTCGCGGATCATCGCCCGGTCGGCGCAGTGCTCGTACACGTCCCGCGTGTTGCGGACACGATCGCGGTACTCGCGCCGCCCACCCGACGGCCCACGTTCGGCTCCCGGGAGCCGGTGGACGCGCTGCTCTCGCTGCGACGCGACAAACTCCCCGAACGTGCGGACCTTCGCCGCCAGCATCTTCGCCTGAACCTCGCCGATCGCCCGAATAACCTCCCCGTCCTCCTGTGTTGCACCCCCGGGCTCGTCCCCATCCAAGGGGCCGGTGGTCGCCAGCCCCGACGCGCCGCGCCGCTGCGATAGATGCAGCAAGACCCGACCGAACTCGTGCGGCGAGAGTGCCCGGTCGAGCCCCACGCGGCGGAGCTCCCACGGGTCCGTCCCTCCCAGCAGCGTCTTCCAGCCCTCCGCCGTCGAAGGCAGCAATCCCGCCCCGATCAGCCGGAGCCGGAGCTGCCTCTTCCGCTGGGCGCGCCGGCGGAGCGTGATTCTCGCCCGGCGGGCCATCCGCCGTGCCGCGTTCTTCGGGTCGCCCCGCTTCTCATCCGATTCAACAACGCCCGCCGGGAAGATCGATGTCCCCGTCAGAATCTGACCACAACCCAGGTCGATCCAGACCGAACCAACCGAGTTACTTCCAATATCAAGTCCGAGGAGATGTTGCACTGGCATGGTGCCTCGCTTTGACACAAGCCCGGGTTCAAGTTACACTCGGTGCAGTGTAATCGACCCCGGCCCGCGGTTTCACGCAACAAGAGAATTCGCAGGCACCGCCCCCGCAAGGGAGCGACCAGGGCAGCCCGTACCAGCGGCCTGCCTTTTTTTGTTTTTCCCCGAAAGTGCCTCCATCGAACGCCCGATGCTGCCATGTGCAAGGCACGCGACGATCGCGCCGCCGCCACAACACAAGGAGTTGCCCATGAGTGTCCTCCCTGATCAGATCAACGAACGCATCCAGTGGTTCGAGCAGCGCATCGCCTCCTGGATCGCCGCGCCCGCCGCCATCGGGCTCACGCCCGCCCAGTGCACCGCGCTCGACACCGCCATCAAGGCCGCTCGCACCGCCTACAACGCCGCACAGGCCGCCCGCATCGCCGCCAAAAACGCCACCATCGGCCAGCGCAACGCGCTCAACACCCTCAGCGACCTGGGTTCCGACGCCCTCCGCTTTATCAAGGCCTACGCCGAGAGCCAGAACAACCCCAACACCGTCTACCAGGCCGCCAGCGTCCCCCCGCCCGCGCCGCCCACGCCCTCCGGCCCCCCCACGCCCCCCACCAACCTCGTCGCC
>DDSG01000008.1 GCA_002343325.1 Phycisphaerales bacterium UBA2396 | reverse complement strand
CAGGATGCCCGGGTCCTTCCAGCCCACGTCGATGAAGCGCCCGGGGTCATCAACGCAGGTCCAGAGCGTCGGACGCCGCACGGACCAGGCGTTGTTCACGGCCATCGTGACGATGCCGCGGGCGTCCAGCAGCGACAAGTCGATCTGCTTGAGCGACGGACCGGAGAGCATGAGGAACGCCGACCGCCCCCGGTAGAACCCGCTCAGGGACACCGACTCGAACGTCGGCGGGGCGGTGTAGAGGCGCAGGCCATCACGGGCGGGCTTGCGCGCCTTGAGCCCGGCCTGCAGCGCCGCGATGTCGGACTGGTTCTCACGCACCGCAGCACCCCCCATCACTCTTGAACCGCCCGACGATGTAGCGGGACCGCGCCTTGGGCCTGCTCGCGACGCCGACGCGGGCGATGCGCTCCAGCCACCAGTCCAGCGGCCGCACCGTCGGGTGCAGACCTTCGCCAGCGACCGTGGTCGTGCTCGGCCGCGTGCAGATCGAAAAGATGAACCGCCCGCGCGGCACCGCGACGCGGCGCATCTCCGCGAGCGTGAGGTCCACGTCCTCGGGCAGGAGGTGCTCGAGGGCGTCGAAGCTCGTCACCACATCGGCGATCCCGGTCTGCAGGGCCGTCGCGTGCATGGGTCGCACGATGTCCGCCTCGGGGAAGGCAAAGTCGACGCCCAGCCCGTCGATGCCGAGGCGCCGCAGCTCGCGCACAAGGTCGTTGCGGCCGCACCCAAAGTCCACCACGAACCTCGGCTTGCCCTCCTGGATGAGCGGGATCGCCGCCCGGCCGTGGTTGGTCGAGCCGTACGTCGAGCCGGGCGTGTTCGCCAGCGCCAGGTACTTGGCCCGTTCCTTGGCACGCTTGGCATCGAGCGGCGTTGGGGTGGTCGGAGTGGTTGTCATTCGGCACCTCCGATGTAGAGGTTGAACTTGCGGTCCTCGTCGGCGGGGTCGGCGATCTCGATCAGGCTCATGGCCTCGAAGACCCACACGGGCTTGCCCCGGCTGTTGCGCTCACAGGTCATCTGCACGCACACGCCTTCGGGGATCGGCACGAGCTTGGGCTTAAGCGACCGCGCGGGCGGGCACTTGGGAAGCACGCCTGGCAACTCACACACCGGGCCGAGCCCGAGCAGGCCGCCGAACCCGGAGCCGGGCTCCGAGTCGTTCATGTGGTGGGCCTCGAAGCGGTTGATCGCCAGGCGCGTGGGGTCCTCGCCGCCGCTGGGGGCCTGCGAGGTCAGGCCGTTCTCGACCGGAACGTAGCGCAGGTAGTCCGGGCTTCCGGGGTTGCCGTCGATCTGCGCCTCGACCCATGGGTAGCGCCAGCGGTTGCGCTCGGTGGGGATCGGCTGGGCCGCGCCGAGGATCGCGGTGATGCGTCCGGGCGAGGGGCGGCCGAGCTCGATCACGGCCCACTTCTCGCCGGTGCCGTCCTCCTTCCACAGGATCGGGATGCCGCCCATGGGCGTGCTCGCCAGGACTGTCTCGTCGGCAGCGAGCTCGCAGGTGGTGTCGGTCTCGTTGGTGATGTAGACCCGCGCGGTTGTCACGCCGGTGAGCACGCAGGGACCGAGTGCATTGGGCTTGATCGGCTGGAGCGCCACCGCGAAGGCGAGCGTGTCGGACTCCTCGGTCGCCACATCGCCCGTCAGAGGCGTGCGGCTGTGGAAGGTTCGCTCCTGATCGTCCTCACCGGGCTCGACCAGCACGCCGGTGATCGCCAGCGCGTGGTGCGGCTCGATCAGTTCGTCCGAGTCGTTGCGGACCAGCACCACGCCGATGCCACGCTGGGCGGATTCGACGAGAGGACCGGCGACGGCTTGGCCCCGCCCCTGTCGCGCGCGCAGATCGACCGCCGCATCGACGAACGCGTTGTACGCGCCCGCGGGGATGCGGAGCGGCTGGCCGGAGCGGACTTTGCGGAGGTCGTCGGGCATGTTCTAGATTCCGAGTGCTCCAAAGTTGGCCTGGTCGTACACGCGCTCGACGTACGCGGCGATGGGTTTCTTGATGATCGCGCCCGAGCCCGAGTCCTCGGCGTCGGCGTAGCGGACCCACAGGTACTCCCACCCCTTCTTGTTGATCCCGGTCACGGGGCCGACGGTCAGGTTGGTCTGGTTGGGGCTCGCGGCGAACCGGAAGGTGATCTCCCAGTCGTCATCCGGGCCGTCGCCGCGTTTGGAGCCTGTCGCGCCGAGGAAGAGCACCTCGCCGGCTGCGAACCCGCGGAACGAGCCCGCGTTGGTCTTGCCCGTGCAGGAGAAGATCGCGCCCTTGTACGACGCCGTGACCTGCGCGTCCGTGAAGTAGTGCGTCTCGGAGAACTGGTAGACCGGAACGGTGATGTCGACGCCCTCAACGCCGTCGGCGGTGACGCCGATGGCCCCGCCGAAGTCGGGCGCGGTTGTGCCGGGTGCGGGGCGGCGCTGCATGGTCTGCAGGCTCTGGGTGATGTGCTGCGTCCCGCCGCCGGTCTCGAAGGTGAATGACGACTCGCTCGGGGTGCTCGTGCCGGTGGAGGCGTTCTGGCTGTAGCGAACGGTGACATCCCACAGCTGCGGGCCGATGGGCTCGATCTGGATGGTCTGGCGAGGGAGCGTGTCGTAGGTTGCCGGGGAGGCCGCCTGCGCTGCGGTGCGGGCCGCGAGGTCGTCGGCGGTACCGCGCACGATGTACCCGAGCTCCGCAGACGACTGCGAGGCTTGGTTCGCCTTGGTGGAGCGTCGGCTCTCGAACTTCTCAAACACCTCGACCGGCACGAGCGATGAACTCCTTACTGTGGGATGGGGTCAGGCGAAACGCAGCCCGTTGTCGACGCTGGCATCCAGCAGACGCTTGGTGTTGCGGGCGGTCTGCTCGGTGGCGCTGGCGGTGCGCTCGGCGGCGTCGCCGCCCGTGCCCAGACCGGAGACGGCCGCCGAACTGAACGTGCCCGTGACACTGATGCCCTTGCCGATGGCCGCACCGAGGCCCGACAGCCGGTCCTCGAAGTCGGCCATCAGATCCCGCTGTGGCCGACCTGGTCCCTTCTCGGCGTCTGCGGCCTCTCGCTTCTTGCGGGCCTCCTCGATCGCGGCGGCGAGCTTCTGCTTGGCGGCGTCGAGCGCCGCCTGTGACTCGGCGAGCCCCGCTTCCGTGTCCTTGCGCAGGGCCTCCTGCGCGTTCTCGAAGTCCTGGCCGATCGCGGCCAGCGTCGCTTCGTGCATCGCCGCCGCATCGCGGCGCTGCTGTGCGCGCTGCCCCTCGCGGGCGGTCACGGACTGCTGAGCGGCGTTCTCCAGCTCGATCAGTCGGGACTCGAGCTGCTGGTCCACCGCCTTCTTGGCAGCTTCAACGTCCAGCCCGTCGTCAAACAGCCCCTGGATCTCCAGCATCCGCTTGGCGACCCACGACGACGCCTCCTCCCAGATCATCTGGAAGCCCGTGGCGAAGTTGGTCCAGGTCTTGGAAAGGAACGCGGTGGTCTCGATCCACGCGACCTCGAGGGCGTGGAACACGATCTCCGCGGCCGCGAGCGCGCCGTACCACATGGAGTACGCGGTTGAGACGAAGAACTCCTTCGCCCCCAGCCACGCCTTGTTGAGCGCCGCGACGCCCTGCTGCCAGATGACCTTGAGCGACAGCCACAGGATCTCAGCTGCGAGTGCGATGTCGCCGGCGGCAAGAGCATCGGAGATGCCGCCGACCACCTTGCCGACCCAGTCACGCAGCTCGGTGAACTTCTCCGCGAGCCACGACAGGGCCTCGCCACCCGCGCCGGTGACGACCAACAGCGTGCCTCCGAGCGCCACGATCGCGGCGATCGTCAGGCCGACCGGCGTGAGGATCGCGCCGATGGCGGCCCCGATGAGGCTGAATGCCGTTCCGATCCCGCCGATGACGGCGGCCACGATGCCGAGCGCCGCTCCGATGCCCGAGATGATGTAGCCCAGGCCGACGATCGCGATCCCCGCGACGGCGACCGCCGCCGCAACCTTGAGCGCCCAGACCACCGTTTCCTTGTTGGCCTTCACCCACGCCGTGGCGCTCACGACGATCCGCGTGATCCGCTCGGTCAGGTCCTTGATCGTCGGGGCGAGCGCCCCGCCAATCGTGAAGACACCCTGCTTGAGGACCTTCCAGAGCGTGCCGAGGGCATCGTTGAGTTCGGCGGCATCGCGGGCGGTCTCAGTGCTGACGGTGAGCCCGAGCTTGCGGGCCTGCTCCTGCATCTCGTTGATGCCTGCGGCCCCGTCGGCCATGAGCGGCAGGAGCTTCGTCCCCGCCTTGCCGAAGAGCTCCATAGCCATCGCCGCGCGGGCTGCGGGATCCTGGATGCGGGAGATGCGATCGGCCAGGAGCTTGAACTGCTCGTCGGGGGAGAGCTTGGCCAGGTCCTGCACCGTCAGCCCGAGCCGCGCGAGAGCCTCGTTCGCCCCCTTGGAGCCTTGCGACGCCTCCGTAAGCGTCTTCTGCATGACGCGGAGGCCGTTCTCCAGCGTCTCCATGTCCGTGCCGGAGAGGTCGGCCGCGTAACCGAGCTCGCTGAGGGCCTCGACACTCACGCCCGTGCGGGCGCTCATCTTGTCGAGCGCATCGCCGGAGTCGGAGAAGGCCTTCGCGGTACTGAGCAGCGCGGTGATCGCCGCGACACCGATGCCTGCCATCTTGGTGCCGATGGACCGAAGCCCCTCGCCGAAGGCTTCGAGCTTCTTCTGGGCCGCCTTCAGCCCGGCCGACAGCTTGTCGCTGACGCCCAGCTCAACGAAGGCCCGGCCTGCTCGGATGCCACGGGTGTCGGCCACGGTGATTCAGCCCTTCCTGACGGAGTTCCGCCACAACAGCGGCAGCTTCGGCCGCTCCTTCTCCAGCGCCGGGGCCATGTACGGTCGCGGCGCGATCTTGACCTTCTGTGATGTGAGCTTCCCCCCACGCCCCCCCACACGCCGCAGCACGACGGTCTCGCCGCCATACTCGAGGACGCTTGGCGCTTCACTCTTCTTGAATCCCACCGGCCCGACGACCACCGAGTCGTTCGGCTTGTCGTACCCGAAGAGGATCAACCGACGCAGGCTGCCCTCGTGCGAATGGGGCGGGGCCCCGGGAGGAGCCGACCCCTTGCGTTTGCGGATGCTCGTCTTCGCTGCCGTGCGGATGAACGCGCCGGCCTTGCTGAGCACCTTCCGCTTGGCGTTGTCGACCGCCGCCATGACGACGTGGCGGTCGAAGAACATGTACTTGATCCGCATGGTGATCACGCGCCGCTGCTTCCAGCGCCCCCGACCTGACCACCGCCGGTGCCGGCGATGGTGCTGCCCTTCTCCAGACCCTTGTTGAAGGACGCTTCCTTCTCCTTGCGGAGACGGCCCGACCCGATGAACAGCCCGACGATGCCGGTGAGCGCGGGCAGCGCCGGCCCGAGCACGGGCAGGCCCGCGACGGTCGGTCCGACGGTGTCGAGGGCGGAGAGCGTGAGCTGGCCGAGCAGCCCGCGGATCTCGCCGGCCTTCTCGATGTTGCCCTTCCACTGCGCGCCGGTCGTCTGTGTGAGGTTGAACCAGTTCTGGTACTCGACCTCGGCCTCGTTGAGGCTCAACGTCGACGGCAGGCCGGTGGTCTGCTGAATCGTGTTGGGCGTCTTGACCTTGACGATGTCGCCAAGGTCCAGGCCGGCGCACGACGCGAGCACGAGCGCCAGCAGGATCAGGGCACCGAGATAGACGTAATGGCGGGTGGTCAGGCTCTTCATGCACGAGTCTCCTTGGCGACCTCCGGCATGCGGCGGTCGATGAACACGTCTTTGAGGACCGACACGTCAACCTTGACGGGCCGGGCGGGCTTGTTGAACGGGTCGAAGTCGGCGGGCTTGAGCAGGCGGGATCGCTTGGGATCGCGGGCGGTGTTGGCCACCACGGACATGACGGCGGCGGCGATCGACCAGTCGTGGCGCTGGCGACCGTCGAGCATG
>DDSG01000043.1 GCA_002343325.1 Phycisphaerales bacterium UBA2396 | reverse complement strand
GGTGGGGGGGGTGGGGGATGGCTTGGCGTCTCCCGGTCGGCGTGAGACTTTCAGTGCTCGCTTTGCCAGTTCGTGGTCGATCTCGGAGAGGTCGATCCCCTCGGCCGCGAGCCGAACAAGCACAAAGTACAGCAGGTCGGCGGCCTCTCGCACGCGATGGTCCCGATCCTCCGCCTCGACAAACTCGCGAGCCTCTTCGAGGATCTTGCTCGTGAGCAACGCCGGGTCGTTCAGCAGGCGTGAGGTGTACGACCCCGCATCTCGCGCATTCTTCGGCTGTCGCACGCGTCGGGCGACCTCTGCCAGGCCGGCGTCCGGCCCCCAGCATGTCCGCGTGTTCAGGTGACAGAATCCCCCGGACGGGCCGGTCTGTCGAACCGTGAATCGCAGGGTGTCACGATCGCAATCGGCATCAACACGGATCAGTTGCTGGACGTCGCCGGAGGACTCACCCTTCCGCCAGAGCCCACGCCCCCGAGACCAGTACACGCCGCGTCCGGTCTCGATGGCTTCCTTGAGGGACTGCCGATTGCTGTACGCCAGACCGAGGGCCACGCCTCGCTCGTCGGCGACAACCGTGGGCCACAGACCATCGGGCCGATCGCTGCGGAGCGTGGCGGCGATAGCCTCGGCGGGGTGGATAATCCCCTTGTACAGCGCCATGCCAACCTGCGCGTCGATGCCCATCGCGTCGAGCTCGCCGATCTCTTCCGCGCTGCGGATTCCTCCGGCGACCGTGATTCTGCAATCGCCGGCGGCGTCGAGCAGGGGCCTCGCCCGATCTGTGCTCAAGCCCGCGAGCGTCCCTTCCGTCTCGACGAAGGTGACGAGAAAGCCCGACACGAACGGCCTCAGTTCCCGCATCCGATCGATCACCGACAAGCCCGTGCGAGACCTCCAGCCGTGCACGACGATCTCGCCGTCGCGTGCGTCGAGCGCCGCGATGACGCGTTCGCGAGGCAGTTGCCGGAGGATCTCTGGGCTGGCCGCCGTGCCGAGAATGACCTTGCGAGCCCCGGCATCGAGCCACATCCGAGCTCGCTCGGCCGTCCGGATGCCCCCGCCCACTCTGCACGGGCAGACGTCGAGCAGCGATCGCACGAGCGCCTCGTTGCTTCCAATTCCCATCGCGGCGTCGAGGTCGATCACCGCGGTCTCGCCGATCAACCCGAATCGCCTCGCGATGGGCAGAGGATCGCCCGCGTCGATCTCCAGACGTTCGCCCTGCACGAGTTGCACCGTCCGGCCGCCCTGAAGATCAATGGATGGGATGATCATGGACGCACCTCCACGCCGCGCTCGGCGAGCGACGACTTGACCTGTCCGACCGAGTACTCCGACTCATGAAAGATCGACGCGGCGAGCACGGCACTCGCGCCGGCGTGCAGCGCGTCCGCAAGGTGATCCGGCGTGCTCGCACCCCCGCTGGCAATGACCGGGATGCCCACCTGTGAAGCAACGGACCGTAGCAGTTCCAGGTCATAGCCCGCACGGGTGCCGTCGCGGTCGTGGCTCGTCAGCAGGATCTCGCCCGCACCGCGGCTCTCGGCCTCCTTCGCCCATCGCACGACGTCCAGGCCCGCTTGCGTGCTCCCCGAACGTACGACCACCGACCACCCGCCATTCCCACGCACAGCATCGATCGCGACGACCACGCACTGACGCCCGAAGACCTCCGCGAGGCGGTGGATCAGGCTCGGATCGGCCACGGCCGCCGTGTTGACCGACACCTTGTCCGCCCCGGCGTCAAGCAGAGCGGCCGCGTCCTCCTTCGAGCGCACGCCCCCGCCCACCGTCAACGGAATGGAGATCGCGCGCCGCACGTCGCTCACAGTTCGGATCCTGGCTCCCCTGGATTCAACCGTGGCAGACACATCCAGCAGCACGATCTCGTCGGCACCCTGCCGTTCGTACGCCGCCGCGAGCGTGGCCGGGTCGCCCATGTCGCGCAGATTGCCGAACTGAAAGCCCTTGACCACGCGCCCGTCCTTGACGTCCAGGCAGGGGATCACGCGCGACGGGGGCCTCGATAGCGCTTCCGGGACAACCTGCAACGCCGAAGCGGCGCCTCCCCCGCTCATCCATCGCCGAATGAGGTCGATCCCCCACGGACCGGACAGTTCCGGGTGGAACTGGCACGCCAGCACGCGACCACGCTGCATCGCCGCGACGAAGCAGCCGCCGTAGTCCGTCATCGCGACGGCCCAGCCCTCGGGTGGCTCGGCGAGACGGAACGAGTTCGCGTAGTACGCCCATCCGGGCGACACATCCATCGATGCCTCGCCCGGCACAACCCGGTTCCAGGTCATCTGCGGCACCGGAAGCGTGGGCGATCCGGCCAGCCGAGTGACGCGTCCGGGCACGACTCCCAGCCCGGGCACGCCGGGCGACTCCTCGCTTGATGCGCACAGCACCTGCAACCCGAGGCAGATGCCCAGGGTTGGCCGGTTCTCTCGGATCCGCCGCTCGATCGGCCCGACGAGCCCACGCGCACGCAGAGACTCCATCGCGGCCCCGAACGACCCAACCCCGGGCAGAATCAGCCGTTCGGCCAGATCAACGGCGGCCGGATCCTGCGTGATGATCGGCGACCCGCCGGCCCGCTCGACGGCCGAGCAGACCGAGGCGAGATTCGCCGACCCTGTCGACACGATGAACACATCCAGCGGCGGCATCAGAGAGCCCCCTTCGTGCTATTGATGCCCGTGCCCGTGCGCACGACCGCCGCCCTCGCGGCCAGGGCGAGCGCCTTGAAGGCCGACTCGGCCCGGTGGTGGTCGTTCGACCCCCGCAGGACGTCGACATGGAGCGTGAATCGCCCGGCGGTGGCCAGCGACTGCAGCACGTGGCTGATGTTCTCGCACGACAGCTCGCCGAGCTTCTCGCGCGTCAGGCCGAGATCGATCACCGCCAGCGGGCGCGTCGCCAGATCAATCACGGCCCGGCTCAGCGACTCGTCCAGCGGCGCATAGGCAAAGCCGAAGCGGGCGATCCCCGATCGGCCGCCGAGCGCCCGGTCGATCGCCGCGCCCAGAGCGATCGCGCAGTCCTCCGCGGTGTGATGGTCGTCGATCTGCAGATCACCCCGGCAACGCAAGCTCAGATCAAAGCGGGCGTGGCAGGCAAACGCCGTGAGCAGGTGATCCAGAAAGCCCACGCCGGTCTGCACGTCGGCGGTGCCTGTCCCATCGAGAGAGAGGGTCAGAGCGATGTCGGTCTCGTTGGTCTTTCGCTCGATGCGTGCGGCACGGGGATCCGGCGAGGGCATCGTGTTCGTTTCAGACGAGTTCATGACAGAATCTCCGAGAGTTGCGAGAGCGAGGCGAGCACGCGGGCCGCCCCCGACGACATGAGTGTGTCCGAACGGTCCGCGCCGTCGGCGGCGGTTGAAGGAACGATCCCGAAGGGCGCGATGCCAGCCTCCCGGCCTGCCTCAACACCACCGGGGGTGTCGGCGATCACCCAGCCGCAGGTCGCCCCGAGTTCCTTGAGCGCACGATCATGCCTCGAACCACCTTGATCCACGGGCAGGACGCGAATGACCTCGCCGAGTCCCGAACCCAATATCCATCGCTCAACGCGTTCAGGGGGAAGCGATGTCACGATCCCGAGCGCACACCGATGGGCCAGACGACGAACACGCCTCGAATCACCAAGAATCAACGCAGCGCTCGCTCCGGTTTCAAGAGTGGAGTCAACATCAAGCAGAATGCCCGCCGGCTTAAGGGCGACCGTGAGAGCCCTTGAGAGCCGCAGAAACTGCGCTTCGTTGCCCGGACATCCGATCCGCACGCAATCCGCGATGTCGTCCTGATCGGGAAAGGTCCGCACGGCGATGCCCAGAGAGGCGAGCAGATCCGCGAGCAACGGCGCATTCCTGCACCGAGCCAGAACGAAGTTGGCCTGCGAGCGCAGCGGTTGCTCTCCCAGTGCCGCCAGAAGGCGAACCAGTTCGCGTACTTCCTCGCGTGTGCGCTCCACACGCGACTTCATCGCCCCTTCACGAGTCGCAAGAATCCGCTCCGCGATCGCCAGCGAGAGCCCGGACACGGCGTACGGCAGGCCCGCCGCCTTGGCCCAGGCGATCACCTCCGGCGAGGCCAGAAGGTAGCCGACCCGCAGCCCGGCCAAGCCCCACGCCTTGCTCAAGGTCTTGGTCACCGCCACATTGGGCAGGCGGAGCACCTCCCGCGTGAGGTCTTCCTCCGCAAACTCGACATACGCATGGTCGAGCACGATGAGCGCGTTGGGGGCGGCGGCCGAGAGCGCTCGGATATCCTGCACGGACGCCACGCTCCCGGTGGGGTTGTTCGGCGAGACCACAAAGATGATCGAGGTCTCGGGCGTGATTCGCTCGATCATCGCGTTCAGCGGGAGAGGGCCGTCCATCCACGCGACTTCGTCGGCCGCCCCGCCCACAGCCCGGACCAGGCGAGGGATCATCTCGAATGTGGGTCGCGTCATCAACGCCCGTCGGCCCGGCTCGAGCATCACGCGGCAGAGCCTCTGCAGGGCGTCGTCGGCGCCCGCGGTCACCAACACGCGCTGGGGCCCCACACCATTCCGCGAGGCGAGCATCGCGCCCAGCTTCGACGTGTCTGGGTACGCCGAGCAGCACTCCGAGAAGACCGGTCGCGCCGCGTCGATCAGCTCGGTGGGCGGGCCTTCTCCCTCGTTCGCGTCGAGCCGGAGCGTGATGGGCCCCCTCGGCGCGCGGCGCTGGTACGCACGCTGCCGGTCCAGCCAGGCCGCCGGGGTGATCGAGATCGTTCCTGTCTCGTTCATCACGGCACCACCTGCGAAAGCGGAGAGATCACGATGTCCGTCCCCCCGGCGAGCTTGAGCCTTGGAATCAGAATCGGCAACTGCTCGCGGGGCACCGCCGCCTTGACCGCGAACCCCGAATTCGCGTGCAGCGTGGAGATTGTCGGTTCTCGCATGCAGGGGAGCGCCTCGCACACCGCCGAGAGGCGATCCGCCGGGCAGTTCAGTTCGAGCATCACCCGGCGTCGCGCCTCCAGCACCGACCTGAGAATCACCGCCAGATCCTCGATCCGCTTGCGCAGCACCGGCTGGGACCAGGCCCTGGGGCTCGCGTACAGACGGGTGCTGCTGCGGAGCAGTTCATCAACGATCACGAGCCCGTTGGCTTCCAGGGTGCTTCCGGTGGCGGTCACGTCTGTGATGCCGTCGGCATCTTCCGGGGCGAACACTTCGGTTGCGCCGTAGGACCGAACCACGCGGTCGCCGCAGCCTCGCTGCTCGCACCAGCGGGTCGTCAGGCGAACGTACTCGGAGGCGAAGACCATCGGGCGGGCGGGAAGGGACTTCGTGCCCCGCTGCTCGCGTTCGATCAGGGCCGCGGGCACGGCCGCCACGAGCCGCACGGGGTCCAACCCCGTGTCGAGCACCTCGACAAGGTCGGCGCCCAACTCCGCGACCCAGTCCGCCCCCGCGAAGCCCACGTCCCGTGAACCGGTCGCGAGCATCTCGATGATGTTCTGGGGCTTGAGGATCTTCGCCTCGGTCTCCGGCAGGCTGATCCGCGGGCGATATCCCCGCGAGGGGACCGAGAGTCGCACGCCGGCCTCGGAGAGCAGCGCGAAGACGCCCTCCTGCATCCGGCCTTTGGGCAATGCCAGTCGAAGTGTGCTGGTCGAGAATTCCATGGGCTCTTCTCCGGGAAGACGGTCGATCGGACCGGGGCCCGGAGGTGCCTTCCTTCAGGTCCGCCCCTGAAAGCAAGCAACGCCGGGCAGGGCCGGCGTTGTGGGGGTCGTGGAACGGACTTCGGTCAGGGCCGAGTGTTCACGCACACCATCGCCGGCACGAGGCCAGATGATGATGGTGATGCGCGTGATGGGACAGGCACAGTGGCATTCGCGAAGACACTAGAACACCTCTCTCACGCCGTCAAGCCGTCCAACTCGCACCTCAAGCTCCGAGATTCATCTCCCGATCACGCTTTGGGGGCTCCGGGCCCGTTGAGCAATCGGCCCACTGCCGTGCGCCGCACGGCGAGGTGGTAGACCCCCAGCAGCACGCCGGTTGTTACGACAACGACCACCACGAACTTGACAGGGGCGCTCGCCTCCCACCCGCGCAAAGCCGCTTGCAGCGCGATCACCAGAGGCAGGTGCGTGAGGTAGAGCCAGTACGAACTCTCGGCCAGGTATCGGACCCAGGCGCGAGGCCTCGCGAGCACCCGTTCGCACAGACCGATCATGCCGAAAGTCGCCAACCACGCGTACAGGACTTCCAGCAGGTTCGAGAGAATCCCTCTCGCCGCATCGTTCGCGACCCACGCCGACGCTTGGCGGGGGTTGTACGCGAACGCCAGAGCGAGTGGCAGCAGGACCAACGCACTCGCGAGCGCAACCCACCACAGCCGACCGACCCTCGCCTGTTGCCCCCTGGCCACATAGAGAAGCCCGCCGAACCCGAAGAAGATGCCGTAGTACGCGAGCACGTGCGGGGCGGGAATCAGCCCCGCCGACGTGTCGGGTCCGAATCCGGGGCTTGTGCCGCGATCGTGCATGAAGTACTGCGCGACCATCGTGATCGGAACGACCCACACGAGACTTGTCGGCAGCCCGAAGAGCCACGCGGGCACCCGCACTCCGCCCATGAACCGGCAGAAGCTCGCCACAGCCACGAATCCGACGTTGTAGAAGCACAGGAACCAGAGGAACCACAAGTGTGCCAGCAAGGTCTCCGACCGGAGAAGCGAGATCCACGTCGACCCATCCGCTGATCGAGGCTCGCCGGGTCCCGCGGCCGGCGGCTGTTGCTCGTTCGCAGGCGTGCTCGGCTCGCCCAGCATGGCACGGATGCGTTCTCGCCCGGCCGAGATTCGCTCGAAATCGAACGGAATCCTGAGTGTTGTCGCGATCGACCGTGTCGTCGCTTCGTCACGGTTCATCACGTCGGCAGGGCGTGCTCCCTCTCTGCCCTTCAGCTCCGCATTCGCCCCGGCATCGAGGAGCTTTCGTGCAATCGACTCGCGACCGAGGAAGCACGCGGCATGCAGGGGCGTGTTGCCGTCCCAGTTTGTTGCGTTCGCGTCCGCGCCCAGCTCGATCAGCAGTTCAACCGCCTCGGGCTTGTCGGTGATCGCCGCCCATGCCAGAGCGGTCACACCAAGCTTCGGATCGGGCCCATCGAGCTTGTCCATCGTCGCGGCGAATCGCCGGATCGCGTCGAGATCACCGGCCGCGGCGGCTTCCCACAGGTTCTTGGGCGGTTCCTTCGACGCCGACTCCGCCGTCGCGTTCTGCGCGGACATCGCCCATCGTGACACGCCGTGCATGATCGGCAGGATCGTGACGCACGACAGCACCAGAGGCAGGAGAACGCGCCGGGCACGGTGCGAGGCGAGGCCCGCAGGACCCCGCCGGCTCCAGAGCATCGCCGAGAAAAACCCGCTGAGCAGGAAGAACATCGGCATCCGAAAGCCGTGCACCCCAGCGACAATGAGCCCGAGCAACGGGGCCTGCTGCTGATCATTCACGATCCAGAATCCGCCGACGTAGGCGAGCGCTCCGTGGAGCGCGATCCCCAGCAGCATTGCCAGGGCTCGAACCGCGTCCAGATCCGAGCGACGATCGATCAACTCCGGTGCGGATGCCATGGATGACCTTTCTGTGGGCATGACACAACCCGTCCCCTTTCGCGGGGCATTCGAGCCGCTCATGCTCGATGAACACACGCCGGAAGGTTGCCTACGGAGCAACCTGCCAGAAGAAGACTTCGTCGACCCGCTTCCCGAACGCCTCGGCGATCCGCATGGCGGTCTCGAGGGTCGGTGCGTACTTCCCGCTTTCGATCGCCGCGATCGTCTGCCGAGTGACCCCCACCCGCGCGCCCAGGTCCGCCTGCGTCATCTCCCCCTGAAGGAACCGCAGCGTCCGAATGTGGTTGGCGAGCTTTCGATCAGCCATGGAACCCACGCCGATAGAGCCAGATCACCGCCGAGTTGCGCACCAACTCGGCCAGAACGATCGAGGCGAGCCCGACGTTGATCAGCTTCCAACCTCCTTGCGCGAACGGGAAGACACACCCGATGTTGATGCACGTCACCGCGAACAGGATGCTGTACCCCGTCTGGATCGAGCGGCGCGAAATCGCCAGGTCTCGCTCGTCAAGGGGTGCGGCTGCGTCCTCGGGGTGGCGCCGACGCAGCCACAACGTCCCCAGCGACCAGATGGCAATCTGCAGGGCGATCGCCACCCCAAAGCGGGTAAAGGTTGACCAGTCGGGCATCGCGGCGGTGGGGGGCGCAGCGATCACCCAGACGAAGTACCCGGTGAAGGGGAGCCCCATCGCGCACAGGGCGAGCCAGGCGGCTCGCTCACGGTACGGCATGCTTGGCACGGAGTCTTTTATAGATTCCATGGTGTTAAGTATACATGACATTCATGGCGTGTCAAGCTCTTCGATTACGAGTGTGGAGTTCGGAGTGTTGGCGGACCTGGAGGGTACTGTTCACGGACGATGACAGACCAACCACGGCCGCACGTTTCGCTGAGGCGCACCGAGCCACCGGACGTGGCGTTCATGTACACCATCGGGATCGATGAGGCGTCGAATCGTCTCGCGGGAACCAAGCCGCGGGAGTGGGCGGAGTTCAAGGCACGCTGGGACGCGATTCTCGGCGATGCCGACGGGACGGTGACCCGCGTTACGCCGCGGATCATCCTCGCGGACGGGAAACCCGTCGGCTCGATCAACATCTTCCCGCAGGATGACCTGGACCACGTCGGCTACTGGATCGCGCGGGAGTACTGGGGGCGTGGGATTTCGTCGGCCGCGTTGTCGCTGCTGCTGGTCGAATATCAGAAACGTCCGCTGCACGCGACGACAGCGGGTCACAATCACGCTTCGATACGGGTGCTGATCAAGCACGGGTTTGAGATCGTGTCGCGGAGCATGACGCCCGAGACGGACCGGAGCGTAGCGAGAGAGACGTTGCTCTTTGTGCTGGGGCACCGAGGGTTCGTGTGAGTCCGGACTGGAACGTTGGGCGGCACACTGTGTAGGCCGAGAGCACACATGAGTAAGTGAGATCTCCTTCATGGTCGGTAGAACCACATCGGAATCCGTTGAGTGCCCGAAGGTCAAGACTCTGGTGCCGTACGCCCATGTGGCGAGTATCGAGCGATCGATCGAGTTCTACCAGCACCTGGGATTCACGGTCGACAGCAGCCATGCCGCCCCGGATGGGCGGCCGGTCTGGGCGTTGCTCGAGTGCGGGGACGCGAAGCTGATGCTCGCAGCGGCGAGCGGCCCGATCGCGGCGGTTGAGCAGGCTGTGCTCTTCTATCTGTACGCCGACCGCGTGGAGTCGATCCGAAGGCATCTGTTGTCGAGAGGCGTGCGAGACGGCGGGACGTTCGTCGGTAGCGGCGACGCGATGTCGACCAAGTACACGGCGTACGAGGTCTCGCGGCCGTTCTACATGCCCCATGGCGAGCTGCGTGTGCACGACCCAGATGGGTTCGTCCTGCTGATCGGACAACTGGAAGACGAGGCGAGCTCGTCGCCGTCGAACACACGCTGAGTGAGAACTAGGCGAGATGTGCCGAAGCCCACTCGAGGGAGTCGGGCGAGGCCTTGGACGCGACTTCGCGCCACAGAGCGCGCTCGTCGGCACGCACAACACTGCGAAGTCGACCACCCCCCAGCATCGTGCTGTCGAGACGACGCCGAGCTTCCTCGACACGCGATCCGATCAGGGGGTCCCGACTCGAGCCGAGCGAGATCGCGAGCGCCGCACGCATGCTCAGATCATCCTCGTTCCACGCGAGCGACGCCGCCCGAGCCTGCCACCCGAGCAGATATCGGCGGAAGCTCGCGGGAGGAGTGTTGTGGCGTGAGTACATGACGAGGGGCAGGAGAATCGAATCAGCACGAACGCCCAGCGAGGGATCCTCTCGCGCGCACAGTTCGAGGTGCACAAAGCCGACGTACGCGGCACAGTGTGGGGAGGTCCAGCTGGCACCCTCGCGGATCTCCCGATCCAACGCCCCGAGCAGGTCCACGCTGATCGAGTGCCAGCTCTCGCTCGGCCAGTCGATCGAACGCCTGCCGCGATTGATCAGGGGCTCGACGGGATCAACCCGAGCACCCCCGATCGTCCAGAGATCACACGCCAATCGCAGCTCACTGATGGCATCGCTCCGGATCAGCGAGCGCAGTTCCCGCCGAAGCTCGTCGAGGAACTCGCTGGGAGAGAGCGAGCCTTCCGGATCAGACGCTTGTGCGGGCATGCGTCCATGATACGACGGTTTCTCGCCGGCCCGTGGGCATCGGGCTGCTGCTGAACGCCGCCGGGACGCTCGGAGCATGACAACCTCTCGTTGATCACTCTTCTCACCCGCGGTCCGGCGTCGGAGCGTGCCTTGGCTCGCGTGGCATGAGCGAGCGGGGCATGGGAGTCCGCGGGCTGACGGCATGGGCGGGCGGCCGGCATGCGGCCTCGGCGGGGCGCTTGACTTAGTATCAAAGTGTGATACAATCGGTCAATGCTCACGGTATCTCTTGCCAGCCCGATCGCTCTGCACGACCAGATCGTGGCGGGCTTGCGGGATCTTATCGCGAGGGGTACCCTGGCGGAGGGAGACGAATTGCCTCCGGTGCGTCAGCTCGCCGCGGACCTTGGCATCAACCTAAACACGGTCGCGCGTGCGTACCGGGAGCTGACGGACTCGGGGCTGCTGGCCTCGGTCCGTGGACGGGGCACGATCGTGATCGCCACAGTTGAGCGGGCCTTGGGCCCCAGGGCCGACGATCGCAAGCGGATCGAGGCCGGCCTCGCCGCCGCCTTCAACGACGCCAAGATCGCGGGGTTCTCCCGCGAGAGCATCGAGCCCATCGTGCAGCGTCAACTCGATCGTTTGTGGAAGCGTTCGGCGACGAGCTGAGCGTAGACCGAAAGGAGCCCCGCCATGGCAGATCCCTTCCTCTTCATCAGCCGCATCGCTGTGCTGATCGTGGTGCCTCTCATGCTGCTCTTTCCGTTGGTGTTTGCCATGCTGGTTCCCAACAGCGCCGGGTCCGACGCGGGCCGGATTGCCGTTCGAGGGAGGACGCTCACGCTTGTGCTGGCGACGGCTGTTCTGTCGGGGCTGTGGGTCGGGCTGATGATCGCGGGTCTGCGTTTCCCCGACGCCCAGAGCATCGCAAACTACTGGTGGCTGTGGTTCTTTCCGCTCTGGCTCTTCCTGGCGTGCCCGCTGATCGCTATCAAGCGTCCGGAGTGGGGATCGGACCTTCTCGGTCTGGGCTGGCCTGGGGGTTCGACGGCAGACGGTGGCGAGGTGCGCAGCGCCTCGCTCATCAACCGCGAGCGATGCAGCCCGGTCACCCGCGGCATGTGGGCGGCTCCGATCCTTGCTTTGCTGCTCTCGCTCGCCGCGATCGCCGCCCGGGGGATGCTGCCCTTTCCCACTCACGCCGACGCAGCCGGCGGCGGAGCCCTGGCGGCTCGAACTGCTCGGCAACGCCGAACGTGAACGTTGGCTTCGAACGCTCGTGGCGCACGCAGCGGTGTGGTCGACCCTGTGCTTCCTCGTTCTCCCGTGGAGCCTGCGTCGCACACTCACCGAGCCCGAGCCGATGGCGAGCCGACGCTCCGATGAACTCGCGGAGTTCTATGAACATCAGCGGAGGCGCCGTGTGCTGGGGATGTTCTGGGGGTTGGGTGTTTTGCTCCCTGGCATGATGGGCACCCTGCTCGCCCTGATGGTGTGGTTCCCTGACGAGACCAGTCTCTGGAATCTTCTTTGCAGTGTCGGCGGCGTGCTGGTCGGCATCGGAGGGGCGACCTTCGGCACCCGAATGACGGTCGAGCGGGCGAGGATCACGGAGCTCAGGACTCGGCTCGATCGGTTACCCTACGGCTCGTGACTACTGAGTACGTTCGCGGTGGACCCACGGCGGAAGACCCACGCGACGCGATCCGCACCGTCGGGGCTTGGAGCACTTGTTCTCGCGGGGGAGGGGCAGGGACTATCGCGGGAGCGCCTCAAGCCAGGCCAGTAGCTCCGATGCCGAACGCTGACCCTGCAGCACCGCGATCACCTTGCCCTCTCTCAGGGCGTAGGTCATCGGGATCCCTCGCGACCCAAGATACTCATCAGCAAGCTCGGGCGAGCGGTCAACTTCCACGTGTGTCGGGACAAAGCGTGGATCCGACAAGCGAGTGATCACCTGAGCGTTGTTCAGAGCGTCCTTCTTGTACTGCTGGCATGGAGCGCACCGATCGGCTGTCGCGAATGCGATGGCCAGGATGTGGTTCAGCAGTGTCGTCTTGCCCGCGCCCAGGAAGCCTGACAGCACGGTCACCGGCAACTTCTCGGGGAGCGTGGATCGCTTGCCGTCGATTGCGTTGGAGGCGGACTGGACCACGTTCTTGAGTGTGCTCATGAGTTGCTCGATTCACTGACTGGGCTGGCCTGCTTCAACACGGAGGGTGGCGATGAGTTGGCGATTGAGGGCTTCGACGTGAACCATCGGCCTTGCCGCCGTGGTCACTCGTGGTGCCATGTTTCGGTACGCCGCGAGGATCGCCGCGGCCCTGTCGCGGATGGCCCGGTCTTCGTCGCGTTCAACGTGCCCGATCGGCACCGCCCATGTGAACTGGCCCTCGGCGGCCGAGGCGGTGGGGATGTGGAAGAACTCGCGGTCCTTGCCCGGCCCGACTTCTCCTCCCGCCGAGCGGGCCCGCTCGGTCGCTTCGACAAAGAAGTCGATGGCGTAGTTGGGGTAGCCGAAGAGCAGTCCATAGGCCCGCCAGCGGTCGGCGCGGGGCAGGCGATCGACGATGGCGACGACCTCTGCCGGGTGCGTGCACGGGGTGATGCCCAGCGGAGACCAGAAGGCCGCTTCGCGACTGAGCATGGCCGCCAGTGCCTCGCGATGCACGACGTACGCCTCGGCGTGGCGCTGGCCATCGTGAGCGGTGGCGAAGGTCTGCACATCGGCGTAGTACGTCTGGTTTCGAAGCGGCGCGAGCGCACGCCGGATGCGCACGATCTCGGCGGTGTCCGGCGCGGCGACGTCGATCGTGCCCTTCCAGAACCCCGTGCTCATCGGCTTGAGCCCGCCGACAAGGGTGTACAGCGCCTCGCGGTCGAGTGCCCGAAGAAGCAGTTCACGAAACTGGTCGTGCTCGGCGACAGTCGAGAGCGGGCCATCGCGGTCGGCGGTCGTCCGAGTGTTCGTGGCACAACCGCCCGCAAAGAGCAGCGTGCAAGCCACGGCCACCGCGGCGGCGAGGATCGTGACGAGTCGACTTGTGCGGTGGTGAAGGGAGCGCATAGCCATCGGCAGTCAGTCGCACACGGTCTTCGCAGCTTCACGCGTCCTTCCACGCCACCTTGTAGAGCCCCTTGGCTTCGTCGTACGCCTTGCCATCCCACGAGAGCTCGTACGATCGAGCTTTGGGGGAGAAGTGCGTGAAGAAGTCGACCAGGGTGGCCCCTTCGTCTCCGGCCTCGACGTGGTGGATGTTGTCGCGGTCGCGGGTAAGCGTGGAGAGCTGGCGGGGCCGCAGCACCGTGTCAGCATTCTGACGGATCAGGAAGTCCTCGCCCTTGCCGGGCACCTCTCCCGCGGCGATGTCGAGCCGCTTCCCGTCCGGCTGCACGATGTCAAAGTTGCGACAGCGGGCGGCCCCCTGCGTGGCGAGCAGCACGCCGTTGTAGTGCCGGTGGTCGTGCAGATGGATCACGGACCTCGGTGCCATCTTGATCTGCATGAGCACGATGGGCGGGTAGTACGCGATGGTGTCCATCGACCAGTCCCTGCTCGCGGGGGAGGCTCGCCAGGTTGGCGGACTCTCGACGCGGGCGAGCAACGCCGTGACGGCTGCGAGGTACGCCTCTTCATCGGGCGCGGGGGCTGCGATGAGTGCGCGGGCTTGCGGCATGACGGCGGCGACGAACTCGTCGGCGCTCGCGGCGCAAGCCGGCTTCGTGCCCCGCGTGTTCGCGGGGCTGCCGGAGTTCTTCGCACGCGAAGCGCAGCCGGCAAGCCCCAAGCCACTCACGGCAGCAAAGCCCGCCGTCGCGACGCCGAACCTCAGGATCGTCCGCCGCTCGACGACGACGCCCGGCGAGATCTCCTCTCCACGCTCATGGTCGGCCAGGGTGTGCCTCGCAATCTCGTCAACGGTCATGAATTGCATGAGGGGACTCCTTCTTGAGGGCTTCTTGAGGTAGAGAGTTCAGTCTGCAGCACGCGGTGCGGCCTCGTCGATCGATGTCACCCACCGCACAGCGACTCTCCGCAGCAGCCGCCCGCGCCGTGCCCGGCTCCGCCGCCTCGCAGACCTCACCCCTTGTTCGCCGCATGGCCGAGATCGATTGGGCGACCTCGACGGTCGGACTGTTAACGCGGCAGAAGTGGTCATACCTGGGCAAGGGGGCCAGACTCCTACTGAGAATGAGTTATCATCTGCGCCTTGGGCCTCGATGTCAACCCGCGTAACGATGCGCCTGCTTGAGCAAGACCGTGCCGAACGCGTTCTCGCGCCAGGATCCCAGGAAAGGCCTGCTTCACTTGCGTGTGGCGGCGCAACACTCACCAAGGCAATCGTCCGAATCAGGTAATCGGGCGATCGAGCGTGCCGTGGGTGTGCCGGTGAAGATCGCGTCTGGTTCGCCACGTGCCAGGCGGTGGTCGGGTTTGACGGAGAGTCCTTCACTGTTGTCGACGAATGAAGCCTCGCGGTGAAGGACGGCCGCATCGATGTCGGCCCGCCCAAGCCGATGTCCGAGGGCAAGCCGCTGGACGCACAAGTCGATCTGCTCGAATACCGCATCGCGGGCCAACGATTCCTGATCGCAGTGGAAGATGAGCCTCGCGAGGATCCGCGGCTCATGATGGTAAGCGACTGGCGGCCGGACGCCGGTCTGGCCACTCCGGATCAGCGATGACGCAGACCCAAGCCGCGACTCGCGATTGCCAGAACGACAACCCCCGCGCTTCGCGGCACGGGGGTTCTTCGAATAGAGGGCGAGGGGTGGTCTGACAGCGTGCGTCTCGGAGCCCCAGAGACATGAAGAGCCGATGCGGCTCTCCGGCATGGTGCGGTCGGTTCCCCCGGGTGATGGCGCGTTCTCCAGGACCATCGATCAGTCTGGCGATGAAGGCCGTTCCTGTTGCATGGTCGTCACGCCGTGCGGATCGGGAATCGGTGTGGAATGCTGCCCGAGTCTGTGGGCCAAGATCGATGAGATGCCCTCGGGAGCAGTCTTCCCAAGCCACATCAAAAAACTTCGGCGAGAAGACCGAACACAGGGGGCCGAGGGTCCGTACTGCTCGCGTCCGCCTACCTGCGTTCGCTCTCGTCCTCAGAAAAAAGGAGTCTTCCATCGTGTTTGTGTCGCGCGTCGCCATGTTGCTTGCAGTCGTTGGTGGTATCGCTGGCCTGCCTGGTGTCGCAGAAGCAGGCGTGGCTTGGCAGGGTGAGCCACAGAGCCAGAAGGTGGCCGAATCGCCCACGAGCCCCACGTCGGGCCCGATCGCGTCGGTCCGCCGCGGCGAGGTTGTGCGGCTCTCGGGTGAGGTCGTCCGCGTGCTTGATCGGGATGAGTTCCGCCTCTCCGACGGGACCGCCTCCATCCCCGTGCGACTCTCGTGGACCGGACCTGCGCCCGTGGCCGTCGGTGATCGCGTTCATGTCGAAGGACTCGTCGTCGACGAAAAGACCTTCGGCCTCTCACGCCCCGAAGTCATCGCCAGGTTCATTCGACTCCCCGGCGGTGCCACCGTGCAGTTTAATGCGCCCCAACCCGCGCAGGTTCAGCCTGCCAGTGAGGACGCATCGACGCAGCCCTTCCCTATCGGCCGGCTCGCACGCGGGCAGGCGGCCACCATCTCCGGCCGCGTGACGGGCATCGTTGACGTTGATGAGTTCCGCGTTGAGGACGCCTCGGGCTCCGTGCGCGTGTATGTCGGCTGGCAGAACCGCGTTGGTGTGAGTGTGGGCGATACGGTCACCGTCGTCGGCTCGCTCGATGACGAGCCGTGGCCGATCCCGGCCGAGTTCTACGCCTCTGCCGTCACGCTGGCTGATGGCCAAGTGGTCGACCTGGGCGGCAAGCCCGAGGCCCGCGGCTCCCGAGTCGTCCGCGACCGGTTCCCCTTCCAGCATCGCCGACGTCCGTCCGTACGACACCGTTCTTCTGCGGGGAACGGTCGAACGCGTGACCGACGAAGACGAGTTTCGACTTCGCGACGACTCCGGGGCCATCGGTGTCTACATCGGATGGCGCAACGCCATGCCCGTCACCGCGGGCGATGCGATCTCGGTCGTCGGCATCGTCGACGCCGAAGGGCCCGGTGGCCTCGTACGCGAGGTCTACGCCCATGAGATCACCACCGCCGACGGCAGACGCATCGACCTGCAGCCACGCCGCCAGACGTCACGCCCGTCCGAGGCGAGAGGGCAACCCGCGGGCACTCAGCCGACTCCGGTCGCGGACGCTGCCATCACGCCGATCCGTGACGTGCGGCGCGGGCAATCCGTCGCGCTCCAAGGTCAGGTGCAGCGTCTGCGAGATACTGACGAGTTCGTTCTTCGTGACGACACGGGCACGATCATCATCTACATCGGCTGGCGCAACCGCATGCCGGTGTCCGTCGGCCAGCGCGTCACCGTGATCGGCACCGCGGATGACGATGTCATCCCGGGGTTGCGCCCGGAGATCTACGCCTCCCGCATCGTGCTGCCTGACGGTCGCACCGTCGAGTTGATTCGCGGTGGTCCGGACGAATGAAAGGCCGGGCACCGCCAAGCACGATTGGTGCCTTCCGGCGTGCTGCTCGGTGCACCGCGACCGCAACCCATCGACCAAGACTGCCGGACGCCAATTCGGCGCTTCAGTCCAAAGACGAAAGCACCCGGGTCTTGCGACCAGGGGGTTCTTCGAATAGTGGGCGAGGGGTGGTGTGACGAACCCCACCGAGACATCCAGAGACACGGCGAGCCGATCGACTAAGCCGGCGGGCCGTTCTGGTTGAACCCGGGACCCCGGTATCCGAGGGCAACGGCAAAGCGGCTGTATCCCTCGTCGAACAGCGGTTTCCCGCGGTTCATTCTGCTAGACTCCTCTCGAGACCGGTGGGATCGCCATCGGACCGCGCGACTGCTTGGCAGGAGAACCGCCGATGAACTCCCCGCATGCCGCCACACGCGTGATTGCGATCTTGGTTGCTGCATTTCTGGCCCCATCGGGCATCGCCGCGCCGCCCGAGCGCACGCTGCCGGTTGATCCGGTTGAACTTGTCGCGGGCCGAGAGGTGCCTGGGAAGCCCGAGCTCACGATCGAGCGCGACGGGTTCGCGTACCAGTTCGCCACACCGGAGACGAAGGCGGCGTTTGAGAAAGACCCGACCAAGTACGAGGTGGCCGACGGCGGAGCGTGCGGGCGCATGGGTCCGCTGTCGGGGCTGGGCGATGCACGCCGCTACGCAGTGCATGAGGGCCGCATATTCCTGTTCGCCTCCGACGGGTGCCGCGCGGGGTTCCTCAAGGAGCCTGCGAAGTACATCGAGACGGAGGATGAGAAGATCTTCGGCTCCAACGAGCAGGTTGAGCGCGGGCGGGCACTGCTCGACAAGGCTGTCGCGTGGGCCGGGGGCGCAGAGCGACTGAAAGGCCTCAAGACACTCCGCGCCACGGCCGAGCGGAAGGAAAAGCACGGCGAGAACGACTACACGATCACCAACGAGACGGCCCTCGCGTTCCCCGATCGTGCCTATCAGAGGGAATCGTGGAACGACTCATGGTTCTCGACGACGTGCGCCCCCGAAGGCGCCGCGATGGCTTCTACCCGCGGTGAGGAGCGGATCTCGGACAGCCGCGCGCGGGCGTTCCGGCGTGCGATGGCCCGCTGGCCGATCGTGATTCTCAAGGCCCACGCCGACGGCGCGCCTAAGGCCGATTGTCCCGGGCTCATTGTGATCGCCGACGGGGATGGAAAGATCGGTGAGACGCCCGTCGAATACGTCAAAGTGTGGCTCAACGGCGCGGCCTCGCGACTGGCGATCGAGACGACGACCGGGAGGCCGATGCAACTGAGTTACCGCGGTCGCGACGGAACGACATCGGTCGGCGATTCCGTCCGCACCTTCAGCGCCTATGCGACGGTGGACGGCATCACGATGCCGACGGCGTACGGCGTGTCATTCAACGGCAAGGACCTGCCCGCAGCCGCCTCGAAGATCGATGCGTTTGAAATCAACCCCGCATTGCCAGCGGGCCTATTCAAGGTTCCCCAGCAGTGAACCCCAACGCCGTGAAGAAGCCAAAAACGACAACCCCCGAGTCTTGCGACCCGGGGGTTATGCGAATAGTGGGCGAGGGGTGGTGTGACGAACCCCTTTCCAGAGCCCCAGAGACACCGCATAGCCGCGCGGCCTCCCGGCAGAGTCATGCGCGGTGTCTCGGGTTAATCGGGTGGCAAGAGACCGACCCGAGACCTTGAAAGTCCGCATGACTCTCCAGACAGCGGGCCCGATCGACGGGTGGTGTGACGAACCCCTTTCCAGAGCCCCAGAGGCGAGGCGCGCGGATGCGACGTTCCGGCGGAGTCAGGCCATGTCTCGGGCGAGCAGTGGTTACGGAGGGGGGCCGAGATCGACGAGACTCCGAATGGCAGACTGTTCGGTGGAGAATGGGAGGTTGGGGCTCGTTCTCCGTCAATCTCAAAGCTCGGAAATCAGGCTGTCGGACGTCGCAATCAGCCCGAACGCCGCGAGGGTTGACACGGTCATGGGCGTCATGTATACTCCCCCGTAGTATGCATGCCCGCAGTGTCCAGTCCCGGAACTTCATCGCCATCCTCTTGGTGGTGGCGATTCCGTTCTGCTGCTGCAACTTCCGATCGCTGCTGGGCGGCGGCCTGTGGTGCCAGGCTGATTCCCTCCTAACCGACCGGCATGCTGGCGATCGGCTGAGCTCCGCAGTGGAGCACGGCCGTGAGACGCACGCCTGTTGCCACGGCAAGTCGTTGAACCAGGAGGGCACCCCGGGACCAAAGCCCGGGAACGGTCCTACTGACGAACCGCAGGATTGCTCGTGCGACAAGAGCGGTGGCAAGATGCTTTCGGTCGAGAAGCCGAGCATCCATGCACCGGCACAGGTGGTCGTCGCGATCCTTAACTGGTGCACGCGGCCCGAGCTTGCGGCGCTCAACTTGGCCAGTGGACGTGATCCGCTTCATCTGGCGGTTCAGCGACCTCTGACATCGCTCGTGCGCATGCATTGCGCGCTCATCGTGTAGCAGCCCAGTCCGGCCGTGCTTCTTCGGCGTCATGCGACGCCCTCTGTTGAGCACATGCGCCAGACCACTGCCTCGTCCACATCTCAGTCTGCTGTTCGCGTTGTCGCGTTCGCTGTTCTTTCCTCGATTGACGGAGGTTCATCATGCTCGTTCGCACATCCATCGTTCTCGCCATGCTCTTCGTGGTTGGCGCTCTGCTCGCCGGCGCTGCCCAACCAGGACACCAGGATCACCATGCCCCGAAAGCAACACAACCCGGTGCCCAGCCGACCCGCGCCGTCAATGACCGCTGTCCCATCCGAGGTGAAGAGATCGACTCAGAGACGCCGATGCGCGTGTGGAGGGGGCATGCCATCGGGTTTTGCTGCCCCGGATGCGACACAAAGTGGGACGCCAAGCCCGACGCCGAGAAGGACGCGTTCTTGTCCAAGTACGTGAAGGTCGCTCCGGCATCGCCGGCGGTCGAACTGGCGCGGCGGTTCCAAGCGGCGCGAGCCGCTGGGGACTCGACCGCCCTCGATGGCATGTTCCTGAGCGACGGGAAGGCCACCGTCCTGCACAACGGCGGTGATGCCGGCACCTGGGAGCAATACCGCGACGAGCATTTCAAGCCCGAACTCAAGACCCTCGGCGTCGCGGCGTGGCGGACAGTCACCGAGACCGAGACGCCCTTCGGTGCCGCGACTCTCGTCGGCCAGACGGTGACCTTGACGTCGGGCGATGGGGCAAAGAGGCGGGAGTTGTCCGCCGCGGTCACCCTCGTGGTGGTCAATGACGCCGGAACGCCGAAGATTGCCCACCTGCATTGGTCGTCACGCGAACTGAAGACGGAGAAGAAGTGAGGCACGCCATGAGACGCACTGATCCTCGATCGACATTGATGGCGGTCCTGTTCCTCCCCGCGGCGATGCTTGCGGGTTGCGCCGGCACACCCACAGCAACCGAGCGTCAGGCGAGGTCCGACATCGAGAGTGTCCGGTCAGTCTATCGGCCCGGCGACGCCAAGCCGACGCTTCCGACGCTCACCGCCCAGTCGCCGCTGGCGGACTATCTGCGATACTCCATGCTCAACAACCCGAGGGTCGAGGCGTCGTACTACGCCTGGGCGGCCTCAGTCGAGCGGATCACGCCGGCGCGGTCGCTCCCCGACCCTCGCCTGACCTTCGAGGCCGACATCGCCGACATGCTCGACGCCGTCATGCCCGGCCTCATGCTCGATCTTCCCGGGCCGGGCAAGCTCCGAGCAGCGGGAGACGTTGCCGCGGCGGAGGCGCGGGTGGGGTACTTCGGCTTCGAGAGCGAGGTCCTTGCTGCGGCCTACGCAACCAAGTCCGCGTACATCAGGCTTCACTTTCTGAACGACACAATCCGAGTCCAGCGCGAGGCGTTTGCACTGCTGGGGGATGTCGAATCGCAGGCACAGCAACAGGTGGGCGCGGGCCGCGGCACGATCCAGGACGTACTGCGTGCCCAGATCGAGCGGGATCAACTCTCCAACCAGATCGCCAACCTCGAAGACTCCCGAAACGTCCTGGAGGCGGAGTTCCGTGCCGCGCTCGGTCACGCTCCGGGTGAGTCGTCCGTGCCCATCCCAAGCACGTTCGAAGTCGGTACGCCGCCATCTTCTGCGGACGCCGTGCTGGCAATCGCCTCGGAGCGAAACCCCGTGCTTCGGCAGATGGAGGCCGATGTGCGGCGCGGCGAGGCCATGCTCGATCTGGCCCGAACCAGCCGGGTGCCCGATTTCACAGTCGGCATAGAGGCGGATGTGAAGGCCAACCCCATCATGTGGCGACCCACCGCAAGCATGACCCTTCCGATCTGGCGGGACAAGATCGCGGCCGAGATCGCCGCGGCGCAGACGGAGAAGCGGTCCGCCGAAGCCCGCCTCTCCGCCGAGCAGATCGCCATTGCGGCCGAACTGGCGTCGATGCTCTACATGTACCGGGAGAGCGGACGTAACGCGACGCTGTTCGGATCGACACTTCTTCCCAAGGCGCAGCAGTCGCTTGACGCCGCTCGGTCCGGCTACGCGAGCGGGCGATCCTCGTTCCTCGACGTGATCGACGCCCAACGCCGGCTGCTGGAGTTCGAGCTCGCCGCCATCGAGGCCCGGACACAGCAGGAACTTGCCATCGCGTCGATTTCACTCGTGATTGCAGGCGCGGCACCGGAGGGCGCTCCGGTTCTGCCCGTGAATCCCCCGCAACCCATGCAGCCCACGGAGCTCAAGGAGGCCCGTCCATGAAGCGAAGCACCACCATCGTGTCGATCGTCGTCTTCGGCGTGCTTGCAGTGGCTGGTGGGTACTGGCTTGGGCGTGGAGGCGCCGCACGGCCTGCTCCCGCCGCAGCGTCGTCAGCCGCGGCTACACCAGCGCCTGCCAAGCAGGTGTACACCTGCTCGATGCACCCTCAGGTGCGACTCGATCAGCCGGGCGATTGCCCAATCTGCGAGATGCCGCTCATCCCCGCGGCCTCGGCGACATCGGCCGCGGCCGGTGAGGCTCCCACTCTCCAACTCTCCGAGCACGCGCTCGCGATGGCAAGCGTGGAGACGGTGGCTGTGGAGGCGCGACCGCTGGCCCGCGAGCTACGGGCCGTCGGACGCATCGAGTACAACGAGTCCTCTCTGGCGACGATCACGCCGCGTGTCGACGGCTACGCGGAGCGTTTGTTCGTGAACTTCACCGGCGTGGAGATCCGCCAGGGCGACCACCTGGCCGAGGTCTACAGCCCCGAGCTTCTGGTGGCGCAGCAAGAACTCTTGATCGCCTTGCAGGCCGGTGGCGCTGGGGAGGCGCTCGTGAACGTCGCCAAGACCCGGCTCCGTCTGCTCGGTCTCACCGATGAGCAGGTCGCCAATCTCATTGACAAGAAGCAGACGACTGACCGGGTCACGCTCTACTCGCCGATCAGCGGAACGGTCATCGAGAAGACGATCGTCGAGAAGGCGGCGTTCAAGGCCGGGGATGTCCTGTACCGGATCGCCAACCTCGACTCGGTCTGGGTGTACCTGGAGGTGTATGAGTTCGACCTGCCCTGGATCAGGTACGGGCAGAAGGTGCGGCTCTCGGCGGAGGCCATCCCTGGTCGCACCTTCGAGGGATTGGTCACGTTCGTTCAGCCGATCGTGAACGAGCAGTCCAGGACCGTTCGCATCCCGGTGCACATTGACAACAAGGACCACGCGCTCAAGCCTGGGATGTTCGTCACTGCGTCGATCGAGGCCTCCCTGACGGCCGAGGGACGCGCCGCGCCGACGGGGGTCGAGGGCAAGTTCACCTGCCCGATGCATCCCCAGGTGCTGACCGAGGCCGATGGGGCCTGCCCCATCTGCGAGATGCCTCTGGAGCAGATCCCCGGCGACCCGTCGACCAGCCACCCACATCCCGATGCACACGCCGCGCATGCTAACGACCTCGGCGACATGCCTCCGGCCACGCCGTCGCTCGCGGCCAAGTACTTCTGCCCGATGAAGTGCGAGGGCGAGAAGACGTACGACCAGCCGGGACGCTGCCCGGTGTGCAAGATGAAGCTCAAAGAGGTCGAAGCGGCCCCGACTGCTATGGCAAGCCCAAGCCGTGCTGTGCTTGCGGTGCCCGTGGCGGCGGTGCTCGATTCGGGGACCCGGCGGATTGTCTATGTAGAGAAGGCCCGGGGACTCTTCGAGCCGCGCGAGCTCACGCTTGGTCCCAGGTCGGGCGCGTACTACCCGGTGCTCGCCGGCGTTGTCGCTGGGGAGCGCGTGGTCACACGCGGTAATTTCCTTATCGACAGTCAGTTCCAGGTGACGGGGCATCCGAGCCTGTTCTACCCGGGCGGGCTGCATGCGACCATGGGCCACGACCACGGTGGCCCAGCGAAGCCGGCCGAAGCTCCCACACAACCCAGCACCCAGACGTCCCCATCGCAGGCGCCGGTCGGCGGCCACAAGCACTAAGTGAGGGAGCCACCCATGGTGAACGCCGTCATTCGCTGGTGCATGAAGAACACGTTCCTGATGACGCTCATCGTCCTCGGCATCTGCGCGGCCGGGTACTGGGCGATCATGCGGCTGCCCGTGGACGCCATCCCGGACATCGGCGAGAAGCAGGTCATTGTCTACGCCGACTGGGAAGGCCGGAGCCCGCAGGACGTCGATGACCAGGTCACTTACCCACTTACAACGAGCCTGACCGGCACGCCGGGCGTCAAGGCGATCCGCTCCATGTCGGGCTTCGGGTTCTCGATGGTCTTCGTGATCTTCGAGGACAACATCGACTACTACTGGGCCCGCGCGCGAGTGCTGGAGCGCATGAACGTCGCCCAGCAGCGTCTGCCCGCGGGCGTGACGCCCGTGCTCGGGCCGGATGCCACCGCACTGGGCCAGGTCTACTGGTACACCGTGGAGGGTGAGGGCTTTGACCTCGCCGAACTGCGATCAATCCAGGACTGGTACATCCGCTACCAGCTCCAGACTGTACCGGGCGTCAGCGAGGCCGCGAGCATCGGCGGCTTCGTCAAGCAGTACCAGATCGACATCAACCCGGACAGGATGCGGGCCCACCGCGTCACGATGATGGAGATTGTCGAGGCCGTCGGCAAGAGCAACATCGACGTCGGCGCCAAGGTCATCGAGCAGAGCGGTGTCGAGTACTTCATCCGCGGCCTGGGCTTCATCAAGTCCGTTGAGGACCTGGAGCGGGTCGTGATCCGCCAGGAGGGGGGCACCCCGCTCTATCTCCGCAGCGTGGCCACGGTCCAACTGGGTCCGGACTTCCGGCGCGGCGCTCTGGACAAGGGCGGCGTCGAAGCGGTCGGCGGTGTGGTGCTCATGCGCTACGGCGAGAACCCCCGCGAGGTGGTCGCCCGAGTCAACGAGAAGATCGCGCAGCTGGAAGCCGGACTGCCGCGCAAGACACTCAACGACGGGCGTGTCTCCAGCGTCAGACTCGTCCCCTTCTACGACCGGACCACCATCGTGCAGGAGACGATCGACACGCTGAAGACGGCACTGTTCGAGGAGGCGCTCATCGCCGGCTTCGTCGTCCTGTTCTTCCTGATGCACCTGCGCTCGACGGCGACCGTTCTTCCGACGCTCCCCCTCGCCCTGGCCGGGTCGTTCATCCTGATGTACGCGTTCGGCGTCGACAGCAACATCATGTCGCTCGCCGGGCTGGCGATCGCCATCGGCGACATCGCGGACATGGGCATCATCATGACGGAGAACATCTACCGCCGGATCGCCGGCGCGACGCCCGAGGAGCGCAAGGAGAAAGGCCACTTCGGGCTGGTGTACGAAGGCGCAACGGAAGTCGGCGGGGCGATCATCACCGCCGTTACCAACACAATCGTTTCGTTCATCCCCGTCTTCTTCCTCACCGACCAGGAGGGCAAGCTCTTCAAGCCTTTGGCCTTCACCAAGACGTTCGCCATCGGCTCGTCCGTCGTTCTCGCAATCACGGTGGTCCCGTTCCTGTGCTACCTCCTCTACCGGCCCGTGAACTGGAAACACCGCACCACGCTGCTCGTCGCCGCGGGCGTGGGCGTGCTGGCCACGCTGGCGACCCACGTGGCGTTCATGTGGGGGCTCGGCGGAGCACACGACCGCGGCTGGCTCGTCGCGGCCGCGGTGGGGATCGGCGTTTCGCTGTGTGTGATCCGGATGACGCGGGAGAAGTTCCTGCCGCTGGAGCGGAACCCAGTGTCTCGGGTCATCGCCAAGGGCTATGTCCCAACGCTCCGCTGGATCCTCGATCACAAGAAGACCTTCATGGTGGCGCCGGTGCTGATCCTCTTCACCGGGCTTTCTGTGTGGCTCGG
Organism: Phycisphaerales bacterium UBA2396; assembly: GCA_002343325.1. Classification (GTDB taxonomy): domain Bacteria; phylum Planctomycetota; class Phycisphaerae; order Phycisphaerales; family UBA1924; genus UBA2396. The sequence continues at coordinate 13,277 of DDSG01000043.1, read as the reverse complement.
TATCCACCGCACACTGGCGCCGGTCGAGTGGGCGGTGAACGCCTTCGCATCCGAGAGAGCATCGCCCGAACTCAAACGTGCGATGTACGAGCCGCCCGATGCCGACATCACGCGGCCGCTTCTTGAACTCGACCAACTCCGCTGGCAGCGTGTCCGCGATGCGGATGGCTCGGAACGGGTCCGCCTCCTCTTGCGACGGCAGGACCCCGCCGAACGAAGCGCCGAGTCGAGCGCCGGGCTCGCGGTCCTCAAGGAGGGCCGCATCCTGCCCGGCCTTGGTCGAGAGTTCATGCCGCCGCTCGACGAGGGGTCACTCCTGTACATGCCCTCGCTCCTGCCTCAGGCATCACTCTCCCAGGCGGTCGAGGTCAACAGCAAGCAGGACCTCGCCATCGCGAGCGTCCCGGAGGTCGAGAGCGTCGTCGGCAAGATCGGGCGGGCCGAGTCCGCACTGGACCCCGCGCCAATCGGGATGATGGAGTCGATCGTGATCCTCAAGCCCGAGGAGCAATGGCGCACGCGGAAGGTCGAGCGCGTGTTCTCCGACTGGCCGGGCATCGTTCGTACGCCGCTCTCGTGGATCTGGCCTGAGGAGCGGCGCATCACCAAGCAGGAGATTCTTGCGGAACTCCAGGAGAAGACCGCCATCCCCGGCGTACTTCCAACCTGGCTTCAGCCGATTCAGACGAGGCTGGTCATGCTCCAGACCGGCTTCCGTGCCATGATGGGCGTGAAGATCTACGGCAGCGACCTCCGCGAGATCGAGAAGGTCGGGCTCCAGATCGAGCAGTTGCTCCGAGAGGTGCCCGGCGCAACGGACATCGTGGCCGACCGCATCGTTGGCAAGCCCTACATCCAGATTGAGATCGATCGCGAGCGGATCGGCCGCTACGGCGTCAACATCCGCGACGTGCAGGACGTGATCGAGATGGCACTGGGCGGGATGAACCTCATGGAGTCGGTGGAGGGTCGGGAGCGCTACCCCATCCGCATCCGACTCGCCCGCGATTTCCGCGAGGACATGGACGCGATCCAGAGGATCAACGTTCCCTCCTCCTCCGGGGCGCAGGTGCCGCTCGCGCAGCTCGCGAACATTTCAACGGTACTCGGACCGCAGGAGATCAAGGGTGAGCGGGGACTTCTCGTCGGCTACGTCACCATGAACACCCGCGACCGCGACGAGGTCTCGGTCGTGCAGGACGCCGAGCGCGTACTGCAGCAGGCCCTCAAGGACGGCCGGCTCACGCTCCCGCCCGGGTACTACTGGGAGTGGTCGGGCCAGTTCGAGAATCAGGTCCGCGCTACCAAGCGGATGCAGATCCTCGTTCCGATCACGCTGGGCATCATGTTCGTGATGCTCTACCTGGGCTTCTCACGCTGGTGGATCGCGCCCGTGATCTTCTTCGGGGTCCTCGTGTCCGCCTCCGGCGGATTCATCATGCTCGCCCTTTGGGGCGTCAACCTCTCGGTCGCGGTGTGGGTCGGCTTCCTGGTGCTCTTCGGCGTCGTAGACGACGACGGCGTGGTCATCTCGACCTACCTCGAAGGCGTCTTCAAGGACCGGAAGTTCGCATCAACCCGCGAGATCCGCGAGGCCGTGATCGAGGCCGGTCTCAAACGCATCCGGCCTTGCCTGATGACGATTGCCACCACCGTCTTCGGCCTGATGCCAATCTTCTGGGCCACTGGCCGCGGCTCGGACGTGATGCGGCCGATGGCGATCCCATCGGTCGGCGGCATGACGGTGTCGCTGATCACACTCTTCATCGTCCCCTGCGTGTTCTGCGCCGTTGAGGAGTGGAAGTGGAAGCGGAGAGCGCAGTGACCTGCGAGTGAACCCAATGGCTGATTCTCGCACAACATGGCCCGGGTGTGGCACGATCCACGGCGCGGGGATTCGCCGCTCCAATGGCTCGAGCGGCAGCCTACCGCGCGGCCGCGCCCGCCATCTTCTCGCACGACTGGGCGCAGCGGCGGCACATCTCCGCGCACTTGGTCATCATCTCGTCGCCCTTGCCCATGCGGTCGCACTCCGCGGCGCACAGGTTGCAGATCTCGGCGCACTCGCGGCAGAGGTCGGCCGAGCGCGGGGAGGAGCGGGCCATGAAGCAGGCCGAAACGGCGCAGATCTCCGCGCAGTCGCGGAGCAGGGTCTGGTGCTCGGGCGAGGCGTGCTGGCCGCCCATCGTCAGGCAGTGATGGGCCGTCTGGGCGCACACCCCGGCGCACTCGCCGCAGATCTTCATGCACTCCTGCATGGCCTTGGAATCGTGCTGCATGTTCATGGGTTGGTCCTTCCGGGTTTCGGGGGTGCGGGCGGCGGGGGCTGGGCGATCGGCAGGCTGGGTGGGCTGGCTCGCGGCGGCAAAGCCGATGAGCGCGACGGCACCGAAGGAAATCACGGCGGCGGATCTGCGGGTATACATGATGGTCGAACTCCGTGAATGGTGGGTCCGGCCGCGCGATACGGCTTTGAGGTGATATTCACCTCAGGCAATGAGGCACCCGTGAACGGATAGTGATTCAGTCTTCAGGTCGGACCGGTGTCCTTCCCGCCAACCCAAACTCACCCCGTCCGCCTACGCGGCGACCGTCACGCTGCCACTCCTCCGATCACCGCTACCCGGGCGCGAACCGCTCCATCTCGGTTGACGTACATACTGGGGGGGAGTATAATTCGGGAAGGGAATCAGCCATGAACACGGTCACCACGAATCCGTCTTCCACTACCGCACGTCCGTCCTCGTACACACTCTCCATCGATGGGATGACCTGCGGGCACTGCGTGCAGGCCGTGACTAAGGCCCTGGCCGATGTGCCGGGCCTGGGCGTCCGGTCGGTCGCGGTGGGCAGCGCCAAGATCACCGCGCCCGACGGGTTGACCGTGGCCCGGGCCGTCAACGCCCTCGGTGAGGCCGGGTACGCGGCCCGGGCCAGCGAGGCCTCGGCGGGGCCTGCCGCTGAAAAGGCTCCCGGCGCTTCGTGCTGCGGCGGCGGGAACAAGAACGCCGCGAGGGGATCTTGCTGCGGCTAAGCGCGGTGTGCGCGACGGCGATCGACACGAACATTGAAGGGACACTCGCCCATGAAGAAGCAGATCGCGACGAGTAACGCAAAAGCAGGGAACCCCAAGAGCGCCACGATCGCGAGCGGTACGGGGCGCACATCTCCTGAAGGCGCAAGCGCGGTGGCGTGCTGCGGGTGCGGCGCTGCCGCTGGGCTGGACGCCGCAAGCAACGGCATCGGCCCGGGCGCCCACGCGGCGGGCGTCGATCCGGAGATCAAGACGGCGAACTTAAAGCACCTCAAGCGAATCGAGGGGCAGGTGCGGGGCATCGCCACGATGATCGAGCAGGATCGGTACTGCACCGACATCATCCAGCAGTGCGCGGCGGTGCAGGAGTCTCTGCGCTCGGTCGCTCGGAACCTCTACAAGAACCACCTCTCCCATTGCGCCGTTCGGGCGATGCACGAGGACGGCGAGCGGCGCCGCGAGATGATCGATGAACTTGTTGAACTGGTGGGCAAGATCGCGCGGTGAATACGAACACACGCGGCTCGGGCATTGGCAGCGGGGGTCCGCGTAGGCCCATCGAATGCGATGCCTGACCACGAACCGAAAGGAGTTTCACACATGACGTACTTGCGGACGATGATCGGGATTGGGCTTGGCGTGGCGGCGCTGGCGCTCACGGGATGCGCTGGCGGACCAACCGCTGGCGATCAACCCGGGATCGATGAGCCAGCGGCGGTCGTGGACAGTCCCACCGCAACCCTGATCGTGCACGGCATGAGCTGCCCGCTTTGCGCCAACAACGTGGACAAGCAGTTGCTGGACGTCCCTGGTGTCTCGGGCGTGAACGTCGATATGGGCACGGGCGAGGCCAAGGTCAAGTTCATGCCCGGTGCGAAGGTGACCAAGCAGCAGTTGGCCGACGCGGTCGACAAGAGCGGCTTCACGCTGGCGGAGGTGCGCGTTCCATGAGCCCCGCCTGCGCCCTCCTCTTTCGACCAACCGCCAAGGCCGCACCCCTGGCGGTTGGGATCGCCCTGCTGGCGCCCGCCGGTCTTGCCTTCGGGCAGGAGGCGACCAACACGCCCGCCGCAACCCAGCCGGGCGTGGGCAAGTGGTACCTGCGCGAGCGCGTGCAGTACATCAAACTCGGCGACGACCCATCGCCCGAGGACCGCGACATTGACAAGATTGTCGCGACGACCGCGCTGACCTATGGCATCACTCGCGAACTCTCCACGACCTTCACGCTGCCGCTCACGCTGAGCTTTGAGGATCCGGCGAGTTCCTCGGGGACGGACACGGAGTTCGGGGCTGGGGATGCCTCGCTGTCGCTCAAGTGGCGGCCCTTCCAGTGGGACCTCAACCCGGTCGATTCCGTGCGTTTGGCATTCTTCGGGGGCGTCGAGGCACCTACAGGTACAGGTGACCTGGGCAGCCACTCGTGGGACCCCTTCGCCGGCGTCGTCTTCACTTCGATCTTGGGTCGGCACGGGTTCAATCAGGCCCTCTCCTACAAGTTCAACACCGGCGGAGACGAGTTCAACACCGTCGCGGGCGATGGGCCCGACGACGCGCTCCGATACGACACCTCATACCTCTTCCGGCTCGACCCCGCCGAGTACTCGGCGGACACGACGGCGGCCACCTATCTCACCCTCGAACTCAACGGCCTCTACGAGACCAACGGCGACAACGAGATCCTCCTGGGTCCGGGCATCTTGTACGAAGCACGCACCTTCGCGCTGGAAGCGACTGTCGGCTTCCCGATCGTGCAGGACGTCGACGAGCGTCCGGAGACCGATCTCGTGATCACGCTGGGGTTTAGAGTTCTGTTCTGAACCAGCACGCCTCAATGGAACAGCAATGAGCTGCCGCCACAGATGTCGTGAGGAGAGAACCGTGGTGTCGAAGAGAAGGACATCCGCGCCGTCTTTCGTTGGCGCGGTGCGGATCGTCGGTATCTCGGTGGCGCTGCGAAGGAACACTGGAGATCAAGGGTGCCTCGGAGACCGCGTTTCGGGCGAGCGAGGCGCCACCCTGAGCATCTGAAAGGACGGCCGATATGACCATGCACCACCATGACGGACCCGGCGCGGAGGCGCACGGGCCGGATACCTCACCGACTCAAGCGGCCCGTACAGCACGGGCCGACCTGCCCATCGAGGGCATGACCTGCGCCTCATGCGCGAGCAGAATTGAGAGGCGTCTGGGCAAGCAGCCAGGCGTCGAATCGGCAAACGTCAACTTCGCCACCAAGGTGGCGACAGTGAAGTACGACCCGGCGGCGACACGGCCTGAAGCATTGGCCAAAGCGGTGGATGACATCGGGTACAAGGCGATTCTGCCGCCTCCCAAGCAACCGTCTCGCCCTGCGGCGGCGAACCCGCCACATGGGCATGCCGGACATGACCATGCGGCGATGCTCGCGGCGCAGGGAACTGGCGCGCACGCTGAGCATTCTATGAGCGGCGGCGAGGACCACTCAGCGCACATGAACGTCGGCGAGGCGGAGACCCGGCGGCTGCTCACCAAGATGATCGTCGGCGCGGCGTTGTCGCTGCCGGTGCTGGTCATCGCCATGTCGCACGGGAAGATCGCGGCGTTCAACGTTTCCTGGATCAACTGGCTCCAGCTTGCACTGACGACGCCCGTCATGTTCTGGTGCGGCTGGCAGTTCTTTCGCTCCGCGTGGAAGGGCCTCCGGCACTTCAGCGCCAACATGGACACGCTGGTGGCAATGGGGACCGGCGCGGCGTATCTCTATTCGCTTGCGGCGACGATCTGGCCCGGCTTCTTTGCGGGTATCGGTGGAGCCGCAGCGAACGCAGCGCATGTCGAGGGCACGATGGGCGGCATGCCGATGGTGCCGGTTTACTACGAGGCTGCCGCGATCATCATCGTGCTAATCCTGCTGGGCAAGTACTTCGAGGCACGGGCGACGGGGCGGACGAGCGCCGCCATCAAGCGGCTCATCGGGATGCAGGCCAGGACGGCTCGCGTTGTGCGGAACGGCACCGAGCAGGACGTGCCCATCGAATCCGTCGTCGTGGGTGACCGCGTGCTGGTGCGCCCCGGCGAGAAGATCCCGGTGGACGGGAGTGTCGAGAGCGGCCAGTCCGCGGTGGACGAGTCGATGCTCACCGGCGAGAGCGTGCCGGTCGAGAAGGCGGCCGGCGACAGCGTCTTCGGCGCCACCATGAACTCCACCGGCGCCCTGCGGCTGGTCGCGACCAAGGTCGGGGCCGACTCGGCTCTCCAACAGATCGTGCGGCTCGTGCAAGAGGCCCAGGGCAGCAAGGCCCCGATCGCCCGCCTAGCCGACAGGATCAGCGGCGTGTTTGTTCCCATCGTCATCGCGATCGCCCTCGTGACGTTCGTGGTCTGGTGGTTTGTCTCGCCTGTGGACTCTCGGCTGAGCATGGCGTTGGTCACGGCCGTCTCCGTGCTCATCATCGCCTGCCCGTGCGCCTTGGGGCTGGCTACACCGACGGCGATCATGGTGGGAACCGGGCGCGGCGCGGAGAAGGGCATCCTGATCAAGGGCGGCGAGGCGTTGGAGACCGCCCACAAGCTCACCGCCATCGTCCTCGATAAGACAGGCACCATCACGCACGGCAAGCCCGCCGTGACCGACATCATCCCCGCACCAGGAGCGACGCTCGATGAACGCGAGTTGCTGCGGCTGGCCGCATCAGCCGAGCAGCACAGCGAGCACCCGCTCGCCGCAGCGATCGTGCGTGAGGCCAAGAAACGCGGGCTTCCCCTCACCGAGCCGATCGGGTTCCAGGCCGTGGTCGGGCATGGGATCGAGGCCACGGTGGACGGACGCGGCGTACTCGTTGGCAAGGCGGCGTTGCTTGAGCAGCGCGGCATCCGCTCCACGCTGGCGGAGAGGGCCGCGGGCTTGGCGGCGATGGGGCGCACGCCCATGTTCGTCGCCGTGGACGGGCGCGAAGCCGGGATCGTTGCGGTCGCCGACACGGTACGGCCCGAGTCGAAGGAGGCCATCGCCACCATGCACGCCCTTGGGCTGCGTGTGGTCATGATGACCGGTGACAACCAACGGACGGCCGAGGCGGTCGCCTCGCAAGTGGGCGTCGATGTGGTCTTCGCCGAGGTCCTGCCCAAGGACAAGGCGGACAAGGTCAAGGCTCTCCAAGCCGATGGTCACATCGTTGGAATGGTCGGCGACGGCATCAATGATGCCCCGGCGCTCGCCCAAGCCAACGTGGGCCTCGCCGTCGGCACAGGAACCGACGTCGCGATGGAGTCGGCGGACATCACGCTCATGCGCGGCGACCTCCGCGCCGTGCCGCAGGCCATCGCCCTCTCGCACGCCACGATGCGGACGATCAAGCAGAACCTGTTCTGGGCGTTCATCTACAACATCGTCGGCATACCCATCGCGGCGGGCGTGCTCTTCCCGTTCACGGGGTGGCTCCTCTCGCCGATCATTGCGAGCGCGGCGATGGCGTTCAGTAGCGTGTCGGTGGTACTCAACAGCTTGCGGCTGGCCCGCTCCCGCACGCTCGTACCTTAGATGGTCCGACGACGGCGCATTCCGAGCATGCCAGCCAGACCCATCATGAAGGTCGCGGATGGTGCAGGAACGGTGCGCACGATGAAGTTGTCTGAGGTGAGTTGGCCGGGGGCGCCCGAGGGTGCGCTCGCGACAGTAACATAGACCCAGTTCAGGCCCTGCCACTGGGGACCGAACGTGATTCCGACGCCGAGGTTGGAGTCCACCTGCCTTCGACGCCCATCTGGGATGACGGTGGAATCCTATTCAGGTGGAATGACGCGGCACTTGTAGACGGGATCGCGAGCACACGGTCTTAGATGGAGAAAGTGCCCGTTCCGCCGCCGCTTGAACTCGATCCGCTCATGCTCCCGGAGCCGCTTCCGGACGACGAGCCCGAGGAGGACCCGGAAGACGAGAACGACGAAGACCCGCTCGACTTGCTGCCGGACGACGATCCGCTGCTGGACGAGCCGCTGCTCGAACCGGACATGGACCCCGATCCCGAGCCGGAGCCGGACCCACTCCCGGAGCCGGAACCTGATCCCGACGATGCGCTGCCCGAGCCGGAACTCTGAGCGGTCGCGGGCATGTCGTTGTGGACCCACACGCCTTCGGCGAGCAGCGTGTTGGTGCCGGGAATGTGGATGGCCACGGTGCGGGTCGCCGCGTCGATGCGGACGACGGACTCGACTTCCTCCTCGTTCATGTGCTCGTCGATCAGGAAGTCCCCCGGCTGGATGAACTCGGCGGATGCGAAGCCCCACTCGTCGCCGCGGCGGATCATGAACGGGTGCTCCGGCGTCGCCTTCAGTCGGCGGTTGATCACCATGAAGCCGTGGTGCTCGCCGAGGCGAATGCTGGCCACGCGGGCTGCGACGGGCGTCGCGCCGTGAAGGCCGTGGTGCGAGAGCCAGTTGTACTGGGCGCGGTAGGGCACATCGACCTCAAGGCCGGGCACCTGGATGGATGCCACCCGGTCGCCGGGCCTGAGGTTCTCGATCGGCGTAAGGCGTCCGTCCTCGAGGCGCACGAGGGTTCCGAAGAGGAGGCAATTGCCGCTGCTCCCGCCACCGCCACTTGACCCACCACCACCCGATGATCCGCCGCCGCCACTCGATCCACCTCCACCAGAGGAGCCACCGCCGCCCGAGGAACCTCCACCGGACGACCCGCCACCTGAGGAACCGCCTGAGGATGCGCCCGACGACGCCCCTGAGCTCATCCCGCTGCTCGCGCCGGATGAAGCGCCGCTGGACATCCCGCTGCTCTGGCCGCTGCTGCCCGATCCGGACGAACCCGATCCGCTCGATGACCCGGAGCCGCTCGAAGAGCCAGACCCGGAACCACTGCTGGACGACCCGCTCGAGGATGATCCCGAGGAAGACGATCCGCTGGAGGACATCGATCCCGATGACGAGCTACCCGCCGACGAGGAGGGCGAGCCGCTGCTCGAACCCGACGACCCCAAGGACATGGAATCGCTCGACCCGCTGCTCGACGGCGTGTGCGTCGTGCCAGACGTGTTGCTCGTGAAGGCGCCGGTGGTGTAGAACGTGAGCGTGGGCGTTCCGCTCGGGCCGGTCGTGTAGATGACATCGCCCGTCGTTGAGTAGCTCGACGGCATGCTCGGCGTGCTGGTCGGCGTCGAGTAGGTGCTCTCGGGAGTCGATCCCGAGGGCGTGGAGTAATTGCTCGACCCGCCACCCGTGGGCGGACGGCCCGTCGCCCACACGGGGATGTATAAGTAGTATCGGGTCGGGCCGTCACTCATCGGGCGGCCTCCTGCGGGGTCGGCTTCGGATTGGGTTCGTACCAGCCCTGCGTGCTCACGGGCTTGCCGCACTCGGCTGACGCGGCTTTCAACGCCGCGTCGAAGTCCATGCGGTCGAATGCCTGGAGCTCGCTTCCCGGCGAGCAGTTGATCACGCGGAAGCGGTGCTTGTCGAAGTGCGGGCGAAGCGCCTCGAAGCGGCGGGCCAACGAGTCGTACAGGACGTTGTTGTGCCGGATGGCGTTGGGTGCCCGGTGCTCCTCGAAGGCGTACCTGCGGTCGGCCGCCATCTTGAAGTCGCAGCCCAGCAGGTACACCGTGCCGAACCCGAGATGGTGCAGAAGCCGCAGCGCCACGAGCATGACGCTCCTCTTGCCGGTGATCCCGAGCGAGTCCGCGTGCTTGGCATCGTTCCCCCACGGGACCGAGTCGCCCGTCAGGAACCGCTCATGGTCGAAGTGATCGGCGCGGCGGAAGAGCAGCACGCTCGGCATCTGCCGGACACGGAACGCGCTGTTGCGCATGGTGCCGTCGGGGTTCTGGATGCGGAGCCGCTTGTCCCAGCAGCACGTCGGCACGAACTTCAGGATGCCCGGGTCCTTCCAGCCGGTGTCGATGAAGCGGCCCGGATCGTCCACGCACGTCCAGAGCGTCGGGCGATGCACGGACCAGGAGTTGTTCACGCCCATCGTGACGATGCCGCGTTTGTTGAGCTGGGTGAGGTCCACCTGCGTGAGCGATGGACCCGAGAGGACCAGGAACGCCGAACGCCCGCGGTAGAACCCGGCGAGCGAAACCGCGTTGAAATCGGCGGTGTAGAGGCGCAGACCGTCCCGAGCGGGCTTCCGTGCCTTGAGCCCCGCCTGAAGCGCCGCGATGTCCGACTGGTTCTCACGCACAGCCGCAGCCCTCCTTGGCAGCGAACCGACCGACGACGTACCGACCCTCGGCCCTCGGTGCCGTCACCGTGCCGACGCGGCCAATGCGCTCCAGCCACCACGCCAGCGGTCGCACGGTCGGATGCAGACCCTCGCCGGCGACGGTGGTGCGGCTCGGGCGCGTGCAGATCGAGAACACGAAGTGCGCCTTGGGGTGGCCGACACGCCGCATCTCCGCGAGCACCGCGTCCACGTCCTCGGGGAGCAGGTGCTCCAGAGCATCGAAGCTCGTCACCACATCGGCAACGTCGTCGAGCAGGCCGGTCTTGTGCATAGCTCGCGGGACGTCCGCCTCGGGGAACGCGAAGTCGATGCCGAGCCCGTCAATGCCGATCCGCCGCAGCGCGCCGATGAAGTCGTTCCGCCCGCACCCGAAGTCCACGACGAAGCGGGGCTTCAGCCGCTGCACCAGCGGGAAAGCCGCTGCGCCGTGGTTGGTTGCGCCGTACCCAGTGCCGGGCGCGGCGGGCCGCGCGGCCAACGCGACGTACTTCTTCCGCTCGTGCTCGCGGCGGTCGTCGAGTGTGGGCTTGGTCGGGGAGGTCATGGTCATGCGCCTCCCTCGATGTAGATGTTGAACTTGCGGTCCTCGTCGGCCGGGTCGGCGATCTCGATCAGGCTCATCGCCTCGAACACCCACACCGGCCTGCCCTTGCTGTTGCGCTCGCAGGTGAGCTGCACGCAGACGCCCTCGGGGATGGGAACGAGCCTGGGCTTGAGCGACCGCGCGGGCGGGCACTTGGGGAGCACGCCCGGCAACTCGCACACCGGCCCGAGCCCCAGCAGGCCGCCGAACCCCGAGCCGGGGTCGAAGTCGTTCATATGGTGGGCTTCGAAGCGGTTGATCGCCAGCCGCGTCGGGTCCTCGCCACCGCCCGGGAGCTGGGATGACAACCCCTCCGGCACGGGCACGTACCGCAGGTAGGTGTCGCTGCCGGGGTCGCCGTCGATCCGGGCCTCGACCCACGGGTAGCGCCAGCGGTTGTTCTCGGTGGGAATGGGCTGCGCTGCCCCGAGGATCGCCGTGACGCGGCCGGGCGAAGGCTGGCCAATCTCGATGACCGCCCACTTCTCGCCGGTGCCCTCCTCCTTCCACAGGATCGGGATGCCGCCCATGGGCGTGCTGGCCAGCATGGTCTCTTCGGGAGCGAGCTCGCAGGTCGTGTCCGTCTCGTTCGTGATGAAGACCCGCGCGGGCGTGACGCCCGTGAGCACGCAGCGCCCGAGGTCGCCCGGCTTGATCGGCTGGAGGGCCAGCACGAAGGAGAGCGAGGGCGACTGCTCGGTGGCAACATCGCCCGTTAGCGGGGTGCGGCTGTGGAACGTCCGCTCCTGGTCCTCGTTGTCGGGCTGGACTAGCACGCCGGTGATGGCCAGCGCGTGGTACGGCTCGATGTCATCGTCGGAGTCGTTGCGGACCAGCACGATGCCGCGCTGCGCAGGTTCCAGCGCCGATCCGGCGTTGGAGTTGCGCTCCCGCCGCCGTAGATCGACCGCAGCATCGACGAAGGCGTTGTACGCCGCCGCGGGGATGCGGAGCGGTTGGCCGGACCGGACTTTGCGGAACACGTCACCCATCGTTCAGATCCCCAGACCTGCGAAGCTGCCCTCGTCGTACACACGCTCGACATAGGCCGCGACCGGGCGCTTCACAATCGCGTGCGACCCGGTGTCCTCCTGGTCTGCGTACCGCACCCACAGGTACTCCCAGCCCTTCTTGCTGATGCCGCTGATGTCGCCGACCGAGATGCCGCTCGCGTTCGGGCTGGCCGCGAACCGGAACGTGATCTCCCAGTCGTCGTCGGGATCGGTGCCGCGCCGCGCGCCCGAAGCGCCGAGGAATAGGACCTCGCCCGCCTGAAACCCCTTGAACGCGCCGGAGTTCACCTTGCCGGTGAGCGAGAAGAGCGTGCCCTTGTACGAGGGCGTCACCTGGTCGTTGGTGAAGTAGTGTGTCTCGGAGAACTGAAAGACCGGGACGGTGATGTCCACGCCCTCGACGCCGTCGGCGGTAACGCCGATCGCGCCGCCGAAGTCCGGGGCGGAGGAACCCGAGGGCGCGTGCGAAGAGACCGTGTCCTTGCTTTGGGTGATGTGCTGTGTGCCGCCGCCGGTGTCGAAGGAGAAAATGCTTTCGCCAGGCTCCGGGAGCGATCCGCCCTGGGCCTTCCCGTAGCGGACCACGGCTTCCCACAGCTCATCGCCGACGGGTTCGACGGAGGTGGATTGCCGGGGCTGGCCGTCATAGGTCGCGGGGCTGGTGGTCTCGGCGGCGTTGCGTGCCGCGAGGTCGTCGTTGGTCCCGCGCACGGTATAGACCAGTTCCGCCGAAGGGTTGTCGCCCTTGGTGGACTTGCGGCTTTCGAACTTCTCCGTCACCGTGATCGCCACGAACGTCACTCCTTACGCGAACGACTGCATCATGCGAAAGTCAGGCCGCCGCTCTGAGCGGCGTCGGCGAGACGCTTGGTGTGCTTGGCGGTCTGCTCCGTGGCCCGGGCGGTGCGCTCGGCGGCCCCGCCGTCGGACTCCAGACCCTGCGCCGCGCGGGCGTTGAACGTGCCGCGCACGCTGATCCCCTTGCCGATGACCTCGCCGAGCCCTGCGAGCCGATCCTCGAACTCGGCCATCAGGTCGCGCGGCGTGCGGCCGGGGCCGCGCTCGGCGTCCGCCGCCTCCCGCTTCTGGCGGGCCTGCTCGATGGCATCGGCGAGCTTCTGCTTCGCGGCATCCAGCGCCGCTTGCGACTCCGCGAGCCCCGCCTCCGTGTTCGCCTTGAGCGCGGCCTGGGCCTCCTCAAAGTCACGNNNGGCGGCCCCGCCGTCGGACTCCAGTCCCTGCGCTGCGCGGGCGTTGAACGTGCCTCGCACGCTGATCCCCTTGCCGATAACCTCGCCGAGCCCGGCGAGCCGGTCTTCGAACTCGGCCATCAGATCGCGCGGTGAGCGTGCAGGTCCGCGCTCAGCGTCCGCCGCCTCCCGTTTCTGTCGAGCCTGCTCGATCGCGTCGGCGAGCTTCTGCTTCGCGGCA
>DDSG01000149.1 GCA_002343325.1 Phycisphaerales bacterium UBA2396 | reverse complement strand
CCATCAGCCCGTGATGCCCCCCACCGCTGCCGGCGGGGGTGGGACGCTTGAGCACGAGGATCATGGCGACCACGAGACAGGCGGTCAGGGCGAGCAGCCCCAGGGCGGCGAGGGTTCGACGTTGTTCAGATCCCGGCATCGTCACTCCCGTACCATCAGCCCGTGATGCCCCCCACTTCATCCGATCCCACGACCGCCGGCGCTGCCGGAGCCCCCTCGACGGGGACCGAACTCCCCAAAGCCTATCGGCCCAGCGAGCACGAAGGCCGCATTCGCGACCGGTGGTTTGCCGCCGGCGCGTTCTCGGCCGATCCGGGGCGGGTGGTCCGGGGCGAGGCGAAGCCATATTCGATCCTGATCCCCCCGCCGAACGTGACGGCTCGGCTTCACCTGGGGCACGCGCTCAATAACACGTTGCAGGACGTTCTGACGCGGGCCCACCGCATGATGGGGTACGAGGCGCTCTGGATGCCCGGAACCGACCACGCGGGGATCGCGACGCAGGCGGTGGTCGAGCGGCGGCTGCGGGAGGAGGGCACGCTCAAGGGCCCGCTGAAGGACGCGTTCACGCGCGAGCAGTTTGTCGAGAAGGTGCAGGCGTGGAAGGACGACTACGAGAGGCAGATCACCGACCAGCTCAAGCTGATGGGCTGCTCGTGCGACTTTGACCGCCAGCGGTTCACGATGGATGAGATCTGCGCGCGGGCCGTACGCGAGGCGTTCTTCCGGCTCTTCAAGGATGGGCTGATCTATCGCGGGAAGCGGCTTGTCAACTGGGACCCGGCGCTGCAGACGGCGGTCGCTGACGATGAGTGCTTCGAGGAAGAGGTGCAGACGAGCTTCTGGTACCTGCGGTATCCGCTGGTCGCGGGGGAGAAGGACGTGACCTGGGGCGAGCTGGCGGCGCGGGGTTACCCCGGGGCGGCGGAGCACAAGGCGAGCGAGCCGGCGTGGGTGACGGTGGCGACGACCCGCCCCGAGACGTACCTGGCGGACACGGCGGTGGCGCTGAACCCCAACGACCCGAGGCTGCCGTCGCTCAAGGGGCTTTCGGTGAGGCTGCCGCTGGTCGGGAGGGTGATCCCGATCATCGGCGATTCGTACGTGGTGCTGCCTGAGCACTTGGCCCGCACGGAAGAAGAGAAGAACGACCCGAAGGCGAAGTACGCGACGGGGTTCCTGAAGGTGACGCCCGGGCACGACGAGAACGACTACCAGGTCTATCAGCGGCACAAGGAAACGATCGACGCGGCGGTGGGCAACGGGTTGCTCAACATGATGTCGCCCGATGGGCGTGTCTCGGACAAGCACGGCTGGACGGACGTGGGCGAGGCGAGCGGCTTTGTCGGGCTGACGATGGCCGAGGCGCGGAAGGCGGTGGTGTCGGCATTCAAGGAGCGCGGGCTGCTGGAGGCGATCAAGCCGTATACGCAGACGCAGACGTTCAGCGATCGGAGCAAGGCGCAGGTGGAGCCTTATCTGAGCGATCAGTGGTATGTGCGTGTGACGGACCCGAGGCTGGCGGCGTCGGCGAATGCGGCGCTGGTTGAGGGGCAGCGTTCGGCGGGCGGGGCGAAGCAGAAGCCGGGCGATGGGGAGATGAAGTTCGTCCCGTCGCGGTACGCCAAGACGTTCGAGCACTGGCACGAGAACATCCGCGACTGGTGCATCTCGCGTCAGCTCTGGTGGGGGCATCGGATTCCGGTGTGGCGATTGACCGGAAGCAAAGTGTCCGACTCGCAAGAAACTGCCATTCGCGAGTACTCGGCCGCTTGCGGCGTGCTCTCAGAGTGGGAGAAGGCAAGTCGAATCGCCGTCATTCGTCGAGACGGCGGCCGACCGTTTGAGTTCATCGGGTCGGGGACGATGTATGTTTGCGTGCGAAACCCAGAAGATCGAGAAGTCATCGAGTGGCTTGAACGGAACGGCTCATTCACTCATGATCCCGACGTTCTCGACACGTGGTTCTCCTCGGCGTTGTGGCCGCTGTCGACGATGGGGTGGCCTGACGCGGGGCGGGCGGCGGCGGAGTCGGGCGATGCGTCGATGAAGGAGTTGCTCGCGGCGTTCAATCCGACGAGCACGCTCTGCACCGCGAGAGAGATCATCACGCTGTGGGTGTCGCGGATGACGATGTTCAACCGGTACTTCCGCGATGGTGCGGTGCCGTTCCGCGACGTCTATATCCACGCGGTGGTGCAGGACGGCGAAGGCCAGAAGATGTCCAAGAGCCTGGGCAATGGCGTGGACCCGATCGACATCATCGAGACGCACGGGTCGGACGCGATGCGGTTCACGCTGTGCCAGATCGCGACGCAGACGCAGGACGTGCGGCTGCCGGTGGACGTGCTGGACCCGCACACGGGCGAGGCGTTCACGCCGAAGATGGTGACCAACGAGCGTGGGGACCGCGTGGCCGCCCCGATCCAGGAGTACAAGGGCCGGAAGATGGTCTCGTCGTACGGGGTGGCGTCGGGCGCGGCGAAGCCGACGGCCGAGATGCCGGTGGCGCGGAACACGTCGAGCAAGTTCGACTTTGGGCGGAACCTCGCGAACAAGATGTGGAACGCGAGCCGATTCACGCTGTCGATCCTTGATCGGGCGGGTTCGGGCGGCTCTGCGTCGAAGCCCGAGGCGCTGCTGGCGGACGCGTGGATTCTGTCGCGGCTGGCGCGGGCGACGGAGGAGATCGGCGAGGCGATCCGCAACTACGAGTTTGCGAACTATGCGCAGGCGTTGTATCGGTTCATCTGGGACGATTTCTGCGACTGGTATCTGGAGGCGATCAAGCCGACGGTGGCGGAGGATGCTCGCCAGCGGGCGACGCTGGCGGCGGTGCTGCAGGGGGCGATCTCGCTGGCGCACCCGGTGATGCCGTTCATCACGGAGGTGATCTGGGAGCAGTTGTCGGCGAGGCTCGGCTCGCTGTCGGCGGTGCCGGGCGTGTCGTTCGAGGGGTCGAGGAAGGGCGGGCTTCTGTGCACGGCGGGTTGGCCGACGCTGGCGGCATCGGCGAAGAACGAGGACGCGGAGCGGCGCTTTGACCGTGCCAAGGCGCTGATCACGGGGATCCGCGAGGTGCGTGCGCAGCACAACGTGCCCCCGAAGCGGAAAGTGACTCTTCACGTTCCCGAGCCGGCGTCGTGGGCCGATTCGGCGTTGCTGGTGCAGACACTGGCGGGCGTCGATGAGGTCCGCGGGCTGGCGGGCGAGGGGGCACGCGTGCGGTTTATGTTCGAGGGCGCGGAGTGTGCGCTGTCGAACCTCGCGGACGCGGTGGACGCGGAGGCAGAGCGGGCACGGCTGACGAAGTTGATCGCGGACAAGCAGAAGTCAATCGCAACCCTGGAGGGGCGACTGGCGAATCCGGGGTACGCGGCGAAAGCGCCGCCGGCGATGGTGAAGCAGACGCAGGACCAGTTGTCGAAAGAC